>NZ_JBEYUH010000007.1:0-292360 GCF_040643435.1 Rhodococcus sp. NPDC047139
GGGGCGTATGTGGAGGCCGGGTTGAATCATCTGGTGTTCCATGCGCCGGGGCATGATCAGAAGCGGTTCCTGGAGTTGTTCGAGCGGGACCTCGCACCCCGACTGCGCGCCCTCGCCTGATCCACGTCCTGCGATGTGGCGCGGGGTGCCCCTCCTGAAGGGGCGCCCCGCACTAGGGTGACATACATGAGCGTCGAGCCAGGTTCTGTATCGAGCATCTACATCGCAGGTCCCGAAGGGGACACCGGGAAATCGACCATCGCGCTGGGTGTACTGCAGACGCTGTGCGCCTCCACGGCCCGCGTCGGTGTCTTCCGGCCCATCGCGCGTTCCGACAGCGACACCGACTACATCCTCGAACTTCTGCTCGAACACACCACCGTCGACCTCGGTTACGAGGACTGCATCGGTGTCACCTACGACGCCGTGCACGACGACCCCGACAGGGCGCTCAGCGACATCGTGGGCAAATACCATGCGGTGGCCGACCGCTGCGATGCGGTCGTCATCGTCGGTAGCGACTACACCGAGATCGCGAATCCCAGCGAGTTGTCCTACAACGCCCGCGTCGCCGCGAACCTCGACGCGCCGGTCCTGCTCGTCCTGCGCGGTTCCCGTCGCACCCCGGCCGAGATCGCTCAGCTCGCTGCCGTGTGCGCGAGTGAACTCGCAGCACAACACGCCCACCTCGGTGCGGTCGTGGTGAATCGGTGCGATCCCGAAGCGCTCGACGAAGTGGCCGAGGCACTGGGCGAACGCAGAGAGCCGGTGTGGACGCTTCCCGAGGTTCCCTCCCTGGTCGCCCCGACGATGGCGGAACTGCAGACCGCAATCGACGGAGAGCTCTACAGCGGCGACCCCGACCTGCTGCAGCGTGAAGCGCTGCGCATCATGGTCGGTGGCATGACCGCCGAGCGCATTCTCGAGCGGCTCACCGAAGGCGTCGTCGTCATCGTCCCGGCCGACCGTTCCGACGTGATTCTCGCCCTCGTCAATGCCAATGCGGCCGAGGGGTTTCCGACGCTCACCGGCATCATCATGAACGGCGGGCTGCTGCCTCACCCGATGATCGCCCAGCTCGTCGCCGCCCTCAAGCCGTCGCTGCCGATCCTCACGACCGACCTCGGCACATTCGACACCGCTTCGGCTGCGGACCGCACGCGCGGGCGCATGGCCCTCGGTGCGCAGCGCAAGATCGACACTGCTCTCGCGCTGATGGAACGACACGTCGACTCTCATGCCCTCCTCGACCGGCTACGGCTGCCACGTCCGTCCGTGACGACTCCGCAGATGTTCGAATACCAACTCATCGACCGGGCGCGGACGCAACAACGGCACATCGTGCTGCCCGAGGGCGAGGACGACCGCGTCCTCCGGGCCGCAGGACGCGTACTCCAGCGAGGTATCGCGAAACTTACGATCCTCGGCGATGAGTCGGCTGTGCGGCAGCGGTCGGCGGAACTCGGCGTAGACCTGTCGGAGGCTCAGATCCTCGACCCCCGCACCTCCGAGTACGCAGACCGGTTTGCGGAGGAATACGCGCAATTGCGCGCTCACAAGGGCATGACTGTGGAACGTGCACACGAGATCATGCGCGACGTCTCGTACTTCGGCACGATGATGGTGCATCAGGGTCTCGCCGACGGCATGGTCTCGGGCGCAGCGCACACAACCGCTCACACGATTCGTCCCGCACTCGAGATCATCAAGACCGAACCCGGCGTGTCGACGGTTTCGAGCATCTTCCTGATGTGTCTCGCCGACCGCGTCCTCGCCTACGGCGACTGCGCTGTCGTACCGGATCCGACCGCCGACCAGCTCGCGGACATCGCGATCTCGTCGGCTGCGACCGCCGGCCGGTTCGGTATCGAACCCCGGGTCGCGATGTTGTCGTATTCGACCGGTGAATCCGGTTCTGGCGCCGACGTCGACAAGGTGCGTACCGCCACGGCGTACGTGCGGGAGCGGCGCCCCGACCTTCCGGTGGAAGGTCCCATCCAGTACGACGCAGCGATCGAACCGAAGGTCGCGAGTGCGAAGCTGCCCGACTCGGAGGTGGCCGGCCGCGCCACGGTATTCGTATTCCCCGACCTGAACACCGGTAACAACACCTACAAGGCCGTCCAGCGCAGTGCCGGCGCCGTCGCGGTCGGACCCGTACTTCAGGGATTGAACAAGCCGGTGAACGATCTGTCTCGCGGTGCCCTCGTTCAGGACATCGTCAATACCATCGCGATCACCGCGATCCAGGCGCAGGAGGAGCAAGCGTGACCCCTACGAACCCGGCCACCGCAGGCACAGTGCTGGTTCTCAACTCCGGTTCATCGTCGATCAAGTTTCAGCTGATCGAACCCGAGAGCGGGAAGTCTTTGGCACACGGTCTGATCGAACGTATCGGTGAGCCCGAGGGCAGGATCGTGTTCCACCACACGACAGGTGTGGACGAACGTATCGCGGAGATCCCCGATCACCGCGCCGGGCTGCGCACCGTGCTCGACATGCTCGAAGGGCTGGGCCGGCCTCTGCACGAGGTGGGAATCATCGCGGTCGGGCATCGTCTCGTCCACGGCGGCAAGGTGTTCTACGAACCGACACTCATCGACGACGACGTAGTGCGCGCCGTCGAGGAACTGTCGGTTCTCGCCCCCCTGCACAACCCGGCGAACGCGGTGGGTATGGAGGTGGCGAGGGAGGAACTGCCCGACGTACCACACGTGGGGGTCTTCGACACCGCTTTCTTCCACAGCTTGCCCGCGTACGCGGCGACCTATGCGATCGACCGCGACGTCGCGCGTGAGCACGACATCCGGCGATACGGATTCCACGGCACCTCGCACGAATTCGTCTCGCATCGCGCGGCAGAGTTTCTCGGTCGTGACATCACGGAGTTGAATCTCGTCGTGCTTCATCTCGGTAACGGTGCGTCGGCATCGGCGATCGCGGGTGGACGGCCGATCGACACGTCGATGGGCCTGACGCCCCTCGAAGGTCTCGTGATGGGAACGCGCAGCGGCGATATCGATCCGGGAGTCGTCATGCACCTCAACAGGGCGGCGGGCCTCGGTGTCGACGCCATCGACGACCTGCTCAACCGGCGTTCGGGCCTGAAGGGTCTGTCGGGTGTCAACGACTTCCGTGCCCTGCTCGATCTCGTCGGCGAGGGGGACGAGGACGCGCGACTCGCGTACGAGGTCTACGTGCACCGCATCCGGAAGTATTTGGGCGCGTACACCTTCGAACTCGGTGGGGTCGACGCGATCGTCTTCACCGGAGGAGTGGGCGAGAACAACGTCGATGTTCGGCGCGACAGCCTTGCGGGCCTCGACCGCCTCGGCATCGTCGTCGACGATGCCCGCAACACCGCCGACGGGCGCGGGGAACGCCGGATCTCGGCCGACTCCTCGCGGGTGGAGGTGCTCGTGGTGCCCACCAACGAGGAGCTTGCCATCGCCAGGGCCGCAGCGAAATTCGCCCGGACGTGACGTGGCTCAGGTGAGGCTGCGCGGACGGATCGCGTTCGCGAGGTCGACGAGGGCGTAGCGGTGGGTGCGGGTGGTGGCCTCGCGGGCGAGCTGCCGCAGGGCCGCCTCCACACCCAGGCGTAGCCCCTTCTCCGTGAACGGTGCGTCGAGGAGACGATCGTGATCGCGGCTCGATGTCTTTCCACTGCATACCCATTCGAGTGCGGTGCCGAGTACGAGTGCGCGCATCTGCAGAGCGCGTCCTTCGTCGCGTGGGAGCGATGCGATCCGGTGCGCGGCCTCTCGCAGGTCGCTCTCGGTGATTGTCTCGATGCGACCGCCGCGCAGCAGGACCAGCGCGGCGGTCATGGACGCAGCGCTGTGGTGCCGGGATGTCGTCGGGACTTCGTCGAGCACATCCACGGCGGCCCGGACCTCCCCGCGCGCGGTGAGTCTGCGTGCGAGTCCGAACGCGGCACTGACGACCGTATGATCTGTGCGCCACACGACCCGGTAGGAGTCCTCGCAGAAGCGCTCCCAGGCGGCGGGATCGTCGCTCTCCCAATGTTGCAGAGTCAGTTCGGCGGTGGCGGCCAGTGCGAGCTTCGGAGCGATCTCGCCGGGAAGCGCCTGCAGCACCTTGTCGAACCGGTCGAATGCCTTTTCGTAGTCGTCCTGGAGCAGGTCGGCGATACCGGCGTACCAGTCGATGCGCCAGTCGCCGCCGCTCTCGCGCTCGACGCGTGAGAGGATTTCGGCAGCGCTGTCGACCTGTGCGAGATCGAGATGGGCACGGACCTCTGCAAGGGCGATCTCTGGTGAGAACGACACGTCGGAGACACCGGCAACCTGCCCGGCGCCGTTCTGCCGGGCGTGCCGGATCGAGTCGAGGGTCTGCTGTGGTTCGCTGTGGACCGCCGCTGCGAGCAGCGCGGCACTCGGATCGTCGGGGTCCAGCAGCGGTACGGGCAGCGCTGCGGCAACATCCCGTCCCCGCAGTTTGGCGTCGCGTTCGACGCCGTCGGTGTACACGTCCGTGGGTACGAGTGCCTCATCGGTACCGAAGGTCGTACGTTGTGGGCTGAACAGGCCCGACAGGCCGGGATGCTCCGTGCCGAGCTTCTTCGACAGGATCTCCCTGAGCACTCCGGTGAGCTGGCCCTGCATCTCGTCTGCGGACGAGAAGCGCTGCCGAGGATCGGAATTCGTCGCACGCAGGAGGAGTCTGTGATACGAGTCGAACTCTGCGAGCAAGGGTGCCTGCTCGGGGGTGGGGAGCCCGTCGAGGTAGCGACCCTCGTTCGACGGCATGTCGAGGGTGAGCACCGCGAGAGTGCGGCCGACCGTGTAGATGTCGCTCGCGACCGTCGGCCCGGTGCGGACGATCTCGGGAGCCTGGAATCCCGATGTTCCGTACAGATGGCCGTAGCCCTCGATCGCGGAGACCGCCCCGAGGTCGATGAGCTCGATCTGTTCGTCGGTGACCATGATGTTCTCGGGCTTGAGATCGTTGTAGACCAGGCCGGTGTCGTGCAGATACTGCAATGCGGGAAGCACTTCGAGCATGTACGCGATGGCCTGCTCGACAGGAATACGGCTGGGCGGACGGTAGTCGTCGAGCACCGTGCGCAGGGTGTGGCCGCCCAGATACTCCATGACGATGTAGCCCATGGGTGTGCCGTCCGGCAGAGGGTGTTCGACGAAGTTGTAGATCTGCACGATGCTCGGATGGCTGACCTCCGCAAGGAACTGCTTCTCGGCCACCGCCACCGCCTGGGCTTCGGCATCGCCACCCTGCAGCAGACCCTTCAGGACCACCCAGCGATCGCTGACGTTGCGGTCGATCGCAAGGTAGATCCAGCCCAGGCCGCCGTGTGCGAGACAGCCCTGCACCTCGTACTGCCGAGCGACGAGGTCGCCGCGGTGCAGGGCGGGGGTGAACTCGAAGTGGGTTCCGCACTTCGGGCAGTCACCTTCGGTCGGTCCCGGACCGGACGCTGTGCTGCGGCCGACCGGTTCTCCGCATTTACAGCAGAACCGCTTTCCCTCCGCAACATGGGGATTGCGGAGAACCGCGTCGAGGGGGTCCTTCGCAGTGGGTACCGGCACATCGACGAGACCGGCGATCCTGCGGCCTCGCGTTCCGCGCACGCGGCGACTCGTCGACCGCTGGGAGGAGGGACCCGACCACATCGTGGCCCGTGGTGTGGAACCGGAGCGAGAGGGGGCGGGGCCGCGTTCGGTTGCGGACCCGGAGGGGTCCGTCGCCGGCGCCGTCGCGGGGCCCGGATCCTGGGGCGGACTGTCGTCCTGCCCGGGTTCGTCGATCATGTTCCGTCACTCCCGGTATCTCGGCGTCGGGGGTGACGGAACCGGACCGAGCACCCGGAGATACTTGTCGTACAGCGCCGTCCATGTACCGTCCGATCGGATCCGCTCGAGGGTGGCGTTGACGAACCGCACGAGATCGTCGTTGCCCTTCCGGATCCCGATTCCGTACGACTCGGAGCCCAGCGGAGGGCCGACGAGTTCGAGGTAGGGGTCCTGCGAGGCGAGACCGGCAAGGATGGTGTCGTCGGTGCTCACGGCGTCGACCTGCTGTTGCTGGAGTACGACGAGACAATCGGCCCACGAGGGCACGGCGAGGATCGACGCCGACGGCTGGACCTGCCGTGTCCGCTCCAGAGAGGTGGTGCCCTCGACGACGCATACCCGTCGCCCGGCGAGATCCGCGGCGGAGCGGATACCGGAACCCTTGACGACGAGTACCCGTTGCTGGGCGCGGAAGTACTCCGTCGAGAAATCGACCCTTTCCCGGCGGGGGCAAGTGATGCTCATCGTCTTCGCGACGATGTCGACCGTCGAATCCTGCAGCGCCTTCTCGCGTTCCGCCGAGCTCAGGATGCGGTATTCGACGAGGTCGGGATCGCCCACCAGATCGCGGGCGATCTCCCGCGCGATATCGACGTCGAAACCGGTGATCCGGCCCGTGGCGGGATCGCGGTAGCTCATGAGATTGCTGCCCGTGTCGAGTCCCACGACGAGCCGGCCGCGTGCCCGGATCCGCTCGATCGCGGGTCCTGTCGCGACCGGATCCGGCGGCAGTGACGCGGTCGCATCGACGCAGTCGGGTGCGGCCGGTGTGGACACCGAGGGCTCGACGAGTCGCGCGTTCTCGGGCAACGGGAGGGAGACCGACGTAACCGGCCGGCCGGGAGCCCGCGGCGGGGGATCGGTCGCACATCCGGTGGCGAGTGCGGCGAGGACACACATGCCCGCGGCGAGAACGCGCGTCCTCACTGGTACTCCTTCAACCGTCGCCACAGGCCGAACCAAACTCCGGCGAGTGCGGCTGTCAGCAGCACCGTCGACATCGGAGCGAGGGCGGTGAGTCTGCGCGAGGCGCGGAACTCGTTGTCGCGCAACTCCGTACGAGTTTCGTCGATCGCTGCTCCGATGGCCTCGTCCAGAGCGGCGAAACGGGCAGTGGATTCGTCGGGCTCGGAGCCGACTGCGAGGACCGTAGCGGCCGTGTAATCGCCACGCGTGAGCGCGTCCACCATGCGCGCGTGCGAATTGATCCAGGCTTCGTGCGCGGAACGGGCGGCGGCGACCGAGTCGGATCCGGCTTCGAGATCGGAGTCGCGCACATACTCGTCGAGAATGTCACCGAGCCGGGCCATGTTGGTCTCGAACGTGGCGTCGTAGGCGCCGGTCGCATCGCGCCGGGCGAGCAGCAGGGTTTCGGCCGTGCGCGACTGCTGGGCCAGGATGCGTCCCTCCGTGAGAGCAGCGAGCGGCTCGGCGCCCTCTTCGACGGCGCGTTCGGTCGCACCCGACGATGCCAGGCCTGCGACGAGCATCCAGCACAGGAGGACACCGGTCGCGGCGATCGCGGCGATGATTCCGAGATTCAGGGTGCGGCGGCAGATTCGGCTCACGAAGACATGGGCCCCGCACAGAGCAAAGACCGTGACCAGCAGCAACCCGATCGCGAGCCACGGCGGCCTCACGGCGTCACGCTGGGTGTCCTCGACGGCGGCGATACCACGCGTGTGCAGTGCCTGCGCTGCCGGAAGCAGTTCGGTCTGCATCAGGTACGACGCCTCGCCCAGATAGGCGGCACCGACGGGATGGCCGCTGCGGTTGTTCGCCCGTGCCGTCTCGATCAATCCGGTGTAGACCGGCAACAGGCGTCCGATTTCGGTCAGATCGTCGGCCGTGTCGCGGTCGGCGTCCGTCAGACCCGTCGCCGCGATGATCAGATACTCCGCAGCCTCGCTCGTCGCCCGAACGTAGCGATCGCGCACCGCTGCGGGTTCGAGGCCCCCCGAGATGAAACCCGTCACCGCGGCGGCATCGGCCACCGACAGCGCGCTGTAGAGATTCTGGGCGGCACTCGCGAGCGGCTCGACGGATGCCAGGAGCCGGTCGTGGGTGGCCTGCCGCCCCGCGACCGTGCTCGCGGACACCGCGGCCGACACGCCGAGCAACATCGTGAGGATCGCCCCGAGAGCGAGCAACCGTGCCGGGGTCGATCGCAGCACGGCACGGAACTCGTCGAACCGGACGTCCGCGGTGTCCGGATCGGCGGTCTCCCTCACGCGGCTCTCGAGCGGAGCGAAGGGAGGAGTGAAACGTACATCCACGGCGCCCCCTTTCTCGTGTCGGCCGGTCCGAGGGGAGCATATAAGCAGCCCGGCGGTATCGTTTCCGTCCACGGACAGGGTGGTCCGATGCCCGGGGCTCGGGTCCGTACCGGACCGGATCGGAGAGGCGGACGCAATGCGGGGAGACGGGGACGGCTGGACGGTCGGACCGGACGGCGGGAAGCGCTGGGGACGGCACGGCGCCGCCGGTCTGCTGCTGCGTGCGCCCTTGGCCGACGGCCGGCCGGCGGTACTCCTGCAGCACCGAGCGGCGTGGAGCCATCAGGGCGGAACCTGGGCGCTCCCCGGCGGTGCCCGCGACTCCCACGAGAGCACCGTCGACGCGGCCGTGCGAGAGGCGCACGAGGAAGCCGGGATCGACGTGGCGGCGGTGTCGGTCCGCGCCGAACGGATCACCTCCGGTTTGCCCGGCGGGTGGACCTACACCACCGTCGTCGCCGACGCCACCGAAAGGCTCGCCACCAGCCTCAACCAGGAGAGCACCGAACTGCGCTGGGTGCCGGAACCGGAGGTCGAGACGATGCCGCTGCACAGTGGCTTCGCTGCCTCGTGGCCGTCCTTGCGCACCTTGCCGGTGCGGATGCTGCTCGACACCGCGAACGTCCTCGGGGCGAACGGTCCCACCGGGTGGTGGCGCGACCGCCCCGGAGCGACGAGCGTTCTGCTTGCCGACCTCGCGGCCGTGCTGCCCCGCACGGTCGAATTCTCGGACGGATCGTTCGGGTGGGTTCCCCGCGTCGAGGCGGTGCTCGAAGGGCAGGCCCGCGGTGCGACGATCGATGACGTCCGCATTCCCGTGCACACCGCGAACGGTAGCGGCGACGACGAACTGGCCCGGCTCGCCGAGACCACGGCGACCGCGCTCGACCCCGGGGTGACGGTCGTGGTCACCGCCGACCGAGGGCTGCGCGCGCGGTTACCGGAGGGCACGATCGCGATGTCGCCGTCGGATGTCCTGTCCTGGCTGTAGCCGCACCGATCAGGCCGGCAGGGCCGCCTTCAGTGCCTCCGATCAGGCCGGCAGGGCCGCCTTCAGTGCCTCCGATCAGGCCGGCAGGGCCGCCTTCAGTGCCTCCGCTGCTGCCCGCGGATCGGAGGCCTTCGTGATCGCTCGCACCACCGCAACGCGCGTGGCACCTGCGTCCAGCACCTCGGGAAGTCGCTCGAGATCGATGCCGCCGATCGCGAACCACGGGCGTGCCGGCTGCGACTGCGCGACCTCGCGCGTCACCTCCAATCCCGCGGCGGTACGGCCCGGTTTGGTCGGTGTGTCCCAAACCGGCCCGGAGGCGAAGTAGTCCACGCCCTCCTCGATGTCGGCGAGCGCGGCCTGCGCCCGGCTCGACGTCGAGCGGCCGATGACGATCTCGTCGCCGAGGATCTGCCGCGCGTGCCGCACCGGCAGGTCGCCCTGGCCGAGGTGCAGGATGTCGGCGCCGGCCGCGAGTGCGATGTCGGCCCGGTCGTTGACGGCGAGAAGCGCTCCGTGGCGAGCACACGCCGCACCGATGACCTCGAGGGCGGCGAGTTCCTCACGTGCCTCGAGGCGTCCGAACTTCTTCTCGCCGGCCGAGTCCTTGTCACGCAATTGGACGATGTCGACCCCGCCGGCGAGCGCCTCCTCGACGAACCGCGCGAGATCGCCGGTGTCGCGGCGGGCGTCGGTGCACAGATACAACCGGGCGGTCGCGAGTCGGCCGCGCGGGTCGGGGTGGTTGCCGCGATAGGTGGTCACGAACAAGACGGTAGCCTCTAGGGAGAAGGTGACGACACGGGAGTCCCGGGGATCGCGGGGCTGAGAGGGGGCTTGCCGGCCCCGACCGTTATGACCTGACCCGGATCATGCCGGCGCAGGGAGTGAGGGGGAACAGTGGCGACTGTGGCCGTCGTGGGTGGCGGAGTGATCGGACTGTCGATCGCCTGGCGCGCAGCACGAGCAGGGCACATTGTGACCGTCCACGACCCGAATCCGGGTGGTGGAGCCTCGTGGGTGGCCGGCGGAATGCTGGCACCGTTGTCCGAGGGCTGGCCAGGTGAGGATCACGTCCTGTCGCTGGGTGCGGCCTCGCTCGACCGCTGGCCCGGTTTCGCGGATGCGCTGCGCGCGGAAACCGAGGTGGACGTGTTCACCGCCGAGGCGTCCCTGACCCTCGCGCTCGACGCGGCGGACGCCGCCGACCTGCGGACCGTGGCCGAATGGGTCCAGGCGAGGGGGCACGAGATGCGGTTGCTCTCGCGTTCCGAGATCCGTGAACTCGAACCTTCTCTCGGGCCGCGTGTCCGCCTGGGATTGCTCGCCCCCACCGAAATGTCGGTGGACAACCGGGCGCTCGTCGACGCACTACGCGTAGCGGCCACCGAATCCGGTGTGCGTTTCTCGGATGCCGTGGTGCACGATCTCGCCGACCTTCGCGACGACCAGTTGGTGCTCGCGGCCGGTGCGGCGTCGGCGCGATTGTGGCCCGGACTTCCGGTGCGACCGGTCAAAGGGGAGATCCTGCGTCTGCGGGTGCGGCCGGGCGCGACTCCGCCGCCGCAGCGGACGGTGCGTGCGAGCGTGCACGGGCGACCCGCCTATCTGGTTCCCCGCCACGACGGTCTCGTGGTCGGTGCGACGCAGTACGAGGCATCCGACACGCAGGTCACGGTGGCGGGAGTGCGCGATCTGATATCCGATGCCGAGACGGTCTTCCCGGCGCTCGGTGAGTACGAACTGTTCGATGCGAGTGCGGGACTGCGCCCGATGACCCCGGACAACCTGCCGCTCATCGGCCGGCTCTCCGATCGCGTGATCGCCGCGACCGGGCACGGTCGCAACGGGGTGCTGCTGACCCCGCTCACCGTCGACGCGGTGCTCGCCGAACTCGGCGGGCAGTCGCTCTCCGACGCGAAGCACGCCTGTCCCCGACGAATTACGGAAGCGAGTGTGGGATGACGAACGAGGTGTCCGTGGGTATCACCGTCAACGGTGAGGACAAGTACTACGACACGGCGCCGACCGTGTCGCAGTTGCTGAACGAACTCGGTCTGCCCGAGAAGGGGATCGCGGTCGCCGTCGACGGCGTCGTGTTCCCGCGTGGACGCTGGTCGGAACCGGTCGGCCGTGGTGCGACCATCGAGATTCTCACGGCGGTGCAGGGTGGCTGAGACGTACGATTCCGGCGCCGATCTGCCGAAGCTGACCATCGGCGGCCGCACCTTCGGGTCGCGGCTGATCACCGGTACGGGCGGCGCGGCGAACCTGGCCGTGCTCGAGGAAGCACTCGTCGCGTCGGGCACCGAGCTCACCACCGTCGCGATGCGCCGCGTCGACGCGGCGTCCGGGACCGGTGTCCTCGACCTGCTGCGCCGCCTCGGAATCGAGCCGCTACCGAACACCGCCGGTTGCCGCGGCGCGAAGGAAGCGGTGCTGACCGCGCAACTCGGCCGGGAGGCGCTCGAAACCGACTGGGTGAAACTCGAGGTCATCGCCGACGAGCGCACCCTGCTTCCCGACGCCATCGAACTCGTTTCCGCAGCAGAGCAACTCGTCGACGACGGATTCGTCGTCCTGCCCTACACCACCGACGATCCGGTTCTCGCACGACGGCTCGAGGATGTCGGCTGCGCCGCAGTGATGCCCCTCGGTTCGCCTATCGGCACCGGCCTCGGTATCTCGAACCCGCATCACATCGAGATGATCGTCGAAGCGGCGGGCGTACCGGTGATCCTCGACGCCGGGATCGGCACTGCGTCCGATGCCGCACTCGCGATGGAGCTCGGATGCGACGCAGTCCTGCTCGCCACCGCCGTCACCCGCGCGAAGGATCCTGCGCTGATGGCCTCGGCGATGCGGCACGCCGTCGACGCAGGTTTCCGTGCGCGGCATGCCGGACGGATCCCGAAGCGCTTCTGGGCGCAGGCATCATCGCCTCTGGAGCCGTGACGGGCCGGGTCCGGCTCGCCGAGCGGACCGGCCGTCCGAGCATTCCGGTCACGACGGCAGTGTTCGTCCTCCGACGGCGCTGCGTCACACGGTGTGTCGGACGGTAGGCGCGGGATCGGCTCCTGCCCGGCCGCACGTAGGGTAGGGCGCATGATCGAAGTGACCGGCTTGACCAAGACCTTCGGGTCCACGACCGCGGTCGACGACCTGACGTTCACGGTTCGCCCCGGCATCGTCACCGGCTTCCTCGGCCCCAACGGGGCAGGGAAGTCCACCACGATGCGCATGATCCTGGGGCTGGACCGGCCGACCTCGGGAACCGCATTGATCGAAGGCAAGCCGTATCGCCAACTGACGCGGCCGCTCACGACGGTCGGGGCCCTGCTCGACGCGAAATGGGTGCATCCCAATCGGTCCGCGCGCTCCCATCTCGCATGGTTGGCGGCGTCGAACGGCCTGCCTTCCTCGCGGGTGGACGAGGTCCTGCGGCAGGTGGGCCTGACGGAGGTCGCAGGTAAGCGCGCGGGCGGCTTCTCCCTCGGTATGTCGCAGCGGCTCGGTCTCGCCGCAGCACTGCTCGGGAACCCGCGAGTGCTGCTGTTCGACGAACCTGTCAACGGTCTCGACCCCGAGGGCATCATGTGGATCCGGCGCTTCATGCAGGCGCTGGCCGCTGAAGGCCGCACGGTGCTCGTGTCCAGCCACCTGCTGTCGGAGATGGCGCAGACCGCCGACCATCTGGTCGTCATCGGTCGCGGACGGCTCATCGCGGATACCTCGGTGAAGGAGTTCGTCGACCGGGCAGCGGACTCGTTCGTCGTGGTGCGCAGTCCCCAACTCGAGCAACTGCGTACGGCTCTCACCGAAGGCGGGTACAGCGTCCGGGAGGACGACGGTGCCCTGCACGTCGCGGGAGCCCGGGCGGCGGAGATCGGGGAGCTCGCTGCGGCACGGTCGATCGTGCTGCACGAACTCACCGGCCGTGACGCCTCGCTCGAGGAAGCGTTCATGAAACTCACCGGTGGCGAGGTCGAGTACCACGGCTCCGGAGCCGACGACGTCATGAAGGGTGGGCTGTGATGAGCACGGCGCTCGATACGCTGCGGGCCGAACGGATCAAGCTCACGACGGTGCAGTCACCGCTGTGGTGCACCGTCGTGATCGTGGCCCTGGGGCTGGGGCTGGCCGCGATTCTCGGATCGGTCTCACGCGCCTCGGTGGGATTGGACGACGACATGGGACGCTTCTATCCCACCGTGGATGCCGCAGTCAGCGGCGTCACCGGTTTCGGCGTGCTGGTCCTCATGATCCTCGCCGCCCTGTCGGTCACGAGCGAGTACCGCTTCGGGGTCATCCGCACGACCTTCCAGGCCACTCCGAACCGTCCTCTGCTGCTGACGATGAAAGCCCTGCTCATCGGCGTTTTCGGAGCCGTGCTGACGCTTGTGGTCTCGCTCGGAGCCTTCTATCTCGCGAAGACGTTGGCCGGACCGGATGCCGGTCGGGAGCTCGTGCTCAGCGGGGACACGGCCTGGCGTGCGGTCTACGGCACGTCGATCTACGCGCTGCTGTGTGTCTTCCTCGCGATCGGTGTCGGCACACTGCTGCGGCAGTCCGCGGGCACGATTGCCCTGCTCATGCTGTGGCCGCTGCTCCTCGAGTCGTTGTTCGCGCTGTTCGGCTCGGTGGGGCGCGAGATTCAGCCGTTCCTGCCGTTCGCGAACGCGAACAACTTCCTCGGTATGAGTCAGGGAATCGAATTCCACTGGGGTCCTTGGGGATCGATCGTGTACTTCGCTGCCTTCTCGCTTCTGGTGTTCGCTGTTTCGCTCGTGGTGGTCGACCGCCGCGACGCGTGAGCTCCGCACCGCCCGCACTGCGCCGCCCGGATTGCCGGTGCGGCGCAGTGCTTTTTTTGTACTCTCGAACGATGGCACGGGTGGAGGCGAAGTACGGCATGCGGGGAGCGACTCTGATCGCCGCCGGGGTGCTCCTGCTCTCGGGATGTTCCGAAGGGGTGGCGCAACCCCCATCGCTGGATCCGTCCGCGCTGGCCGACTCCGTGCAGATCGATGCCGTCACGGGGCACCTCGCGGAACTCGAACGGATCGCCGGCGAGAACGGTGGCAACCGCGCGCTCGGTACCTCGGGTTACGACGCGAGCGTCGACTACATCGCCGGCGCCCTCCGGGGTGCCGGATTCGATGTGCAGACACCGGACTTCGACGCCACGCTGTTCGAGGTCGAGAACGAGCAGCTCACCGTCGACGGCGAGCCGATGGAGGTTCGTGCACTCGGCATGTCGCCGTCGACCGGGCCGGGCGGACTCACCGCGCGCGTCGTGCGGATCGCTCCCGACGAGACCCCTGGTTGTGAGCCGACGGATTACGACTCCGTCGACGCCGCCGGTGCCGTGGTCGTCGTCGATCGTGGAGTGTGCACCTTCGCCGTCAAGGAACAGGTTGCCGCCGACCGGGGAGCGGCCGGGTTGCTCGTCGCCAACAACGAGGACGGGCCGCTCGCCGCCGCCGGACTCGGTGCCGATGCACGGCCCCGGATCCCGGTGGGCGGCGTCGCCGGGACGGACGCGGATCGCCTTGCCGCCGCGTCCACCGTCACGATGACACTCGAGACCCGCACCGAGGAACAGCGTTCGCGCAATGTGATCGCCCAGACCCGTACCGGTTCGACCGACGACGTGGTCGTCGTCGGCGCGCACCTCGACAGCGTCCCCGAGGGGCCGGGCATCAACGACAACGGAACCGGGGTGGCCGCCGTCCTCGAGACCGCGCTGCAACTCGGCAGCGCACCGGGTGCGACGAACGCCGTGCGGTTCGCGTTCTGGGGCGCCGAGGAGGTCGGGCTGGTCGGGTCGAGCAGGTACGTCGAGTCGCTGTCCGACGACGAACGCCTCGACATCGCCCTCTACCTGAACTTCGACATGCTCGGCTCACCCAACGCCGGCTATCTGGTGTTCGACGGCGACGACTCCGATGCGGTCGGCGAAGGACCCGGTCCGGAAGGCTCGGCAGGCATCGAACGGACCTTCGCGCGGTTCTTCGGCG
The DNA here is from genome assembly GCF_040643435.1 of Rhodococcus sp. NPDC047139. Classification (NCBI taxonomy): domain Bacteria; kingdom Bacillati; phylum Actinomycetota; class Actinomycetes; order Mycobacteriales; family Nocardiaceae; genus Rhodococcus; species Rhodococcus sp. NPDC047139. The sequence continues at coordinate 15,122 of NZ_JBEYUH010000007.1, forward strand.
ACCGTGGGATCGACGTCGACGGCACGGATTTCGACGGGCGCTCCGATTACGGCCCGTTCGTCGCCTTCGGTATCCCCGCAGGCGGGGTCTTCACCGGTGCCGAGGACGTCAAGACGGCCGAGCAGGCCGCCGAGTGGGGCGGCACCGCCGACGAACCCTTCGATCCGAACTACCACACTCCCGAGGACACTCTGGCCGATATCGATCGCGACGCGCTCGCGGCGGCGGCCTCCTCCGTCGCCTACGGCACGGGGGTCTACGCGCTGTCGGTCGTGGGACCCGATGGGGTTCCGACCGGCGAACAACGGGCGCAGGCGCGGGCCGAGTTCACCGAATGAGCGGACTCGGGCTCACCTCTCGTGCAGGCGCCACAGCGGATTCACAGGACCGTGGCCGTGGCCGAGATCGTACGACCACTCGAGGCACTTGGTGATCCATTCCTTCGCGAACTCCACGGCCTCGGGCACCGACCTGCCGTTTGCGAGGGCCGAGGTGATGGCGGCCGCGAGTGTGTCGCCACCGCCGTGATCGTTGCCGGTTTCGATCCGCGGGGTGCTGAACTCGAGAAAGCGGTCGCCGTCGAAGAGCAGATCGGTGCTCGTCTCCGAACTACGTAGATGTCCGCCCTTGACGATCACCCACTGAGCGCCGAGGGCATGGAGAGCTTCGGCGGCGCGACGGGCCGAGGCGTCGTCGACGACCTCGATGCTCGTGATCAGCCGTACCTCATCGAGGTTGGGTGTGACCACGGTGGCAAGGGGGACGAGGACACCCCGGATCGCATCGAGCGCGTCGGAGTGCACCAGCGGGTCGCCGTGCATCGACGCGCACACCGGGTCGACGACGAGCGGTACCTGCCGGTCGCGGCCGATGCCCACCTCACAACACACCTCGGCGACGGCCTCGATGATCTGGGTGGAGGCGAGCATGCCCGTCTTCGCCGCCGAGACACCGATGTCCTCGACCACACACCGCACCTGATCGGCCACAGTTGCTGCAGGGATCTCGTGGAACCCTCGAACTCCTACGGAGTTCTGGACGGTCACGGCCGCCACCGCGACGCATGCGTGCACACCGCACATCGCCATCGTGCGCGAGTCGGCCTGGATGCCGGCTCCACCGCCGGAGTCGGTGCCGGCGATGGTGAGTGCTCGAACCGGGGTCTCGCCTCGGGGCGACAAGGGCAGAAGTTCCACGCAGACACCCTACCGAGAGGGTGCTCGATCACCGCGCGGCCTGCGCCACGACAACCATCGATCCCGACATGCGACAACGTTGACGGCAGTCCGTGCATGTGTGTTCTATAGTGGCACAGGTCACAGTTCGATTACGGCATCACCCTTGGAGGCGCTCATGAACACGAGTTCGCCGGACCTCGAAGTGTCGGACAACTCCGACCAGAACCGGTTCGAGTTGCGCCTCAACGGAGATCTCGTAGGAATCCTCGGCTACTACGACTTCGAGCGCGTCACCGCTCCCAACCCGCCGGTCGTCGACTTCATGCACACCGTGATCGTCGAGGACTTCGGCCACCGTGGCCTCGCGGCCGTCCTCGTGGGCGGTTCTCTCGATCTTGCGCGCCGGCGGGGCTGGCGGGTGCGACCGGTGTGTACCTATGTGCAGCGGTATCTCGCCTCGCACGAGAACTACCGCGACATCGTCGTTCGGCTCGAGCCGCAGCGCCCGGTGCCGGCCCGTAAGGGCTGAACCGTCCGCTCTAGACGTCGAGGTCGACGATCACCGGCGCATGATCGCTCGCGCCCTTGCCCTTACGCTCGTTGCGGTCGATCTCCGCGCCGGTCACCCGCGCCGCGAAAGCCGGTGACCCGAGGACGAAATCGATCCTCATGCCCTGCTTCTTGGGGAACCGCAGCTGGGTGTAGTCCCAGTAGGTGTACACCCCGGGGCCGGGGGCGTGCGGACGCACCACATCGGTGAAGCCGACTTCCGTGAATGCGTGGAAGGCGTCACGCTCGGGCTGTGAGGTGTGCGTCTTGCCCTCGAAGAAGGCCGGATCCCACACGTCGTCGTCGGTGGGGGCGACGTTCCAGTCGCCGACCAGTGCGATGGGCTGCTCGGGCGCCGCGGTGGCCCAGGCGTGCGCGTCGGCGCGCAGCTTGGCAAGCCAATCGAGCTTGTAGGTGTAGTGCGGGTCGTTCAGCTCGCGGCCGTTGGGGACGTACAGACTCCACACGCGCACGCCGGCGCACGTCGCGCCGATCGCTCGTGCCTCGAGCGCCGGGTCGGCCTCCGGATCCTTCGAGAATCCGGGCTGGTCCTCGAATCCGATCTGCACCTCGTCGAGGCCGACACGCGACGCGATGGCCACACCGTTCCACTGACTCAGCCCGACGTGAGCCACCTGATATCCGAGTTCTTCGAAACGCGCGTACGGGAATTGCTCGTCCTTGCACTTGGTTTCCTGCATCGCGAGCACATCCGTACCGGTTCGCTGCAGCCAGTCGAGGATGCGGTCGGTACGGGCACGGACGGAGTTCACATTCCAGGTAGCAAGACGCACACGCCCACTGTAGGCGACCTAGCCGACCGGTTCGGAGGCGTACCGGTAGCGGTGGTGGTCGACGAAGCCCAGTTCGCGGTACATCGCCCGGGCCGCCAGGTTGTCCTCGGTGACCTGCAGGTAGGCATGGGTGGCAGCCTGATCGCGGGCCCACTTCAGCAGCGCGCCGCACAGGAGCGTGCCGAGTCCGCGGCGACGGTGTCCGGAAGCGACCTCCACGGCCGACAGTCCCACCCATCGACGGCCGTCGGGCGCGTCGGTCACCGCTGCCCGGCCGATCGCGAGCGGTGGCTGCCCGGCGGCCCCGATACGTCCGAAGCCGAGAATTCCCCCGGCCACGGCGCCGAGTACCTCGGGTGCGACCGCAGGGGTGTCGCCACCCCGGTACACCGACATCCACTCGGCGTCCGGCTGCGCGGTGACGGTGACCGGCGTCGGTTCCGGCGGCAGCGGTACGTTCGCGAGGTCCGCTCCCATGACGAGCACCGGATCGGAGGTCGGCCAGCCGTCCGGTATCCGGGCGAGACGGTCGGGCACGAGCAGCCGCAAGGGCAGCCCGCGCGCTGCGAACCAGTCGCGTAGCCGGGCACGGACGGCCGGATCGGCCGGATCGGCCACCGTCCCGCGTTCACCCAGCGGTGTCGCCGAGTTGGCGCGTCCGGTGAAGCCGTGCCCTGCCCGCACGAGCCAGCCGTCCACCCAGTCACGTTCCAGCCCGGGCCACCCCGCCGCGGCCGCATGCTCGAGCGCACGGATCTCGGAAACACGGATGGGGCGTGCCGCGATCTCCTTGAGCGCGACGACCGAGGCGGGCGAGACCTGGACGACCCGTCCGTCGGCGGTGCGCACCGCGATCACCGGTTCGAGGGAGACGAGTTCGCCGATGACGTCGGTCATCGGATGGCTGTACCCGACGGGAAGCCGGTAACGCAGCACCACTCGGGTGCCGAGAGGTACGGGCGCGGCCGATCGGTCGGTCGTCATCGGTGATCCGTCAGTCGTCGTCTTCGTCGTGGCCGAACGGGTCCTCCACCGACCCCGGCAGCCAGGTCAGGCCCGGCACGCCCCATCCGGCCCGCTTGATCGTCTTCTTGGCGGCGCGAGCATTGCGTCCGATCAATACATCGACGTAGAGGAAGCCGTCGAGATGCCCGACCTCGTGCTGCAGCATGCGGGCGAAGAATCCGTGGCCCTCGATCTCGACGCGCTCACCGTTCTCGTCGGTGCCCGTGACCTTCGCCCAGTCGGCGCGCCCGGTCGGGAAGTTCTCACCCGGCACGGAGAGGCAGCCCTCGAGGTCGTCCTCGGGATCGGGCATGGTCTCGGGGATCTCCGAGGTCTCGAGCACCGGGTTGACGACGACGCCGCGCCGTCGGACCACCGAGCCGGACGCGTCCCGATCGGGGCAGTCGTAGACGAACAGTCTCTTGTCGACACCGACCTGGTTGGCAGCGAGACCCACGCCGTTGGCCGCCTCCATCGTCTCGAACATGTCGCCGATCAACTGGGCGAGTTCGGCGGGTGACTCCGTCACCGGCCGGGTCGGGTTGTGCAGGACGGGGTCGCCGACGATGACGATCGGAAGAATGGCCATGGTGAGACAGGATAATGGGAGCGACTCGCGGAGTTCTCGAACCGGTATGTGTCCGTACCCCGTGGTTGAATGACTTCCGCCGAGACGAAGTGGTCTTCGTGGTCGGTGTGATTCCAGTCAGTCGAGGAGGGAAATGGACGGCGCAACAGCGCACGGCAACGACCGGTCCGATCTCGCGTCCCCGCAGGGCGACGGCGCACTCGCTCAGGCGCCCGCCGGAGACGAGGCGAACGGCCTGAGCCGTCGCGATCTCGACATCCTGGCGTTCGAACGGCAATGGTGGAAATACGCCGGTGCCAAGGAGGACGCCATCAAGGAACTCTTCGGTCTCTCCGCGACCCGCTACTACCAGGTGCTCAACGCTCTGGTAGACCGTCCTGAGGCGCTCGCCGCCGATCCGATGCTGGTCAAGCGGCTGCGTCGGCTGCGTGCGAGCCGTCAGAAGGCTCGCGCGGCTCGTCGTCTCGGCTTCGACACGCGCTAGTCGGAGACGTTTCGCGGTGGGTCCGGCCGGGTCGACACGCGGCCGGTCGGCAGCACCGCGTGCGCTCGGGCAACTATGGTCGAGGTCGTGAGCAGAACCCCCGAGAGCCCCAACCGCGCGCCCGCATCTTCGGGGCCGCCCCTGCGTGCGTTCGCGATGGTCCTGATCTCCCTGGGAATCCTGTTCGCAGGTCTGGGCTTTGCCTCACTCGGTGGTTCGGACGACGACGCGGCTCCTTCCGCCGCACCCACCACGACTTCCGCGGCACCGGCTGCGCCAGGTGCACAGTCCGCCGCTTCTCCTGCCACCGGTGCCGGGCGCGCTCCCACCTCCGGACCGGCTGCCTCGGCCACTTCGGCCGCCGAGCTGTCGCCGGCGACCGTGACGACGACCGCCGACGTCGTGGACAGTGCCGCCGCCACCGCGGCGCCCGTCCGCGTGCTGAACAACTCCGAGGTGGCCGGGCTCGCCGCGCAGACCGCGACTTTCCTCGAGGACGAAGGATTCACCGTCTCCGAGACCGGCAACTACAGCGAGGGTCTCCTCGCACAGACGTCGGTTTTCTACGGGACAAGCCCGGGTGAACAGCAGACCGCGACAGCTGTCGCCGAGGCGCTCGGAGTGTCGGCGCAGCCTCGCTTCGAGGGGTTGCAGAACGCCGCGCCGGGAGTGATCGTCATCGTCACTTCCCGATAGTCAGGGGTGGTGTCGGTCCGCCACCGGGGAGTTGCCGGAGGGGCCCGGTTATGATCGGGTGACTTTTCGGCACTTCGAAGGAGCGGTTTGATGGCCTCCAGTTCCACCCGTCGCATGTCCTGGCGTGCTCTGGCCCCGATCGTCGCGATCGCCGCGGTGGGCCTGACAGCGTGCTCGAACAACGAGGAGCCGAGCACCGTGCCGGGGACGACTCCGCCGGTGTGGACCGGCTCGCCCGCGCCCGCATCCGAGGCCCACGGTGACGACCACAGCACGGAGGGTGAAACCGAGTCGACGACCGGCGGCGCTGCAGGTGGCGCTGCAGGTGGTGCTGCGGCGTCCGCACCCGCGCTCACCGCCGAGTTGCGCACGGTCGACGGGAACTCTGCCGGAACCGTGTCGTTCGCCGAGAACGATGGCGAGGTCGAGGTGACCATCGAGGTCGAGGGGCTCGAGCCCGGCTACCACGGTGTTCACGTCCACGAGTTCGGTCGTTGCGAGGCGCAGTCCAGCGCGCCCGCCGGCGGCGAGCCCGGTGCCTTCCTCGCCGCGGGCGCACACCTGCAGGCCGGAGGAAACACCTCGGTGCCCGAGAGCGGCGACCTGGCCTCCCTCGTCGTCCACGAGGACGGTTCGGCCACCGCGACCGTGACCACCTCGCAGTTCACTCTCGACGACTTGCAGGGCGAGGACGGCACCTCCGTCATCGTGCACCAGGACAACCTCGGTGAGCGCCTCGCCTGCGGTGTGATCGAGTGACTTCCCCCGTGTGACGAGCTGTTCGGCTCGCCGAACGGGCGGATACTTCCGTAATTCCGACCACAGGGCCCCGCAGACGGACATCCGTCTGCGGGGCCCTGTGGTTGGATCAGGTCGTGGCTGTCGCGTTCCCGGGATCACCCCGCCCCACCATCGGCGTGGAGTGGGAGATCGCTCTGGTGGACAAGACCACCCGGGATCTCTCCAACAGCGCGGCCGTCGTCTTCGACGAAGTGAACGACATCGCCGGACAGACCCCGCGGTTGACCAAAGAGTTCCTGCGCAACACCGTCGAACTCGTCACGGACGTGCACGACACCGTCGCCGAGGCCGTCGACGACCTGTCCGAGTCGCTCTCGCTGCTGCGCCGCGCCGCCGACCCGTACGGGGTCGACCTGATGTGCGCGGGCACTCACCCCTTCGCGCAGTGGACCGACCAGCTCGTCACCAGGTCCCCGCACTACGACGAGATGATCGACCGCACCCGGTGGTGGGGCCGCCAGATGCTCATCTGGGGCGTGCACGTCCACGTCGGCGTCTCCTCGGCGGCGAAGGTCGTTCCGATCCTCAATGCGATGCTGGTCAAATATCCCCATCTGCTCGCGTTGTCTGCCTCGTCCCCGATCTGGTCGGGTTACGACACGGGATATGCGAGCAACCGGGCGTTGATGTTCCAGCAACTGCCGACTGCCGGGCTGCCGTACCACTTCTCCGATTGGGCCCAGTACGAGAGTTTCATCGCCGATCAGCTCAAGTCCGGCGTGATCAGTACCCCGGGAGGAATGCACTGGGACATCCGTCCCGCCCCGAAATGGGGAACACTCGAGGTGCGGGTCTTCGACGGCCTGACCAACCGGACCGAACTGTCGGCGCTGGTCGCGCTGGTGCACGCTCTGGTCGTGTACTTCGACGAATGTCTCGACCGGGGCGAAGAACTTCCCGTGCTGCAGCCGTGGCACGTCAAGGAGAACAAGTGGCGTGCAGCGCGGTACGGACTCGAAGCCGAGGTCATCCTCGACCCGGTGTGTACCGAACGGCTCGTCACCGATGACCTGAACGACCTTCTCGAGCAGATCATGCCGACCGCGGTGCGACTCGGCTGCGCCGACGAACTCGCGCGGGTCGCGGACATCCCCGTTCGGGGTGCGTCCTATCAGCGCCAGCGTCGGATAGCGGAACGGACGGGTGGGGATCTCGTCGCCGTCGTCGACTCGCTGGTCGAGGAACTCAGGACGTGACCCGCCGCGGACTTCCGGCCTGATCGGGTCTCAGGCTCCGCCCGGGGCATCCTCGTCGAGCAGACCGTCGCGACCGAGTTGTTCCCGGTAGGCGATGCGTCCGACGCGATGCGCGATCACGGGCGCGGTGAGAATCATGAACATGCCCGACAGCGCCATCATCCAGATGTCGATCGAGCTGCGCAGCACGATGATCGCCCCGCCCAGCACGAACAGGAGACCCACCACCTGGGGTTTCGTGGCGGGATGCATGCGCGAGAGTGTGTCGCGGAAACGAACCACTCCGATCGCGGCGGTCAGCGAGATCACTGCTCCGATGAGGATCAGGATGTGGGCGAAGGTATCGAGGATCGTCGTCACTGTTCGTCACGCACCCGGAATCGAGCCACGGACACCGAACCGATGAAGCCCACCAGGGACAACGCCACCGTGGCCGGCAACACCGACGTGTCGCGGGTGTACACCGCCCAGATCGCGATCCCGCAGATCCCGAGCGCGAGGAGCGCGTCGACGCCGACGAGCCTGTCCAGCGAATTGGGGCCGGCGATCACGCGGTAGGTGATCAGGACCGCCGAGGCGAACAGCAGCGCCCCCGCGATCGCGAGTGTCACGGTCACGTCCGTTCCTCCGTTCCGCTGCGCCAGGGACTTTCCTGCCATTCCGACTTGCGTTCGAAGGTCCGGATGAGCAGGTGTTCGATCATCCGGGCGGAACGATAGAAGTCGGCGACGGCCTTGTCGGTACTCACATCGAGGACGTGCACGTACATGATCCGCCGGACCTGATCGATCTCGAGCACCATCGTGCCCGGGATGTTGTTCATGATGTCCGTCCACAGGGTCAGCACCAGGTCGGATTTGATGGTGAGCCGGCAGCGCAGGACACCCGTCACCGGCGGCGGTGCCGGCCGGATCGCGAGCCAGGCCACGTTGATCGTCGAGCGGATCGTCTCGACGAAGATCACCGCACCGAGGCGCATTGCCGACCACACGTGCACGCGACCCTCGACGGGGACTCGGGGCAGCGGCAACACGAACATGATGATGATCGAGACGAGCAGGCCCCCGAGGATGTTGGCGATGCTGAAGGTTCCCCAGAGCAGGACCCAGACCAGGGTCGTCCACCCGAGGACGAACATCCGCAGGACATTGGCGCGTTTCATCATTCCGGCACACCCCCGAGCACGGCCTCGATGTAGACCGTGCGGTCGAGCAGATTCGCCGCGGCACGGTTGCTGATGTCGAGGAGGGGGCCGGCGAAGACCGTCAACGAGACGCCGATGGCCACGAGCCAGACCGTGGGTACAAGCATCGCGGGCGGCATCCTGCCCACGTCCGGGCGTTCCTCGAACGAGATGTCGGTGGCGGATTCGTCGATCAGTGCCGACGGGCCGATGTCGGCGAGGTCGCCCTCCGGGGCATCGGCCCGTGCCCGCCAGAACGCCTTCGTCCAGACACGCGCGACGACGTACAGCGTGAGCAGGCTCGTCAGAACACCGCCGGCGACAAGGATCCAGGCCAGCACGGATCCGTTCTGCGCACCCGCCTGGAGCAGGGCCACTTTGCCGATGAACCCGGAGAACGGCGGGATACCGCCGAGATTGAGCGCGGGGATGAGGAACAGGATCGCCAGCAGCGGACTCATCACGGCCAGGCTGCCGAGTCTGCGCAGCGAAGCAGATCCCGCCTGCCGCTCGATGAGACCCACCACCAGGAACAAGGTGGTTTGGACCAGAATGTGATGGCCCACGTAGTAGACGGCGCCGGCCAGGCCGGTCTGCGACGACAACGCGATGCCGAAGATCATGTAACCGATGTGGCTGACCAGCGTGAAGGACAGCAGACGCTTGATGTCGTTCTGCGCGATCGCGCCGAGGATACCGACGATCATCGTGAGGAGACCGGCGACCAGCAGAACGTCGTCGAGTTCGCCGCCCGGGAACAACAGGGTCTGGGCGCGGATGATCGCGTACACACCGACCTTCGTCAGCAAACCGGCGAAGACGGCCGTCACCGGCGCGGGGGCGGTGGGGTAGGAGTCGGGCAGCCAGGACGACAGTGGGAACACCGCGGCCTTGATACCGAACGCCACGAGTAGCACGCCGAAGATCGCCACCCGGGTGCCCGGTGCGATGTCGTCCATTCGAACTGCCATCTGGGCGAGGTTCAACGTTCCGGTCGCGGCGTACGCGAAGGCGATGCCCACGAGGAACACCAGCGAGGACACCATCGAGACCATGACGTACGAGACACCGGCCCGAACACGGTCGGCGCTCGCGCCGAGCGTCAGCAGGACGAACGACGCGGCGAGAAGCACCTCGAAGCCGACGAAGAGGTTGAACAGGTCACCGGCGAGGAAGGCGATGTTGACGCCCGCGGTGAGCGCGAGGTAGGTGGGCAGGAAGATCGAGACGGGCTGCTGGTCGTTGCCGTCGTGAATACCCTGACCGACGGCGAACAGCATCACCGACAGCAGCACGATCGCCGAGACGACCAGCATCAGCGCGGACAATCGGTCCACGACGAGCGAGATACCGATCGGCGCCTGCCACCCGCCGACCTGGAGGACGGCAATGCCATCGGCGTCGGCGTAGTAGAGCAACGCCGCGCACACGACGAGCGAGGCGACCAGCGCGACAATGGTGATCCACCGCTGAACACGAGGACGCCGGCCGACGATCAGCGTCATCGCCGCGGCGAGCAGCGGGATGAGTACCGGAAGAGGAACGAGGTTCGCGGGGCTCAGGTTCATCGCCGATCCTCCTTCCCGGTCTTGTCGTCGTCCCTGGTGCGATCACTGCCGTCGGGGTCGGGTTCCTCCGAGCCGCGTCCGTTGCCCCTGTCGCTGTGGATCCCTTCCGGCCCGTTGTGGTGCTCGCTGTAGGCCGAGTCGGTCGGGTCGTCGAAGTCGCCGTCGTGCAGATCCTCGTACGCTTCGAGATCCTCGATGTTCTTGAGCTGATCGAGCGGGATGGGATTGCCCGCCGAGTCGAAGGCGTCGCCGCTCTTGCTCGGTATACCGGTGAGCGGATCGTCGGAGCGGTCGCGAGAGGGCAGGTCGGCGAGGCTGCGCCGCTGCGATACGAGGGTGTCCTCGGGGTCGTTCTCGATCTCGTCACGTGCCCGGTAGGTGTACGAGCGGTAGGTCAGCGCCAGCACGAAGGCCGCCACACCCATCGTGATCACGATCGCGGTGAGGATCATCGCCTGCGCGAGGGGATCGGCCATGTCCTCGCTCAGTTCGCTCTCCACCCCGACGATGGGGGCGTGGCCGGAGGGACCGCCGAGAGTGAGAACCAGCAGGTTGATGCCGTTGCCGGCAAGCAACAGGCCCAGCAGCATCTTGATGATGCTCCGCTCGAGCAGCAGGTACACGCCGGCGGCGACGAGGACACCGACGACGGCGAGAAGAGTGATGTTCGCGGTCATCGGCTTTCACCCACGGTCTCGGCGTCGAGGCGCGCACCGAGGCTGCGCAGTACGTCCAGGATCAGGCCGACCACGATCAGGTACACACCGAGGTCGAAGAACAGTGCGGTGACGACTTTGATGTCGCCGAGCAGTGGCAGTGTCAGCTCGATGGTCGCCGACGACAGCGCCGGGGCACCGAGGAACATCGACACCAGCGCCGTTCCCGCGGCGAAGGTCAGGCCGAGGCCGAGGATCTTTCCGGCGTCGATGGGAACCGCCTCTCCCAGCTCGTAGCGTCCTCCGGCCAGATACCTCAGGACGAGCGCGAGACCCGCGACGAGACCGCCCGCGAATCCACCGCCGGGAGCGTTGTGACCGGAGAAGAAGAAGTACACCGACAGGATCATCATGGTGGGGAAGACCAGCCGGGTGGTGACCTCGAGGACCCGCGAGCGGTAGCGCGGGTCGATGAGGTCGCCGCCGCGCAGCCAGGTCGTCTCGTTGCTGGCCGAAACGGCGTCGAGCTGTGCGGCGGGTGCATCGGAGACGCGCGGAGCGGTACCGAAGCGGCGGGTGCGGAAGACCAGGCTCGCCACGCCGGTCGCGGCGACGAGCAGCACCGAGATCTCCCCGAGCGTGTCCCAGGCACGGATGTCGACGAGCAGGACGTTGACGACGTTCTTGCCGTCGCCGCCGTAATAGGCGGCATCGGGCAGCAGCAGCGAGATCGGGTCGACGGTACGTGCGGCGATCGCGTAGGCACCGAGTCCGGCCACGACCGTGCCGACTGCGACACCGAGCAGAGCGCGGGCGAACTTGCTGCCCATGACTGCCGTGGGGTCGGTCTCGGCGGGCAGCTTGCGCAGGACCAGGACGAACATCACCAGGGTGACGGTCTCGACGAGGAACTGGGTGAGTGCGAGGTCGGGGGCTCCCTGGAAGGCGAAGAGCACTCCGAGCCCGTAACCCGTCACGCCGACGACGAGGACACCGCCGAGACGATTGCGCAGCACGGTTGCTGTGATTGCGGCGGCGATCATGAGTACTCCCACCGCGAGCTGCCAGATCGAGTCCCAGGCACGGGTCGCAGGCATCGCACTCGCCCCGAAATAGAACATCAGCACCGTCGGGAGCGCCACCAAGGTGATGAGGATCGTCGCTTGGGTCAGTGGCAGCGAACCGCGCTGCAGGAAGGCGGTCAGGCGCAGGGACAGGGTGTCCATGCCCTGCAGCGTCGCGTCGTACATGCGGTCGGCGTTACCGAGCGGGGGATGCTCGAAGCGCAGCCGCGCGATGGTGCGGTGCGCGAGGAACAAGGCCGTACCGGCCGCGATAACCACGACGGTCAGGCCCAGTGGCAACGTGAATCCGTGCCACAGTGCCAAGTGGTAGGGCTTCGTCAGCGCGGTGGGCAGTTCGTCCGCGTAGGGGGCGATGAGGTGGTCGATCCACGAGCTCGCGAAGCCCGCACCGAGACCGGCGAAAGCGAGAACGGTCGGGGCCGTGAGCAGCAGCGGTCCGGGAGCGTGCAGGTTCTGCACCGCGGGGCTGGGACGCTTGAGCTGCTTACGCCCGAAGGCGCCCCAGATGAACCGGATGCTGTACGCGAGGGTGAGGATCGAGCCCACCACGATGCCCGCAGTGGTGGCGATGCGGGCCCAGTCGGGCAGCACGTCGGCGACCAGCGCCGATTCGAGCGCGGCTTCCTTCGCGACGAAACCGATGAACGGCGGCAGGCCCGCCATGCTCGCCGCCGCGAGTATCGCGACCAGCATCAGGTAGGGAGCGGCGGTACCGAGATGGGCGAGTTTGCGAATGTCGCGAGTGCCGGTCGAGTGATCGATGATGCCGACCACCATGAACAGACATGCCTTGAACAGGGCGTGGGCGATCATCATCGCCAGGCCTGCCAGTGCTGCTTCCCGGCTGCCCGTGCCCACGAGGGCGACGAGGAAACCGAGCTGGCTCACGGTGCCGAAGGCCAGGATGAGTTTGAGGTCGAACGCGCGGAACGCTCGCCAGCCGGCGAGGATCATCGACGCGAGACCGAGACCGATGACGATCGGACGCCACGTGGCGCTGTCGGCGAATCCGGGCGCGAGGCGGGCCACGAGATAGATGCCGGCCTTGACCATCGCGGCGGCGTGAAGATAACCGGACACCGGAGTGGGGGCGGCCATCGCACCGGGCAGCCAGAAGTGCAGCGGGACGACCGCGGACTTCGACAGCGCACCGATGAGCACGAGCACCACGGCCACTCCGGCGAGCCACCCGCCCGGAGCTGCCGCGACGACATCGGAGAGGTTGTAGCTCCCGACGAGTTCCCCGAGGATGATGATGCCGACCAGCATTGCCAGACCACCCGCGGTGGTCACGAGGAGTGCCTGGGTGGCGGCCCGGCGACTGGACGCACGCTCGGCGTAATGCCCCACGAGCAGGAACGACAGTACGGTCGTCACTTCCCAGAAGGTGTAGAGCAGCAGCATGTTGTCGCTGACGACCAGGCCGAACATCGCACCCGCGAAGGCGACCATCTCGGCAGCGAAGATCCCCAGGCGGGGTTCGTCGTCCTCGAAGTAGCGCGAACAGTAGAGCAGGATCAGTGCGCCGATCCCGAGGACGAGCACGCACATGATCGCGGACAGGGTGTCGAAACGGAGATCGAAGTTCATCGACAGCGTCGATGCCCAGGTGATCTGCAGTCGCTGCTCTGTTCCCCAATTGGCGACGACCCAGCCGAGGCTCGCGAGGGGCACCAGCGCGAGTGGAAGGAATGCGTTTCTCCCCATGACTCTGACCAGAGGCGGCGCCAATAGGGCGGCAACCGCGTGGGCGAAGAGTATGGCGATCAAAAGGCACTCCGTCGGGGTCGGGCCAGTCGGCGGGGTGAAGCTGACTGCGGGCTGTGAGGCCCGCTGTCGTTACAGCGCACGGCACACCGACGAAACGGGGATCGCCCCGACATGCACGCCGCTCGCCGTCATCGGGCAAAACGGATTGTTCCATCCTAACGGTTGGCTTCGCAGGCTTGCGAATCGGGCGGAGTGCGCTACTAGCGCACCTGCCATGCGCAGATTGCAGCTGTGGTGAACAGTGCGAGAGCGGGCCACTGCGGGTCGACGGGCAGCATCCACACCGCTCCGACGACGGCGGTCGCGGGTACCGGAAGCGCCATTCCGAGAGCTGCAACCGAAGCCGAACCCGGTAGCGATGCGCCGAGCGCGAGGCCCGTACCCAGGGCGACGAGCGCGACCCGTACCGCCAGGGGGATGCCCTCACCGATCTCCTCAGGCCACCACACCGTGGCTGCCGACACCGCGGCTGCGAGCACCAGGCCGGGGAGCGCGTACGGCGTGTACGGGGCGAGCCGGACCCCGGCGGCCACCGCACCCACCGCGACGAGCAGCACCCACCACGGGAGGCTCGACGTCTGCATGCCCGACCACAACTCGACGAGCACGGGATACGCCGCGGCCACCGCACCCGTGACCGTGAGAACGAACCTGTCGTCTCCGGGCGGGACGACCCGCGCGAGGAGTTCGGCACCGACGACGGCGACCGCGAGCGCTCCGCCGGCGATCACCCATGTCAGAACGCCCGTGCCTGTCGCGCGGACGCCCACGAAGTCCCCGAGCAGGCGGTAACCGACGGGGAGCGCCACCGCGGCGGTGACCACGATCGCGAGCAAGCGCGGATCGGCCCGCTGCACGCGCATGCCCGCCGGCACCGTCAACGCCGCCGCGACGGTCGCGACCAGTGCGAAGGCGATCGCCCACTGGGGCACCGTCCAGCGCATCTCGTCCACAGGCGCCTCGGAGCCGACGGCCGCGGCAGTGAGGAAGGCCGCCCATCCACCGGCGATCAGCGCCCACTGGCCCGTCGCCGAACCCCATGAGCCCGCGGTCGCCGCACCGAGCAGTACACCGGTGGTCGCCGCGATCACCCATCCGACGACCGTCAGGCTGTCGGTCGAGATCCCGGTGGGCACGAGATAGCGGACCGAGCCGAGGACCACGACGGCGCCCGCCGCCAGCATCCACGCGGTGCGCCGGGAACCGGTCCGTTGCAGTCCGGCCGCCGAGAGGACGGCCAGAGCAGCGATGATCACGGGGGCCGCGTCGCTGCGGGCGCCGTCCGGCAGTACGGAATCACCTGCGGCCGGGACGAGCACGGCGACGGCCGCCGCGAGGAAGGCCGCGAGGACGGCTGCGGGCCCGGCGACCCGGACCGCCGAGGAGACGGGCATCTCAACGGCCCTCCGCATAGGCCTTCAGATGTGCGACCTGGACCGGGTCGAGTGACGGTCGCACCTTCTCGCGGGCCACCGCGACGTCCTCCGCCGTGACCACCGCAGCATCGACGTTGCGCCGCATCGCCGCGAGCGCGGCCTCACGCAGCAGCGCAGAACAGTCCGCGGCCGAATATCCGTCGAGCCCGGCGGCGAGGTCGTCGAGATCGACGTCGTCGTCGAGCGGCACCGACCGTCCCGCCGTCTTCAGGATCGCCGCACGCGCGTCGGCATCCGGCGGCGGCACGAACACGAGACGTTCGAGCCGACCGGGGCGCAGCAACGCGGGGTCGATCAGGTCGGGCCGGTTGGTCGCCCCGACCACCACGACATCACGCAGCGGTTCGACACCGTCGAGTTCGGTGAGCAACGAGGCGACCACCCGATCGGACACTCCGGAATCCGAGCTCTGTCCACGGCGCGGCGCGAGGGCGTCGATCTCGTCGAGAAAGATCATCGCCGGTGCGGAGTTGCGGGCACGCTCGAACAGCTCGCGTACCGCTTTCTCGGAGGCCCCGACCCATTTGTCCATCAGCTCGGCGCCCTTGACCGCGTGGACGCTGAGGCGTCCGGTGCCGGCGAGAGCACGGACGAGATAGGTCTTGCCGCACCCGGGCGGGCCGTACAGCAGCACACCGCGTGGCGGATCGACGCCGAGACGTTCGAAGGAGTCGGGGTGCTGCAGGGGCCACAGGACGGCTTCGGTCAGGGCCTGCTTGGTCTCGACCATGTCGCCGACGTCATCGAGGCTCACACTGCCGATCGCGAGCTCCTCCGTGCCCGAGCGTGAGAGAGGACGGATCACTTCGAGGGCGCCGAGCAGGTCGCCCTGGACGAGCGACGGCTTCTCGTCGTCACGGTTCGCCCGGGACGCCGCGCGCAGCGCGGCCTCGCGGCACAGCGCGGCGAGATCGGCGGCGACGAAACCGGGGGTGCGACCCGCGACGGCGGTGAGATCGAGATCGGTGGAAGGCACCGAGCGCAGAAGCACGTCGAGCAGGGCGCGGCGGGTCGCACTGTCGGGCAACGGCAGGGACAGTTCGCGGTCGCAGATCTCGGGGGCACGTAATCGGGCGTCGACGCCGTCGGGGTGCGCTGTGGTGGCGATCAGCACCGCGTCTTCGGTGTCGACGACCCGCCGCAGTTCGTCGAGGATCAACGTCGCGACCGGTTCGGTGTCGGAGGGCAGGACGGCATCGACGTCGGTGAGCAGCAGGACACCACCGCCGCGCACGGAGTCGGCCGCGGCGGAGATTCGTCGCAGCCGCTCGTCGGCGGCGAGCGCGCCGATACTCGGTCCGTCGACCTCCACCAGACGCCGGTCCGCGACGACCGAACGCACGAAGGTCGCCTTGCCGACCCCGGCCGGGCCGGTGACGAGCACGCCGAGATGCGGCGAGGCGCCGAGGGTGCGGAGCAGTTCGGGTTCGTCGAGCGAGAGCGTGAGCCATTCGGTGAGTTTCGCGACCTGAGCCTGTACGCCCACGAGATCCTCGACCGGCGGGGGTGCGGGAACCGATGCGGCTGCAGGCTCGGGCCGGACGGTCGCGGGGGACGAGAAGGCCGATGCGGACCCGGACGGTAGGGAGGCGGAGGCCGGGCCGCCACCCCACACCACGGCGGTGTTCGGCTGCACGCTCACCGGTCCGGCCGGATCGACCGCCGAGACGGTGAGCAACTCGGTGGTCCATGCGATCGCGAACGTCCGTGACAGCGCCCGCGTCGTCTCGGCGTTGCTCGTGCCCGGTCCGAGATCGCGGGGCAGCAGCGACACCGCGTCGCCGACGGTGACCACCTTGCCGAGCAGCGCCTGCCGCAGTGTGGTCTCCGGAATCGACTGCCGCGCCAGGGTCGATCCGGTGACCGTCACCGTGCGAGCCCCGTACACCGTCACGGGGGAGACGACGACGCTCGCATCCTCCTTCAGCCCGGTATTGGACAGCACGACATCGTCGAGCAGGATCGTGCCGGTCGGGGTGCCGACCGGCGCGAGGCCCGCCACCACCGCAGTGCGGCGGGCACCCACGAGTGCGATCGCGTCCCATTCCCGCAGGCCCAGTGCGGCCAGCGCTTCGGGGTGCAGACGCACGACACCGCGGCGTGCGTCGGCAGCGGACGTATTGAGCCGGACGGTGAGTGAGAGTTGTGGGGTCGTCACTCCGCCGAGCCTAGAACGTGACTAGCGTCCGCGCGGGCGGCGCAAGCCGAGTCGGGCCTGTGATCTCGCCGTCGTGGCCACCCGCCGGGCCGCGACGCGGCGGGGACGCTCCGCGCGGTTGCGTGCCCGCAGTGCGCGCCGCTCCGAGGGTTTGATGTCCCAGGTCTCCGGCCGGGCCGCGACCCACCGCCGCGAGCGGACCGCGAACGGAATGTGCGCGAGGTAGATCCCCACCAGCACGAGCATCAGGATGAACGGGTAGGTGACCAGCGCCGCCGCAGCCACCGCGACCAGCACGAGCAGCACGACCGCGAGGCGTGCGGGCACCGACGCCGACTTCATCGCGAAGGTGGGGATTCGGCTGACCGCCAGGCCGGCCGTCCCGAGGATCCACGCCGCTACCAGTGCGTAGGTGGTCCACCAGCCTTCGCCCCACTGGATGTAGGCCGCGACCGGCACGAGTGCGACGAGGGCGGCGGCGGGAGCCGGTACACCGACGAAGTACTCGCGCGCATAGGCAGGGACGCTGTCGTCCTCGAGGAGAGTGTTGAAACGTGCGAGTCGGAGCACCAGGCTCACCGCGTAGAACAGGGCGACGATCCAGCCGAAGGGGCTGCCGTCGAGCATCGTCACGTACAGCACCAGCGCCGGCGCGACCCCGAAGGCCACGGCGTCGGACAAGGAGTCGAGTTCGGCGCCGATCTTGCTGGTCGCGTCGAGCATGCGGGCGATGCGGCCGTCGAGCGAGTCGAGCACCGCTGCGGCGCCGATCATGCCGAGGGCGATACCGAGCTCGCCGTCGAGCGCGAACTTCACTGCCGACAGACCGGCCGAGAACGCCAGGATCGTGATGACACTCGGCAACAGGCGAACGACATTCGACCGGTTCCGGGGCGGCGCGGCCGCGACCGCACGCGCCCCCTGCGGATGCGGACTCACGACATCGCGGGCAACTGGGCGAGCACGGTCTCCGCGCCGATCGTCCGCTGACCGCGTTCGACCAGCAGCGTGCTGCCGACCGGCAGATACGTGTCGACACGCGAGCCGAAGCGGATCAGGCCGTAGGTGTCACCGATCGGCAGGGTGTCGCCGACCTGCGCTTCGTTGACGATGCGGCGCGCGAGCAGCCCTGCGATCTGGACGACCGCCACCTCGGCGCCGTCGCGGGTCTCGAGCAGCATGCTCGTGCGCTCGTTGACCTCACTCGCGTCGGCGAGATCGGCGGAGAGGAATTTGCCGGGGGTGTGGACCACCGAGCGGACCGTTCCGCCCACGGGGCTGCGCTGTACGTGTACGTCGAGGACGGACAGGAAGATGCTGACCCGCGGTCGTTCTTCGGTACCGAGGCCGAGTTCGGCGGGCGGAACTGCGCTGTCGACGAGGGCGATCTCGCCGTCGGCCGGAGCGACGACCACTCCGACCCGGTTGGGGGGCACGCGATGCGGATGCCTGAAGAAGGTGGCGCTCGCGAGAGCCGATGCGAGGCCGGCGCGGCGCAGCCAGGGCTTACGGCGGCCGAGTGCCGCCACGGCCAAGGGAGCTGCGACGAAGGGGATTCCGCCTGGATGCATGGGCGGGATCACATGCCTGACAAGGTCGACCAGGTGGGCTACACCGCTGGTGGGGGGTGTTCCGGCGGGCGTCGGCTTTCGTGCCACGGGCTCCTCTTATCGCTGGCGATCGGTGAGCTGTGGACCGCAGTGGACCCGCCCGTGAGTGGGCGGGTCCTGTCGGTCCACAGGCACTCCAGCGTACGTCAGCCGAAGGTGGAGGGTCAGACCCGTGCGCCTGCCTCGATCTCGTTCTTCAGGCGTGTGAGAGTCGCGTTCATCCCCATGGTCAGTTCGTCGTCGAACGCCTCGGTGCCGCCGAGAACATACTTGATCAGCGTCTGCGAGAGTTTGCTCGTTCCGGAAGGGGCTTCGCGGCGCTGGGTGACCCGCGTGCCGGTGGCAGAGGGTTCGAGGGTGAACGACCAGATCGTGCGATTCTCGTTGATTCGGAAGCTCAAGCGGCGGCCGGGCTCGAACGCGACGACCTTCGCGGTCGTCGGCCACACCAGCAGGCCCTTCTTGTTGATGTTGATCGTGGTGGTGCCTTCCGACACCGGTCCACCGCGCACGATCATCCGGCGGCACTGCGGGCTCCACTCGCCCATTCGCTTCAGGTCGGATACAACTCGCCACACCTGTTCGGGGGAGGCGGCGATCTCGATCGTGGCCTCGAGCGTCTTCGACACGTGTACTCCTGTTCTCGAGGAATCGGGTTCCCGTATATCTGCTACCCGAAGTAACGGGATTGCGGTCGATCCTAACGGACAATGTGAGTGCGGTCACTCGACGGTGCGGGCGGGCTCGGTGAGGCGCAGGAACGCTCCGAGCTCGACCAGGCCGCCGGGAGTCGACGGCAGGTGATCGGTCAGCAGTCGGGACCGCACGACCACCGCCGCCCACTTGCCGCGTGAGAGGGCGACGTTCAGACGATTGCGGGAGAGCAGGAACGACATGCCTCGCGGCACGTCCTCGACGGCGGAGGCGGTCATCGACACGAACACCATCGGTGCCTCCCTGCCCTGGAACTTGTCGACCGTGCCCACCTGTACGCGGTGCAGGCCGGCTGCGGCCAGGTCCTGCCGCAGGCGAGCGACCTGCGCGTTGTACGGCGCGACGACCAGGACATCCTCCTCGCCCAGGAGGCGCGGCGGCGAGTCGGCGTCCTCCGTCCAGGCGGTCCCGAGCACGGAACCGATCCTGCGTACGATCTCGGCGCTCTCCTCGGCCGAACAGGTCGCGTTGCCGTCGTGTGCCACCTCGACGAGATGAACTCCCGGCCGGACACCGTCGAGCGCTCGGCGCGTCGTGAGATCGGACTTCGAGTGCAGTCGTCCCTCGTACGACAGATCGGACACTCGCGCGCACAGATCCGGATGCATCCGCCAGGTCACCGGCAGGAAATAACCTCTCTCGGCAGGCAAGGTGCCGTGCCCTTCCGTGAGCCATCCGAGTGCCGACTCGTCGACCGGTTCGGGATGGACGCCCTGCGAGACCTGGGGGAGCTGCCGGGGATCGCCGAGCAGCAGCAGATTCGATGCGGCTGTGGCCACCGCGACCGTGTTGGCAAGGCAGAACTGGCCGGCCTCGTCGACGACGAGCAGGTCGAGGCTGCCGGGCGCGATGCACTTCGGGTTCGTGAAGTCCCAGGCGGTTCCGCCCACCACATAACCCGCCTGCGAACTGTCGAGATGCGCGGCAAGACTCGTCGCGTCCGGGAAGGCCGTCCAGGCCGGTTCCGCGCTCTGACATTTCGCCTTGGCGACCACATCGCGCGGGACTCCCGCTCCGACGATGCCGGCCAGCATGTTCTCGACCACCGAGTGCGACTGTGCGACCACGCCGACGCGCCAGCGGTGATCGCGCACCAGCGACGCCACGACACGGGCTCCGGTGTACGTCTTGCCGGTACCGGGTGGACCCTGCACCGCCAGATACGAATTGTCCAGGTGGAGAACGGCCGTGGTGATCGCTTCCG
The DNA here is from genome assembly GCF_040643435.1 of Rhodococcus sp. NPDC047139. Classification (NCBI taxonomy): domain Bacteria; kingdom Bacillati; phylum Actinomycetota; class Actinomycetes; order Mycobacteriales; family Nocardiaceae; genus Rhodococcus; species Rhodococcus sp. NPDC047139. The sequence continues at coordinate 35,798 of NZ_JBEYUH010000007.1, forward strand.
CGGCATCGTCGCCGAGTGGTGGCAGACCCGGACCGGAGCGCAGGCGAGGGGGGATGCGGCGCAGCACGTCCACCGCCGCGGTCGACGGCAGTGCCGGCAACTCGCTGCACATCGCCTCGGCCGCGGAGGCGATCGCCGCTTCGATGTTCGGAGACGAGATCGGATGGCCGGGCGTGACGGCCACAGGGAGTGCCGAGTACTGCTCGTCGGTCCGCAGCAATTCCTCGACGACCAGCACGTCGGGATGATCGGACCCCGCGGTGCGCTCGACGACCGTCCCACCCGACCACGCGCGCGTCCCGGCACCGCCGTCGGGCAGGCCGTCCGGCCCCGGCACGTCGTACAGCAGGAAGACCGAGTCCTGGGGCCGCAACGAGCTGCCCGGATCGAACTCACCCGAGATGCGCAACCGGCGCCGGAGCCGTCGCTGCCGGGGTGTGGCCTTGTGCCAGCCGGCTTCGACCACGACACTCGCGGCGACCAGCGTGTCGCGGCTGTCGGCCCATTCGTCCGTCGGCACGGACAGTCGATCGAAGTGTGCCCACCAGAACGGTTTCCGTTCCCGACGGTGGTATCCGATCGCGGCGGCGAGCAGGGCGGCTGCCTGCTGCTCCGGGGTGCGGTCCCCGGCGAGTGCACCCCCGACGTATTCGAGCAGCTTCGTCTCCGCAGGGTGCGGCTCCGCCGCGACGGCTGCTTCGTCGTGCCGCATCTCGCTCGGGGCGACACCGTGCTCGCGCGCGTGGGCGAGCAGCCAGTCGCGCAGGCGAAGGGTCGAGACGCAGTCGTCCCGGTTGTAGGAGGCGATCGACGCGAGTTCCTGCTCCGCCTCCTCGTGTCGCCCGGCATCGCGCAGCGCGCAGTAGTCCGCATACGCGACGATCGATGCGCCCGCGTCACGGACCTCACCTTCCCGCGCCTGTGTGTAGAGCGGTTCGAGATCCTTGAGCCCGTACGACGGTGCGCCCACCCGGATCGCGCCCCGAACCACGGGATAGAGGTCGACGAGGACACCCTCGCGCAGGAGGTCGTCGACGGTTTCCTCGCCCACCCCGTAGCGACCCGCCAGGCGCAGCAGGGCGGTCTTCTCGTACGGGGCGTAGTGATAGATGTGCATCCTCGGGTACCGACGTCGACGCTCGGCGACATAGTCGAGGAAGTCCAGAAGTGCCCGGCGCTCCTGCTCCCGATCGTGTGCCCAGAACGGCCGGAAGTTCGGGGCCTCGGCCGAGGCTTCCACGACGCCGAACAGATACTCGAGGCCCCACTCGGAACTACCGTCTTCGGACCACAGCGGGTCGCCTTCGAAGTCGAAGAAGATGTCGCCGTCGTCGGGGGCGGGCAGGATAGCGAGCGGGGCGGCGTTGTGGACCTCGGCATAGGGCCGGCCCTGCTTCTGCTGTTCGAGCTGGGCTCGTGCCTGCGCTCGCAGGTTGTCGAAGGTGCGGCGCGCGATCCCGTCCACGGGTGTCTTCCGGGTGGCGAGGTCGTCGATGGTCGCCACGCCGGCTTCGATCAGGAGCAGTCGCTGCGCGCGGCGCATCCCGGCGACGAGCAGCAGGTCGCGGTGCCGTTCGATCTCGGGAGCACACTCCTCGCACCGGCCGCACGCGGTGTGGTCTCCCGACCCCCAGCGCACCGGACCCCCGGCGACGCGGTGCTCCTCTAGGAGGGTTACGACGGCCGTGCGCAGACGCCGGTAGACGGGGAGGATGTCCGCGAGCGGATAGGAGGCGATCGAACCGTCGCCGAGGACGAGATGCGCGTGGGAGGACACGGCCGTCCCGGTGCGTTCGAGGGCGTCCGCGTAGGCGGCGAGTTGGAGGAGGGCCTCGACCTTCGCGCGGCGCGCGAGTTTGCTGTCGTACACGGCATATCCGTCGTCCTCCTGTACGAGGAAGTCGGAGAAACCGAGCATGCCGACCGGACTCGACCCGGCCGAAGTGGACGCGCTGTCGAGGAATGCGCCCTGGTAGACGACGGGTGTTCCGGCACGAACGGCTTCCAGTGTCGCGTGGGCCGCTTCTGCGAGGGCCTCTGCGGTGTAGTCGGGTCGAGGGATCTCGACGACATTCTCTGCGCCCACCTGCATGCGGAAGCGGTCGAGGACGCGCTGCTCGTGGTGGCCACCGATCGCGGCGACTCGTTCGAACAGCGGGTCGGGTTCCGATCGCGAACGGGGAACCCGGCCGAGAGCCGAGTCGAGTGCGCGAAGGAAGGCGAACTCGCAGGAGGCCGCACGGGTGAGATCTCCCGTGCCGAGAACCGGCCTGTCGTCGAGGAGAAACATCGGCGGCTCCGTCTCCGGCATGGGGCAGGACTGGCCCGACTATCCCAGACGACCGGTACTGCTCGGACGGTTGTTTTCGCACTGCTCGGATGAGAACATCTCTCTCACTACTGAGAATATTGTTCTTGGTGCGGATTCTGCACGTAGGAGGGGTGATGGGCGGAAGCGGCACGCTGCGCAAACGCGGCGCCGGAATTTCCATGACGAAAGAGGAGATCGACCTCTTCCTCTCGACCGAGAGAACCTGCCGTGTCGCGACGCTCGGTGGTGACGGCGGCCCTCACGTCGCTCCACTGTGGTTCGTCTGGGACGGCGCCTTCCTGTGGCTGAACTCGCTCGTGCGCAGTCGTCGGTGGGCCGACCTGCAGAAGGATCCGCGTATCGCGGTCGTCGTCGACGGTGGCGAACAGTTCACGGATCTGCGTGGTGTGGAGGTACGTGGAACCGCGGTGAGCGTCGGCGACGTCCCGCGCGGGTCGAGTCCGGAGGTGGTGTCACGCACCACCGAGGACGAGCTGCTGCGCGGAGTCGAACTCTCCTTCGCGCGCAAATACGCCGGCCGGGACGAGTTCACGGCCGACGGGCGCCATGCATGGTTGCGAGTCACTCCGCACAGCCTGCGGAGCTGGGACTTCGGCAAGATTCGCAGGCCCGGCTGAGCGTCGCCGGCCCGTCCGGACCCCTCACGACCTGGAACTCCTCCTCGAGAACGGAACTCGTCATGGACATCGCCTCCGCGCGGCACGCCTTCGTCACCGGCGGTGCGAGCGGTATCGGCCGGGGGATCGCCGATGCGCTCGCCCGGCACGGGGTGGCTGTCACGATCGCCGACATCGACGCTGCTGCGATCGAGGTGACGCTCGCCGAGCGGTCCGGTGCCTTCGGCGGCGCCGTCCTCGATGTACGCGACCGCGAAGGATGGCGCACCGCCAAGCAGGAGGCCGAGCAGGCCTTCGGGCCGGTCGACGTACTTGTCAACAACGCCGGAATCGGGTTCAACGGAACCGATTTCGCTGATCTGGATCCTCGTGTCTTCGACACCGTGATCGACATCGACATCACCGGGGTGTTCAACGGTGTCTCGGCCTTCGCGAGCGACCTGCGGGAGCGTGGGCACGGGCACATCGTCAACACGGCCTCGGTCATGGGGCTGACCGCCGGTGTGCCGGGGCGAGGCGTGTACAGCGCCGCGAAAGCCGCCGTCGTCTCCATGTCCGAAGCGCTACGTGCCGAACTCGCCCCGCACGGGGTCGGTGTATCGGTTCTCTGTCCGGGCCTCGTACGTTCGGGGCTCGACGACAGCACCGCGCGGCTCGGTGGTGAGGTCCGGCAGGTGGAACACATCAAGGGCGGAAACGCCGGGATGGCGCCCGAGACGGCCGGTGAGATCGTCGTGCGCGGAATCTCGCTCGACGTTCCCTACATCCTGACCCACCCGCACTATCTCGAGAACATCAGCACCAGGTTCGGCTCGATCGTGCACAGTGCGGAGGCAGTGCACGCCGGTGCGTGACGGCCGCGTGGCGCAGCTGCTTCCGGTGTGCGCGCAGTGCGTGGTCGTCGACCGTCCGGCGGGCCCGCCCACCGTCGATCCCGAGCATGCTGCGGGCCGCCAGCACGATGCCCCACGGAACGATGACCCAGAAGGGCCAGAAATAGACCATCGAGCCGGAACCGAGCGAAACCGCTGCCCACACCACGAGATTGATCGATCCCGCGGCCACCCATGCGCCCCACTCGAGGCGTTGGTGGAGGGGTGGGCCCAGGCGCGGGGCGGGATTCCCGGCGCTGCGGGCAGGGGCGGCCGGCGGCGCGGACGGCAGGTCGGCCAGGACGGTGGCCGCGTCGTCCCGCGTCGTCGCGTGGTAGACCCGGGCCACACGCTCGTCGAACTCGGCGATCGTCAGCCTTCCGGCGGTGAGATGGCGTCCCAGCTCGTCGACGAGTGCTTCGCGTTCGGCGTCCGAGATGCGCAGCGGAGCTCGGGCCGGAGTCTCGGGATCGGGCGAGGCGGCGGGGGATGTGTACTCCATGGTGGCCTCCAAGATGTTCCACAGTGGAATATCGCCGACTTCCAGAGTGGATATGCCACAGTGGAATGTCAACCCCTTTTCGCCGACCGATCGGAGGAACGACGGAAATGACCGGACGTCCGCTGAACGCCACTGCCGCGTCCCTGCTCGGATTTCTGCACGAAGGCCCGAAAACGGGCTGGGATCTCGTCTCCACCGCCCAGGAACGCATCGGCAAGTTCTGGTCGCTGACGACGAGTCAGGTCTACCGGGAACTGGCAGCCATGGAGCGGAAGGGGCTGATCGAAGCAGGGGAGAAGGGGCCACGCGACCGCAAGCCCTTCGTGCTGACCGAGGCCGGACGCCGGGCCTTCGCCGAGTGGATCGAACGCGAGCCCGGTGACGAGAACATCCGTCACCCGTTGCTGCTCACGGTGGCTCTCGGCGAGCATCTTCCCGCCGGTCGTCTCGCGGCGATCCTCGCCGAGCACCGGAAGAAGCATGAGCACCAGCTGGCTGCGTACGAACAGGAGTCGATCGCGGAGGATCTCCCGCCGCACGCCGCAGCGACACTCGATTTCGGCATCCTCTACGAACGCGCGGTCCTCGAATGGTTCGGCCGCGTGTGCGACCGTCTCGATCTCGAGTCCGACGACGCCGGTCGAGTCGAGCGGGTCAGCGAAGAGGATCGAAGGAGCGGAGCAACGGATCCGGCTCGCCGGTCATCGCCTCGGCGAGCAGCCGGCCGGTGAGAGGACCGAGCGCCACACCCCACATCCCGTGTCCACCGGCGACATGGACCCGATCCGAGCGGGTGCGGCCGATCAGCGGAAGCCCATCGGCCGTGCACGGCCGCGAACCCACCCATTCCTCGCGTCGCTCTTCCCAGTCGACATCCCTCAGCAGTGGTCGCGTCGCCTCGACGATCGCTCGGATACGTCGCGGGTCGAGCGGCGCATCGGCGCTGCGGAACTCCATCATTCCTGCGATCCGGAACCTGTCGTGCAAGGGTGTGCACGCCACCCGCTGAGCCGGAAAGTAGATCGGGTTCTTCGGAATGCCCGGGGGCCGCACGCTGAAGCTGTATCCCCGGCCCGCCTGGACCCGCGTGCGCACGCCGAACGGTCGCGCGAGCGGTCCCAGCCACGCCCCGTTCGCGAGTACCGCAGCATCCGCGGAACGGGAGTCCCCGCCGTCGACGACGACATCCACTCCGCGCCCGGTGTCGCGCACCCGCACAACCTCGGTGCCTGTCGCGATCTCGCCGCCCCGCGCGCGTACCGCATCGGCCAGCGATGCGACGAACCGCGGCGGGTCGGCGAACCGTTGCCCCCGAATCCGCACACCCGCCCGCACGGCATCACCGAGCAGCGGCTCGAGTGAGTGGAGGGTGTCCGCGTCGATCGGATCGAAGTCGATCTCGCTACCGGCTCGGCGCGCGCGACCGAACTCCTCGATCAGTGTCTCGCGATCGGAGTCCGAGGTGAACGCTGCCAGGAACGGGTCGGCGAGCCGGGTCTGTTCCGCGACGCCACCTGCGGCGAGTTGGCCGTATGCGTCGAGTGCGAGCCGGTTGGCGCGCGCGAACACTTCCATCGCCGACGTCCAGCGCTGCGCCGTACAGTGCCGGGCGAAGTCGGCGAGGAAGCGCAGCAGACGCAGATCAGTAGTAGGTGGTATGTAGACCGGGGAGGACGGCCGGAACATCGACCGCAGCCCGTAGCGCAGGACGGCCGGCTCGGGCAGCGGGAGCGTCAGCGCCGGGGCGATCCACCCCGCGTTCCCCCACGACGCGTCACCGGCGACACCGGTCCGATCGAGCACGGTGACCTCGATACCGCGCTCCTGCAGGAACCATGCGGTGGACAGGCCCACGATCCCCGCACCCACGATCACTGTTCGACGCACGGCCATCGCCAACCTCCCCAGTCACGAAGCCAGTCCCTCCATCATGCCCCGGAAGCGCCTGCCGGGCCGGACTCGCCGACGGCTTACTATTTCCGGGGAAGTTCTGCTTGTGGAAAGGGAAACCGGAATGAGTACGAACGTCGAACAGCGTGAATTCCAGGCCGAGACGCGGCAGTTGCTGGATCTGATGATCCACTCGATCTACTCGAACAAGGACACCTTCCTGCGCGAGTTGATCTCCAACGCGTCCGACGCTCTCGACAAGCTCCGGATCGAGTCGTTCCGAAACAAGGATCTCGATGTCGACACCTCGGACCTGCACATCGAGCTCGAGGTCGACAAGGACGCACGCACCCTCACCGTGCGCGACAACGGCATCGGCATGACCCGCGACGAGGTGGTCGACCTCATCGGCACCCTCGCGAAATCCGGTACCGGCGAGCTGCGGCAGAAACTGCGGGAGGCCAAGGACGCTGCGGCATCCGAGGAACTGATCGGTCAGTTCGGTATCGGCTTCTACTCGTCGTTCATGGTCGCCGACAAGGTCACCCTCGTCACCCGCAAGGCCGGGGAGAGCGCAGGCACCCGGTGGGAGTCGAGCGGTGAATCCACCTACACCATCGCGGAGGTCGACGACGCACCTCAGGGCACCGCCGTGATCCTGCATCTCAAGCCCGAGGACGCCGAGGACCATCTGTTCGACTACACCTCGCAGTGGAAGCTCGAGGAGATCGTCAAGAAGTACTCGGACTTCATCGCGTGGCCGATCCGCATGGAGGTCTCGCGCACCACGAAGTCGGAGGACGGCACCGACGAGGTGACTTTCGAGACGAAGACCCTCAATTCGCAGAAGGCGCTGTGGGCGCGTTCGCGGGACGAAGTCTCCGACGACGAGTACAAGGACTTCTACAAGCACATCGCCCACGCCTGGGACGAGCCGCTCGAAATCATCCCGATGAAGGCCGAGGGAACCTTCGAATACCAGGCTCTGCTGTTCATCCCGGAACACGCACCGTTCGACCTGTTCGCCCGCGAACGCCGGACCGGTGTGCAGTTGTACGTCAAGCGCGTGTTCATCATGGACGACTGCGAGGATCTCGTCCCCGAGTACCTCCGCTTCGTCAAGGGTGTGGTGGACGCGCAAGACCTGTCGCTCAACGTCTCTCGTGAGATCCTGCAGCAGGACCGGCAGATTCGGGCGATTCGCCGGCGCCTGACGAAGAAGGTGCTCGCGACCGTCAAGGACATGGCGGCGAACGATCAGGACAAGTACAAGAAGTTCTGGCGCGAGTTCGGCCGGGTCGTCAAGGAAGGCCTGATCTCCGACACCGACAACCGCGATACGCTGCTGGCGATCTCGTCGTTCGACTCGACCGCGAGCGACGAGGAGCAGACGACGCTCGCCGGATACGTCGAGCGCATGAAGGACGGCCAGGACGCGATCTACTATCTGACCGGCGAGTCGCGGCAACTGCTCGAGAGCTCTCCGCACATGGAGGCGTTCCGGGACAAGGGCATCGAGGTCCTGCTGCTGACCGACCCCGTGGACGAGATGTGGGTCACCTCGGTTCCCGAGTTCGAGGGCAAGCCCTTCCAGTCCATCGCCAAGGGTGACGTCGACCTCGGAACCGAGGACGAGAAGAAGGCGGCCGAAGCCGAACGCGAGGAGAAGGAAAAGGAGTTCGGCGACCTGCTGTCGTGGATGAAGGAGACCCTCGACGACCAGGTGAAGGATGTGCGGCTTTCGTCGCGCCTGACGACCTCCCCGGCCTGCATCGTCGGCGACACCTTCAGCATGTCGCCCGCACTCGAGCGGATGTACAAGGCGTCGGGCCAGCCCGTGCCGCGGGTCAAGCGGATCCTCGAGCTCAACCCCGATCACCCACTGGTGTCGGGTCTGCGCACCGCCCGGGCCGAACGGCCGGACGACGCCTCGCTCGCCGACGTCGCCGAATTGCTCCACGGTATGGCTCTGATCGCCGAGGGTGGCGAGGTGGAGGACCCGGCACGCTTCACCCGACTGCTCGCCGAGCGTCTCGCGGGAAGCGTGTAGCCCGAGCGTTTCGCCGCGAGAGATCCCGCAGATAGGCTCGACCCATGACGCATGTGGACGGGGTGCTGTTCGATATCGAGGGTGTGCTCGTCACCGACTGGCAGCCCGTCCCAGGAGCGGCGGACGTACTGGCACGCTTGCGCGCCGAGGGCGTCCGCCGCTCCTTTCTCACCAACACGACCTCCCGGACGTGCGCGCAGATCGCGGAGCGCCTCACCGATCTGGGGATGGAGGTGGCGCCGGACGAGATCGTCACTGCGGTGTCCCTCACCGTGGACCATGTCCGGCAGACCTATCCGGGCCTGCGCTGCTGGGTCCTCAACGAGGGGGACATCGCCGCAGACCTGGAGGGCATCGTCCTGGACGAGGACGATCCGCAGGTCGTGATCCTCGGCGGTGCAGGCGACAGCTTCACCCACCGGGCGATGAGCCGCGTCGCAGAACTGATGCTCGAGGACGTGCCGGTGATCGCGATGCACCGGGCGCTGTCCTGGCAGGCCGCCGACGGACTCCGCATCGACACCGGGGTCTACCTGGCGGGACTCGAGGAACTCACCGGTCGTTCGGTGGTCTCGGTCGGCAAGCCCTCGTTGCGCGGTTTCCTCGCCGCGGCGGAGCGGCTGGGGGTCGAACCCGATCGGATGGTGGTCGTCGGAGACGATCTGGCGGGGGAGGTCGTCCCCGGTCAGCGTCTCGGAATGACCGGAATTCTGGTGCGCACCGGCAAGTTTCGGCAGTCGGTACTGGATCTGGCGGTCGACCGTCCGGACCACGTCATCGATTCGGTCGCAGATCTTCCCGAACTCCTCGGCAGCCTGTGACACGTGCTCTCGCGTGAGGCGGATGTGGTCGGTACCCTACCGCCGGGGCGTTCGTCCCGTTCGCGTAGACGCAGCCTTTCGCGTAGAGGCACTCCAGTGCAGAGGAGCCGTTCTTGTCCATCCGTTTCTTCCGTTCCGTTCTCACCGCGCGTCGTTCGCTCCGCGCCGGTGTATTGGTTTCCGTCGGGGTGGCCTCGGCCGCGCTGTTCGGTACCGGCACTGCCGCGGCCGCGCCGGTGACCTGTGTGTCCCCTCCTTCTGCCAACGAGATCCTGGTATCGGAGGCCGCCAGCTGCGGCGCCACCGCCCAGGACGCCTTCGCGCGTTCCTATGCGGCCGACAGCGGCACCGCAGTGTCGGTGGCCCAGACCTCCGGCGCCGCCGAAGCCCACGCGACGGGCTTCGGCACGGCGCTCAGTGCGGCTCGTGACGGCGGTCGTTCCTATGCATACGCACTCGGCGGGGGATTGAGCCACTCGTGGGCGCAGGGCCCGGCGACGACCGTGTCCATCGCGGGCTGGGGGTCCGGCGCTACCGCCGACACCACCGGTGTCACGTGCGTCGGGGCTCAGTCGTTCGCGGTCAACACCGCGACGGGCCAGTGGTGCGCCGTGGGGGTCGGTTCCACGCCGCGGTGAGTCGAGCGCGTAGTCGGCGATCGGCGGATCGCCTGACGGGGGTGGCGGGTGCCGGTAATCTTGCACTCGCCACCCCCGAGTGCTAAGAATGCACTTAGCACTCGCAACACGTGAGTGCCAGGTCGGGACGGTGAGACCGGGTTTTCGACACCCCTGGTCGTCCGTCGCGGGCACTGATTCCGGCCGCAGGCGTACATGGAGCGATCCGACGAGCGATCGCTCCGGTGTCACCCCCATACCCGGAGGATCACTTCGCAATGGCCAAGATCATCGCGTTCGACGAAGAGGCCCGTCGCGGCCTCGAGCGTGGCCTCAACAGCCTCGCCGACGCAGTCAAGGTGACGTTGGGCCCCAAGGGTCGCAACGTTGTTCTCGAGAAGAAGTGGGGCGCCCCCACGATCACCAACGATGGTGTTTCCATCGCCAAGGAGATCGAGCTCGAGGATCCGTACGAGAAGATCGGCGCCGAGCTGGTCAAGGAAGTTGCCAAGAAGACCGACGACGTCGCGGGTGACGGCACCACCACCGCAACCGTGCTCGCCCAGGCTCTCGTTCGCGAGGGTCTGCGCAACGTTGCTGCCGGCGCCAACCCCCTCGGCCTCAAGCGCGGCATCGAGAAGGCCGTCGAGGCCGTCACCGCCAAGCTGCTCGACACCGCCAAGGAAGTCGAGACCAAGGAGCAGATCGCTGCGACCGCAGGCATCTCCGCCGGCGACCCCGCGATCGGTGAGCTCATCGCCGAGGCCATCGACAAGGTGGGCAAGGAAGGCGTCATCACCGTCGAGGAGTCCAACACCTTCGGCCTCCAGCTCGAGCTGACCGAGGGTATGCGCTTCGACAAGGGCTACATCTCCCTCTACTTCGCCACCGACGCAGAGCGTCAGGAGGCAGTGCTCGAGGATCCCTACATCCTGCTCGTCAGCTCCAAGATCTCGACGGTCAAGGACCTGCTGCCGCTGCTCGAGAAGGTCATCCAGTCGGGCAAGCCGCTGCTGATCATCGCCGAGGACGTCGAGGGTGAGGCTCTGTCCACCCTGGTTCTCAACAAGATCCGCGGCACCTTCAAGTCGGTTGCCGTCAAGGCTCCGGGCTTCGGCGACCGCCGCAAGGCCCAGCTCGCCGACATCGCCATCCTCACCGGTGGCGAGGTCGTCAGCGAAGAGGTCGGCCTGTCCCTCGAGACCGCCGGCGTCGAGCTGCTCGGCCAGGCACGCAAGGTCGTTGTCACCAAGGACGAGACCACCATCGTCGAGGGCGCGGGCGATCCCGATGCCATCGCCGGTCGCGTCAACCAGATCCGCGCCGAGATCGAGGCTTCGGATTCGGACTACGACCGCGAGAAGCTGCAGGAGCGCCTCGCGAAGCTGGCCGGCGGCGTCGCCGTCATCAAGGCCGGCGCTGCGACCGAGGTCGAGCTCAAGGAGCGCAAGCACCGCATCGAGGACGCCGTCCGCAACGCGAAGGCTGCCGTTGAAGAGGGCATCGTCGCCGGTGGTGGCGTGGCCCTGCTGCAGGCCGCTCCGGTCCTCGACGACCTCAAGCTCGAGGGTGACGAGGCCACGGGTGCCAACATCGTCAAGGTTGCCCTCGAGGCGCCGCTGAAGCAGATCGCCTTCAACGCCGGCCTCGAGCCCGGTGTCGTCGCCGAGAAGGTCCGCAACCTCGAGGCCGGCCACGGCCTGAACGCTGCGACCGGCGACTACGAGGACCTGCTCGCTGCGGGCATCAACGACCCGGTCAAGGTCACCCGCTCGGCGCTGCAGAACGCTGCGTCGATCGCGGCGCTGTTCCTCACCACCGAGGCAGTTGTCGCCGACAAGCCGGAGAAGGCCGCCGCTCCCATGGGCGACCCGACCGGCGGCATGGGCGGCATGGACTTCTGATCCGCCCCTGAGCCACACGAGGCCCGATCCCACCAGGTGGGGTCGGGCCTCGTGCTCGTGCCCGAGTTGAGTGCGTGGACCTCACGCCGGGCCATGTCCTTCTCGGCTGCGGCCGTGGTCGAAGCGGACTTGCACCGGCCGAAATTGCGAACATTTGCGCGCGCTGAGCTTTTGCGAGGCAGCACGTTGTATATCTCGTCGGCTACGGGGACTGCCTGGCGAATACGATTTCGAATGCGATCCAGCGCCTCATCGACGCCGGTCACGCCTGAAGTGCTGATGATCGAGGCATGCTCAAAGGCATTATCGGAGCATTCGTGGATCGGCTGCACTCTGCTACCAGCGACGAGGAACGAAGAATTCGACATCCTCCGTTATCTCGAGTTCCGGCCGACCGGCACCCACTCATGGGAGATTGCGCAGGAAGATCGATGTGGACCGGGGGCCGGCCGCAGCGTACTTCCGCCACGGCCGACCCCCGGTAGCAATTCGATGGGAAAACCCTCCGATCCCCCATCGAGGAGCGTTACGCCCCAGCGCCGCTCACGGAACCACCGAGTTCGACGCTTCCGGTTCCGAGGATTCCGAGAACGTCACGGATGCCCTCGAAGCCGACCTGTACGAGCTGATTCAGAAGATCCAGCATGTTGTCTCCCTTCGGTTCTTCGACAGCGCTGCTGCCATTCTTTCTTCTCACGCCCAACTGTGAGCGCAATGCGAGTGTCACACAGTGTTCGAGGGCTCGCAGAGCCAGATAACGAAATCGTCTCTACTCGGCGCTGGTCGGGTGGCAGATTCGCGAATATATAACGAATGTATATCGTCGAATTACGAGTGGTGAAATAGTGCAATCCGGCTGCGGGCTATTGGGCATCAGAATCCACAGTGCGAAATCGGGCAACGCCGTGGGGTCGACCGCCGACGAAGTCCCGCCGATCGACTCTCGTCGCTCCGGTAGGCCGTATTACGCGTACCTCAATGGAATCGGGGGTACGGGATTTCCTCTCCGTCTGTCGACACCCCGACGGACTGCGCTCCATGGCCGTACGAGACGAACTCGACCGATTCGTCGCTTTTGCGCGGACCATCGGGTATACATAGTCCCGTTGTCGGGGAACGGCAAACCGGACTCTTTCCGCTCAGGCGGAGATGGGGGTGCGATGATCTCGGCTGGAGTTCGACGGATCCTGGTTGCCGTCTCGGTGATCGCGGTGATCCTCCTCGGCTTTCCGGCCGGAACGTCTGCGCGGCCGGCTCCTCATCTGTCCCGGGTCGAAGTCGAGAACGCCCGCACGGTCGTCGCCCACGTGTACTCGGCCGCGATGGATCGCGTCGTGCGACTGCGGGTGCGGACGCCCGCCGATACGAATCGACCGCGCCCCACGCTGTACCTTCTCAACGGAGCCAGCGGCGGCGAGGGGATCGCGAACTGGGACGCGCAGACGGATATCGACGCCTTCTTCGCGGACAAGAACGTCAACGTGGTGACCCCTCTCGACGGGGCGTTCAGCTATTACACCGACTGGATGCGGGACGATCCTGCGCTGGGTCGCAACAAGTGGACCACCTTTCTGACCCACGAACTCCCGCCGATCATCGACGCGCAGTTCGGAACCACCGGCGTCAACGCGATCGCGGGACTGTCGATGTCGGGGACATCGGTTCTGAGTCTGGCGATTTCGCGTCCGGGACTGTACAGGGCGGTCGGCGCGTACAGCGGCTGTGCCGAGACCAGTACGGAACTCGGCCGACTCTACGTCCGCACCGTGGTCGAAAGTCGTGGCAGGGCAGATGTCGAAAACATGTGGGGACCGTCGGACGGACAGGGGTGGATCGAGAACGACCCCTATGTGAACGCCGACAGGCTACGCGGACACGCGCTGTACATCTCGTCCGCCAGCGGTCTGCCGGGCCGGCACGAGCATCTCGATGCGCGATCGGTCGACGGCGACCCGGCGCTGTTGGCGAATCAGGTTGTGGTGGGCGGAATCATCGAGGCGGCTGTCGACGACTGCACCCGTCGTCTCGCCGTCCGCCTCGGAGAGCTCGGTATCCCGGCACATTTCGAGTTCCGCGCTGCCGGCACCCACTCGTGGGGGTACTGGCAGGACGACCTCCACAACTCGTGGCCGATGATTGCGAGGGCTATCGAGTCCTGATCGACCGGAAGGATTCCGAGCGTGTCCCGCTCCTGGTGGGACTCGCGGGTCGATGCTGGAAGCTGTTCTTGTGTAACATGTTTCAATTTTACTTGTTCTTTCCAGGGTATTGACGAGCCGGTTCGCCGGCCGTAATGTGACCTACGGCACAGGGCGCCTGAAAGTTGTTGTGTCGCAGTTTCTTCACTTCCCCACGTCCAAGGAGGCTTCATGGGTAGCACCACGATCACCGAAGTCATCACGTTCATCTTCTCTCTGCTCTCCCAGAGCGCGCAGTTCTTCAGCTGACGCTGTTCCTCGCGCGACACCGCTCTGCACTGTTCCGTCCTGCTGTACCCGATGACCGGAGATCTGACGTCTTCGGCAAATACCTGGAGGAAAGATGGGAAGCATTTCGAACGGCCTCGAAGTTGTCGGTCAGCTCATCCAGCTGTTCTTGGTGATCGGTCCGGAGTTGTTGACCGGCTCGCTGTAATCCCGCCATCGACCCGGGGCGGCAGTGCGACGCATTTTTGCCCCTCCCCGAACTGTACGAGCCCGATCCCGCTGCGGTGGGATCGGGCTCGTGTTTTCTCCGGGTCCGCAAGTACCCGTGAGCTGGGGCGTCGAGTAGGTGAGCGTAAAAGTGCTCGGGTGAATTGATTTCCGGAGAATGGAGCGGCGCGTTCCGGGGCGGGGTGCCCCGCACAGCGGTGGTCGAGTCGCATATTCGAGGCGATTCGGAATTATCGATACGAAACATGCATTATGGGTGCGAATATTTGTCGACTCGGCGAAACCTGCCCCGAACTGCATCTATGTGATCGCAATATTAAATGTGATTACCGTCACAGTGGCTGATTCGATTTCTCGGCTCGCGACATCTGCACATCTGTGTTCAAAATGGACCGAGCCCGTTGGAATTCGGGTTCACGGAAGAACTGAACGAGATCCGTTCGGATTCATCGAACGAAGGAGATTGACATGGACGCTATTCTCGAACTTCTGGCCTCGGTCCTTCAGGTGTTCGGTAGCTCCGAGTTGCCGGAGACCGGTAGCGCCGGCGAGCTGCTCGAAAGCGGCAGCGCGGTACTCGAGGGCAGTGTCCAGTAACTCTCGCCTCGAAGTACGCAAGGCGTACGTAAACCTCGCAGCCCCGGTGGACAACCACCGGGGCTGCGAGGTTTATCTCGACCCTGCGAGCTTCGTCGACCCTTCGGGAATTCGGTTCAGCCCTCGGGCATCAACATCCACAGTGCGAGGTAGAGCAGCACGGCGGTGCCGCCGGTGATGAAGGCTGCCAGCACTGCGCCGGCGCGGACGAGATTGATGTCGATGCCGAAATAGTCGGCCAGCCCGGCACATACACCACCGAGCATGCGCTGGGACGACGAGCGGGTGAAGGGGCGGGGAGACTGATTCTCGAAGTTCATGCACTCATCCTGTCGCGGCAGCAGTTCCGGCACATCGGGGACCGACCCGGATCTCGACCCTGATCTTCTTCTGGGGGTCGACGCCGCCGCGGACCGCTCAGCGGCAGACGATCGTCAGTCCGATGCCCCGCCACACCTGACGTTCGATGCGGTCGAACTCGCCGTCGGCCCGGTCGTATTCGTACTCGACGACGGTGTGGTACCCCCGGTCGCGCTGGGAGGTCACGGTGCAGTGGCCGCCGGCGAAGCCGGAACGGTTCACGATCGCGTACGGCACATCGGTCGCGGTAAGCACGTCGACCGCGGCGCGTTCGTTCATGCCGACGACGACCGGGGCGGGTTGTGCTGTGGCGGTACCTGTTCCGAGAAGAAGGGCGACGGCTCCCAGTGACACGGCAGCGCCCGTGAAGGTGGCGGTCGCGAAGCGGGAGTGTTCGGGGCGGTCTGGCATGGGATCCTCCGAGGGTTACGGGATCGGACCCTTCGATCGTCCGCCGCGCCCCCACCCGAGCACATCGGGGCGCGTCCCCCATCCCGACCCCGAGAACCGGACTCGGGGTGGGCGCGGAAATCGGTGACCGGTGCGCACGTATCGGCCTAGTCTGGGCCGGTGGAGACCGTACCGATCCAGCTACCCGGTGGCACGACCACGCCGGTGCGCCTGTTTCCGGGACCCGACCACGAACACGAGACGCGCCGCGACGCCTCCCGCGCCGTGGTGGTTGTCGTGCCCGGACTCGGGATTCCGGCCGGCTATTACGAACCCTTCGCCCAGGCCCTCGCCGATCACGGATTCGACGCGGCGATCTGTGAGCTCGCCGGTCAAGGAGACAGCCGGCCTCGTCCGGGTCCGGACAGCACCTATGGTTACCACGAGATCGTCGCCACGCATTTTCCCGCGGTGTTCGAAGTCGTGCGGGAGAGGTTTCCCGACTCGACGCCGTATCTGCTCGGCCATTCGATGGGTGGGCAACTCGGCGTGCTCTACGCCGCCCGTGTCCGCGGCCGCCTCGGCGGACTGATTCTCGTCGCCTCCGGAACCCCGTACTACCGGCACCACAGTGGAATCCGGGGGCCGGGTCTGCTGGTCGGCGCGACCGCGATGTCGCTCACCGCGGCTCTCGCGGGGTTCTGGCCCGGCGACCGTATCGACGTCGGCGGCTTCGGCCGGCAGTCGCGTGTGCTGATCTCCGACTGGGCCGGACTCGCTCGCACAGGGCGATTCGAACCTGAAGGGGCGGACATCGACTACGAGGAACGCGTCGGCAGGCTGACTCTGCCCGTTCTGTCGATCACCATCGACGACGACAACCTCACACCTGTGGCCTCCGCGCGACACCTGCTCGGGAAACTGCCGCGCGCCGACATCACCGAATGGCACAACCCGCGGCCGCTCGGTCACAACGGGTGGATCCGCGACAGTGATGACACCGTCGCCGAGGTCGTCGCCTGGCTACGTGACCGTTGACGCGACCGTTGTCGGTGCCGTGAGAGCGGCGAGCCGGACGTGCGCGTCGGCGGCGCCGTAGCCCGAGTAACCGCCGCGTCGTTCGAGCAACTCGACCTGGAATCCGCCCTGCACCGGCAGGGTGTAGGCGTGCAGGAGTTCACCGCCCTCGTCGTTGCGGTCGTAGAACAGATCGTTCTCCCGCAGCACGGTGAGAAGGTCGGTGCCCAGGGCGAAGCGTGCATCGAGATCGGCATAGTAATTGGCGGGTGGTCGTAGGAATTCGACACCCCGCGCACGGGCACGGCGCACCGCCCCGACCGCATCCGCGGTCGCGAAGGCCAACTGCGTGATGCCACGGCGTCGAGGCGCCGAACCGGCCTCCGAGACCTGCAATGCGACCCGCAGGTCGCCCTGCTCGGCACGCAGAGCACGGATCCGCAGCCGGCCATGGGGCTGGATGTACTCCTCCGGATCCTCCGGCCGCAGCCCGAACAGGGTGCGGAAGAACGACATCTCCTGATTCAGATCATCGGCGGTGACGGTGACATCGACGTGGTCCAGGCCGAGCCAGTCGTTCCCGCCCGGTTGCGGCTCCGCAGTGCCGTCGTGCGGTAGGAAGTCGCGACGCCAGTCGTCGGGTTCGCCGGGCGAGGCACTGACGAAGACGTGAAGACCGGACGGGGACGTGATGCCCGGCAGGTCGGCCTCACCCTCCCCACGCGTCCGGTCGACAGCGGGCCACAGCAGGTTCGCGGCCCGCTCCGACACCGCGGCGACATCGGGCGCGACGAGTCCCAGCGCGGTCGGCGCCGGTCCCGCCGCGGACCGCTCGTTGAGGACGACGTTCGCACCTCCGTTGCGCCACCACGTGACCGGCTTGCTGCGATGCCTGCCGGCGAGGTGGAAGCCGAGACCGGTCAGCAGGGCCGGATATTCGCTGCGGTCGGGGTCGGCCAGTTCGACGAACGCAGCGTCGGTACGCGCCGGCAGGGGCGGGGCGACGGTCACCTTCTCCCGGGCGACACCCGAGACCCGCGCGCCGAGCCGATCTTCGAGGAACAACAGCGAGCGCATCGCGTCGCGTGCAGTCACATACGGATCCGCTTCGCGGACCACATCACTGAAGACTTCGAGCGACAACGGACCGTCGTATCCGGTGTCGAGAACGGCCGCTACGACACCCGAGACGTCGAGCATGCCCTGGCCCGGGAAGCACCGGAAGTGCCGGCTCCATTCGAGGACGTTCATGTCGAGCACGGGGGCGTCGGCGACCTGCAGGAAACCGATTCGATCCCCCGGGATACCGGCCAGGGCGGTTCCGTCGTCGCCGCGGGCGAGCATGTGGAATGTGTCGACGGCCAGTGTCACGGCCGGGTGGTCGGCGCGCTGGACCAGGCTCCATGCCTGTCCGACGCGGTTGACGTGCCGCCCCCAGGCCAGTGCTTCGTAGGCGAAGGTGACGCCGAAATCGGCGGCGAGCTCGCCGACGGCGTGCAGTTGTGCGGCCGAGAGGCCGGGGTCGTCGAGTGCGGTCGGCAGCGCATTCGAGCACGCCAGGAAGGTTCTCGCACCCAGCTGGTCCATCACTTCGAGCTTGCGTCGGACGCGGTGCAGGACATCGGAGAACCGCGCCGGTTCGATCCCCTCGATGTCGCGGATCGGCTGGAACAGATCGACGGTCAGTCCCAGATCGGAACATCGACGCGCCACCTCGGTGGGGGACAACGGTGAGGCCGTCAGATCGTTGTCGAAGATCTCGATCCCGTCGAAACCGGCCTCGGCGATCGCGTCGAGTTTGTCGGCGAGAACGCCGGATAGTGAAACGGTAGCGATTCCACGGCGCATCAGCTGGTCAGCTCCTCGAAGTGTCGGGCCATTCGTTCGGCGTCGGGCTCGCGTCCGGTGAAATATTCGAAGGCACCCACGGCCTGGAAGACGGCCATTCCGCCGCCTGGCACGACGCGGCATCCGCGAGAACGGGCGAGACGGATCAGTTCGGTTTCGAGGGGAAAGTACACGACGTCGGACACCCACAGGTCCTCGCGCACGAGGTCGGCGGGCACCGGCAGGCCCGGATGGCCGGTCATCCCCGTCGGGGTGGCGTTGACGAGTCCCCGCGCGGTGGCAAGGGAACCGCTGAGGTCGGTGGTCGCGCAGACCCGGTCGTCACCGAACCGCTTGGCGAGACGTGTGGCGCAGGCGTGTGCCTTCTCGACGTCGACATCGACGATCGAGACGTGTTCGGCGCCCTGTGCGAGCAGTGCATACCCGACGGCCGAGCCGGCACCGCCCGCCCCGACGAGTACGGCACGGTCGGAGACCGAAGCGGGCAACCGGCGGCGGAAGGCTCGCCCCCAGCCCGACCAGTCGGTGTTGCGTCCGAGGGCACGTCCGTCCCGGAAGACCACGGTGTTGACGGCGCCGAGATCTTCGGCGTCGTCGGACAATTCATCGAGCAGAGGAATGACCACCTGCTTGAACGGGTGGGTGATGTTCAATCCGTCGAAACCGAAGCGTTTCGCCCAGTAGAGCATGTCGGGAAGATCGTCGGCGGCGTAACCGATCTGCTCGGCGTCGAGCAGGCGGTAGGTCAGATTCAGGCCTGCGGCGGATCCTTCCCGCTCCTGCATGGCAGGGGTGAGAGAACCGCCGATGCCGGCGCCGAGAAGTCCCAGCAGGATGGAGTTCCGCGGGGGAACGGAGGTGGTCATGGAGCAGTTTCCTCGGTGTCGGTGGCGAGCGCGATCAGGTGGCGGACGGCGAAGGTGTAGCCCTCGGGTCCGCATCCGGCGATCACGGCCTTCGCGACGGGCGCGACGAACGATCGGTGCCGGAACGCTTCACGTGCATGCACATTGGTCAGGTGGACTTCCACGATCGGTGCCGTGACGGTCGCGAGCGCATCGTGCAGTGCGACGGAGGTGTGCGTGTACGCGGCCGCGTTGATGACGAAACCGACTGCCGAGTCGCGCAGCTCGTGAATCTGATCGACGAGGGTTCCCTCGTGGTTGGTCTGTCGGAAGTCGATGTCGAAACCCGGGCCGTCGGCGGTGCGGCGGCACGACCTCTCGATGTCCGCCAGCGTGGCGGTGCCGTAGAGATGAGGTTCGCGTCGACCGAGCAGAGCGAGATTGGGCCCGTTGAGTACCGCGATCGTCGGACGTGCGTTCACGATGCGACTCCGGCAGGAGCGGATGCGGTGCTGTGGTCGTGCGGCCGCAGGCCGACCTCACGGGTGGGGATGCGGTGGGTGCCGGAGGGTCCGGTGGCCACCGCGATCAGCGAGATGACGACGGCGCCGACGCAGAACAGGGCCACGCGATACCAGTTGTCGGCGTTGCCGCCCATGAGCGAGCCCGCGATCGCCGGGGTGAAGCCGGCGAGCGCGAAGCCGAACTGGGTACCGATGGCCATGCCCGACAGACGGACGCTCGTGGGGAAGTACTCGGCGTAGGTGGCGGGCCACACTGCGTTGGGCATGCTGTAGACGACGCCGGCGAGCAGGATTCCGGTGACGAGGACGAGCGGCACATCGCCCCGCGAGATCGACCAGAGGAATGCCGTGACCATGACGGCGCTGCCGATCAGGCCTGAGACGAAGACCGGCTTGCGACCGATCCGGTCCGACAGCAGAGCCCACAGGGGGATGGTTGCCACAGCGATGACATTGGCGATGATCGCCAGCCACAGCATCGTGCTGTCGCTGATGCCGATGCCGTATTCGTCTGCCGTGGCGAAATTGAGGGCGAACACCTGGAAAGCGGTGTTGACCATCGCGATGAAGGCGGCGAAGAACACCCGGAGCACGCCGGTCCGGTGGTGCCGGAACAGCACGGTCAGCGGCGCCTTCGGGGCGGTGTCGGTCTTCTTCTCGGCGTGGAATTCGGGGGTCTCGTCGAGGCTGCGGCGGATGAGGAAACCGATCAGGACGATGACGGCGCTGATCCAGAAGGGCACCCGCCAGCCCCAGGATTGCAACTGCTCCTCGGAGAGCAGGGCGATCACGGGCAGGAACATCAGCGGCGCGAGCACCTGCCCGCCCTGCGTGCCGCTCAGTGTCCAGCTGGTGAAGAAGCCGCGCCGGTTGTCGGGTGCGTGCTCGAACGACATCGAGTTCGCGCCGGCCTGCTCGCCCGCAGCGGACAGACCTTGGAGGAGTCGCAACACGACCAGCAGGATCGGTGCGACCATCCCGATCTGTCCGTAGGTGGGCAGACAGCCGATGAGGAAGGTCGAGAAACCCATCAGAAGCAAGGTGCCCACGAGGATCAACTTGCGGCCGAAGCGGTCGCCGATGTGGCCCATCAGGATGGAACCGAACGGCCGGGCGACGTAGGCGACACCGAAGGTGGCGAGCGAGGCGACGGTCGCCACCGCCTGGTTCCCCTCGGGGAAGAAGATCTCGGGGAAGACGAGCGCGGCGGCGGTGCCGTAGATCGCCAGGTCGTAGTACTCCAGTGCGCTGCCGCTCCACGCGGCGAGTGCCGCCTTGCGGGGCGTGCGCTGCACTGCGGTGTTCTCTGTCATCGGATGCCTTCTGGGTGTCTGCAGTGTCGGATACACACCGACGGTAGGAGTGTGGCGCAGCGCACGGCAATCGTTTGCCATTTTTTGCCATACTGGCGCTATGTCGGCTGCACCGCGTGCGAGGAAACGGGCCACCATCACCGATGTCGCCCGGGAAGCAGGAGTGGCCCCGTCCACCGTGTCCCGTGCGTTCACCGTGCCCGGCAGGGTCAACGCCGTCACCCGGCAGCACGTCCTCGAGGTCGCGGAACGACTCGGCTACGCGCCGAACGCGGCGGCGCGCGCACTCGAATCGGGGCGTACCAACACGCTCGCGCTTCTCGTCCCCGACATCACCAATCCGTTCTTCGCCGGGGTGATCAAGGGTGCCGAACGGTCCGCCGCCGCGTCCGGTCGAACGCTGGTCCTCGCCGATTCCCAGGAGAGTGCGGCCGGCGAAGCGCGCATCGTTCGCAGGCTCGGACCGGCGGTGGACGGCTTCGTCCTGGCCGCCTCTCGTATTCCCGACGACGACCTGCGGCGCATCGCGGAACTCGACGCCGTGACTCTCGTCAACCGCGCTGTTCGCGGCATTTCTTGTGTTGTAGCAGATTACGAGGCGGGAACGCGTCAGATCGTCGACCATCTCGCGTCACTCGGGCATCGATCGCTGTTGTTCCTCGGGGGCCCACCCGAATCGTGGTCGGGAGCGCGGCGGTGGGCCGGTCTACGGACTGCCGCGTCGGAACGCGGAATGCAGGTGCGCCGCTTCGGTCCGTACTCCCCGACCCTCGGTGGTGGTGCCGCCGCAGCGGACGCAGCCGTGGCGGCCGACGCCACCGCGGTGGTGTGTCACAACGACATGCTCGCCATCGGTGTGCTGCGACGTCTCGGTGAACGCGGAGTGGCGGTGCCCGGGCGCATGAGCGTGATCGGTTTCGACAACGTCTTCGGTTCGGAGCTGTGCCGGCCGTCGCTCACCACGCTCGCCGAACGCCCCGAGGACGCCGGCGCGCGCGCCATCGAGATGCTCGGCCGTCAGGCCTACGGCGGGGTCGCGGTGGCCGACGAACTCGTCCTCCCCACCCAGCTCGTCGTCCGCGAGTCCACCGGTGCGGCACGATGAGGGAGGTCGTATGCGATTTCCGCGACGGAAACGCACACAACCTCCCGGAAGTTCACCGGTCGGTGAGCTTTTCGGCCAGGAAGGTGAACGTCAACGCCGACTTGAACGCCGCCTGCGCGTTGTCCGCGGCGCCACCGTGGCCGCCCTCGATGTTCTCGTAGTACCAGACCTCGTGGCCCTGCTCCTCGAGGCGCGCGACCATCTTCCGCGCGTGGCCGGGGTGCACGCGGTCGTCACGCGTCGAGGTGGTGAGGAGGATCGGCGGGTACTTCGCGTCGGGGTCGGTGTTCTGGTACGGCGAGTACTTGCTCAGGAACGCCCACTCGTCGGGGTCTTCCGGGTCGCCGTACTCGGCCATCCACGACGCACCGGCCAGCAGCAGGTGGTACCGCTTCATATCGAGCAACGGCACCTGGCACACGATCGCCCCGAACAGTTCGGGATAGCGGGTGAGCATCACGCCCATGAGCAGGCCGCCGTTGCTGCCACCCTGGATGCCCAGTTGTGTGGCGGTGGTGATCCCGCGCGCGACGAGATCTTTCGCGACCGCGGCGAAGTCCTCGAAGACCTTGTGGCGATTCTCCTTGAGCGCCTGGGTGTGCCAGGTGGGTCCGTACTCTCCACCGCCGCGGATGTTGGCGACGACATAGGTGTATCCGCGCTCGAGCCAGGCCCGCCCGACGCTGCCGCTGTAGGCCGGCACCATCGAGTTCTCGAAACCGCCGTACCCGTACAGCATTGTGGGAGTAGGTATTTCGGTCTTCTTGCCCACCACGAAGTAGGGTACCTGCGTGCCGTCGTCGGACGTCGCGAAGTATTGTTCGACGGCGATGTCCTCGGCGTCGAAGAACGACGGTGCCTGCTTGATCGCCTCGACTCTGTTGCCCACGGTTCCGGACAGCAGCGTCGCCGGAACGGTGAAGCCGCTCGAATTGAGGAAGACGTCGTCGCCGGTGAGTGGATCCACGTCGATGATCGAGGTCGACGTCGCGTCGGGGACGCCCGGCAACTCCTCGTCGGTCCAGCCGTCGTCTCCGGGAGTGAGTACTCGCACTCGGGTCCGGACGTCGCGCAGGGTGACGACGAGCAGGTGGTTCTGCGTCCACGCGTACTGCTCGAGCGAGGTGCGCTCATCGGGGGCGAAGAGCACCCTCATCTCCCGGGAGCCGGCGAGGAATGCCGGATAGTCCGCGGCGAGCAACGTGCCGGCGGGATGACCGAGCCATTCGGACCGGGTGCGGACGAGCAGATGGTCGCGGTACACGCTCACCCGCGCGTCGTCGGGGACATCCAGTTTCACGAGCTCGCCGTCCGGCCGCAGTTCGAAACGATGCGCCCGGTAGAAATCGATCGCCCGGTCGACGAAGCTGCGCTCGAAACCGGGGGTGTTGTCGTACCAGGCGGAGACGGCGACATCTGCGCGTTCACCCTCGAAAACGGTCTCGGCCTGTTCGATCGGCGTGCCGCGCCGCCACCTCTTGGCGAGGCGCGGATAACCGGAGTCGGTGAGTGAGCCGTCCCCGAAATCCGTGCCCACATAGACGGTATCGGCGTCGATCCAGCCGATGTCCGTCTTCGCTTCGGGGAGTTCGAAGCTGTCCGGACCGGAGAGGAACCGTCGGCTCACGAGGTCGAACTCGCGGATCACGCTCGCGTCGGCACCGCCGCGCGACATGCTGACGAGCGCGCGAGTCTGATCGGGCCGCAACACCTGGGCGCCCGACCACACCCAGTTCTCGCCTTCCTGCTCAGCGAGGACATCGAGGTCGACGAGGACGTCCCACTCGGGCTCCTCCCGCAGGTACTGCTCCATCGTGGTGCGTCGCCACAGACCGCGCACGTGCTCGGCGTCCCGCCAGTAGTTGTAGAGATACTCACCCCGCCGACGCGCGTACGGGATACGGGCGTCGGTGTCGAACACCTCGCGGATACGGGATTCGAGGTCGGTGAAGCTGTCGGCGCGGGTGTACGCCTCGACCGTCCGGTCGTTGTGGGCACGCACCCAGTCGAGTTGTTCCTCACCGGTGACGTCTTCGAGCCACAGGTGCGGATCGGTCGTGTCGTCGCTCATGAACCCATTCATACCCGCCTCGGGTGGGTGGCGGGCACCGTGCAGACTGTGACCTCGTGCAGATGCATCCGTCGGACGCGCGCCGGGAATGGACCGGCGACCGCATCCCGAGCGACCTTTTCGCGCTCTACTGTTTCGACGCACCCGCCGTGCCGTTCGCGGAAGTGCTCGCCGAATTGCGGGCGCACGCGCGCGCCATGGGGGAGTTGCAGGTTCGCATGGTCGAGGTGCCCGGCGGTCTCGACTATCCCTACTGGACGGCTCGCGGACCGGCCGACGACGATGTCGCCGTGCACGAGGTGGACGACTACGAATCGATGCTCGATGTGCTGTCCGGTCTCGTCGGGACCCGCGTCGACGTCAGGACGTCGCCCTGGCGCCTGCACCTCTTTCCCCAGGTCACCGGTGCTCCGCGCGGAAGACGTCCCGCGCTCGTCGTCGTCCTGCAGATGTCGCACGCGTTCGCGGACGGAGTGCGCACCTCGGCACTCGCTCGTGATCTGCTGTCGGGGACGGCGCCGCCCACTTCTCCGCCGCGCGCCCCCTCACCGGCCGGGATGCTCGCGCGGGCTGCGCTGCGGCTGCCGTTGTCGATTCCCCGCGTGATCGCTGACGGGCGACGCGCGGTGGCGGCGGAGAAGCAACTGTCCGACCCCTCGGTTCCGCAGCCCACCCCGGGTCGGCCGCTGGTCGCGGTGAACACCGCACCCGGACCGCGCCGGATCGTGCGCATGCTCGTGTGCGACGCCGCCGAACTGCGCCGCCTGGGTACCGTCACCACCGGCGCACTCACCGCGATCGGTGCTGCACTGTCGGCCTTCCTCGGGGTCGACGAGTTGTCGGCGGAGGTGCCGGTCGCGGTGGCGCCGGGCACCTCCCGCAACAGCTACCGCAACGTCGGTGTCGACCTGCACTGCGGGATCGCGGATCCGGCCGCACGCGCCGCGGCGATCGCCGCCGATCTCGCGCGGCAGCGCACCCGTGCTCGTCATCCGGCGATGGCCGTCCGTGCCCGCACCGACGACCACGTCCCGGCGCCCCTGCTGCGATTCGGCACCGACCGTCTCGACCTGTCGGTCGTCCCGCCCACCGTCACGGGCAACACCGTGGTCTCGAGCGTCCACCGCGGCCCTGCAGATCTCGTGCTCGGAGGCGGCCGAGTGCGGTTCACCTCCGGATTTCCGGGCCTGTCGCCCGTCCAGGCTCTCACCCACGGCGTGCACGGGATCGGCGACACGGTGACGTTGTCGGTCACCACCTCACCCGACGTCGTCGACGTGGCCGGTCTCGCTCGGTACGTCGCACTGCTGCGCGAGGCGGTCACCTCGCGCTAACGTGCCTCGGACCGAAGGATGGAGAACCACATGGCGGTGTACGCGGTGACCGGCGCTGCGTCCGGAATGGGCAGGGCGAGCGCGGAGAGGTTGCGCGCTGCTGGACACACAGTGATCGGAATCGACCTGAAGGACACCGAGATCCTTGCGGATCTGTCGACTCCACAGGGCCGTTCGGACGCCGTTCGGGCGACGCTCGACCGGGCGGAGGGCCGGCTCGACGGTGCCGTCCTTGCCGCCGGGCTGGGGCCGACGCCCGGCAAGGAGAAACTGATCGCGCAGGTCAACCTGCGCGGGGTGCTCGACCTGCTGGTCGGCTGGCGTCCCGCGCTCGCCGCGACCGGCGACAGCAAGGTCGTGGTGTTCGGGTCGAATTCGGCGACCACCACGCCCGGCGTGCCGAATTCGGCGGTGAAGGCATTCCTCGCCGGGGACATGGACAAAGGTGTCGCTCGCGCCACCCGCATCGGAGCGTCGGGGCCGGCGTTCACGTACGCGGCGTCGAAGATCGCGGTCACCCGGTGGGTGCGGCGTACCGCGGTGACTCCCCAGTGGGCGGGATCCGGTATCCGCATGAACGTGCTTGCCCCGGGAGCGATCTCCACCCCGTTGCTCGACGCTCAGCTCGAAAGCCCCCTGAAGAAGGCCGTGGAGAGTTTCCCGGTCCCGGTCGGCGGCTTCGGGCAGGCCGACCAGATCGCGCAGTGGGTCGAGTTCATGCTGTCGCCGGCCGCGGACTTCATGGCAGGCAGCGTCGTGGTCGTCGACGGTGGAACCGAGGCGTACTTCCGGCCGGACGACTGGCCCGTCCGGGTCCCGTTCCGTTCGATCCCGGGTTACCTACGCAAGATGCGCTCCTTCGCACGCTGACGCACGACGGTGGGGTCCGCAAGGAATCGCACCCCACCCCCGCGCGTCAGCAGAAGTAGTCACCGAACCCGAAGATCGCGTCGAAAGCGCTGGTGGGCAGCACATCCACCGAGTTGACGCGATAAGGCGCATACGAGATGCGCATCAGGTCGCGCACGAACCGCGTCGCGTGGATCGCATCGACGGAGTCGATAGTGATCGTGAGAAGGACACGGCCGTTGTCGCCACGACCCAGCGCGCCGTGATGCCCGGCGATCGGCTCGATGAAGTCGACGATCTCATCGTCGGTCAGCAGATCGATGTAGACGTCGAGTTCGATCATCGCGTTGTATTCCATGTGTGTTCTCCCGTGTCGAACACCCGAGCGGCCTCGCGCCGCGCGGGTAGTTCTCGACGGGGAACACGCACGGCGACATCATGCCCGAATCGACCGGCATGCGTCATCATCCGATCGGTGGATACCGGTCGAGACGGTCGGGCGATGTGCACGATCGGCGCCGTGCAGCACTCTCTGGACATGCCACTCGTCGAAGTGAACAACTTGCGGAAGTCGTACAAGGGCCGCGTCGTCGTCGACGACGTGAGCTTCGAGGTCCACGAAGGTGAGATCTTCGGGATCGTCGGACCGAACGGGGCGGGCAAGACCACGGCCGTCGAATGCGTCTCCGGCCTCCGGAAACCCGATGCCGGCATCGTCCGGGTGGCCGGTCTGGACCCGATCGCCGACCGCAACACGGTCACGGAACTGCTCGGGACCCAATTGCAGGAGAGCGAGCTCCAGGCGAAGCTGACCGTCCGGGAAGCACTCGATCTCTACGCTTCGTTCTACGCCCGGCCCGCCGACGGCGCTCTCCTCGCCGAACGGCTCGGCCTGAGCGGTCTGCTCGGCAGCCGGTTCGCGAAACTGTCCGGGGGACAGAAACAGCGGCTCTTCATCGCGCTGGCACTGATCGGGTCGCCGCGGGTGGTCGTCCTCGACGAGCTCACCACCGGGCTCGACCCGCGGGGGCGTCGCGACACCTGGGCGCTGATCGAAGAGGTCCGTGATTCGGGCGTCACTGTCCTGCTCGTCACCCATTTCATGGAAGAGGCGGAGCGACTGTGTGATCGGGTCGCGGTGTTCGACTCCGGGCGCATCCGGGCGCTGGGCAGCCCGGGGGAACTGATCGGGCAGGCGTCGGCAGCAGTTGTCGTCTCGTTCCACCCGTCCGGCCCGCTCGACCTCGCGCTGCTCGAGTCCTTGCCCGGTGTGGTCTCCGTGCGGACCGTCCAGGAGAGGGTGGTCGTCGACGGCAACGAGGATTCCATCCATGCGGTACTCACCCTGCTCGGTTCCCGGGGACTCACAGCCGAGCGCCTCCGCATCGTCGAAGCGACCCTCGACGATGCCTACCTCGATCTGACCGAAAGCGGGACACTGCCGTGAACAACCACGTCATGAGAAGTCGATTGGTCGAGACGTCGCAGACGGACGGCCCGAAATCCTCGGCGTTGCTCGCCGTCCTACGGACCGAGGCACGTCTGTTCACACGAGAACCCGGTGCGATGTTCTGGATTCTCGTGTTCCCCACGCTGATCATGTCGATCCTCGGTCTGATCCCGGCCTTCCGGGAGCCCGATCCCGGACTCGGTGGCCTGCGCGTGATCGATCTGTATGTCCCCGTGGCCATTCTGGTGGCGATGATCGTGGCCGGCATCCAGACGATGCCCGCCGTGTTGGCTTCCTATCGGGAACGCGGCATCCTACGTAGGCTGGCAGTGACTCCGGCCCGTCCGGCGGATCTGTTGATCGCGCAGATCGTGACGCACGCCGTGACGGTCCTGGCGTCCGTAGTTCTCGCGTTGCTCGTCGGGCGAATCGCTTTCGCGGTGGAGTTCCCCGCTCGACCGTGGGGTTACGGCCTCGCCGTCCTCGTCACTCTTGCGGCGGCACTGAGCCTGGGTGCGATGCTCGCCGCGGTGTCGCCGTCGGTGCGCATCGCCCAGACGTTGGGGACGATCGTGTTCTTCCCGATGTTGTTCTGCGCCGGCGTATGGCTGCCGGTGCAGACGATGCCCGAGTTGCTGCAGCGGATTGTGGAACTGACACCTTTCGGTGCTGCAGCGCAACTCCTCGACCAGACCGCAGCCGGAGGCGGGCTCGACCTCGGTGGGATGGCGATTGTCATCGGCTGGACGGTCGTGCTCAGCGGGATTGCGATCCGATGGTTCCGTTGGCAGTGAGCCGGCCGACCGTCATTCTGGAAGACGTGACGGCGTCGACGACTGCTCAGGACCACTGGACGCGGTACTACAGGTGGGGGCCACCTGCTCTACTGGCCACCGGCACGGTGATGTCCGCCGGTAGCGCGTCGCTGCTGATGAGCCCTGCCGAGCGGTACGTGGCAGCGGTGCTCACAGTCGTCGCAGCGGGTTGGGAACTACAGCGGTCGCTTCGTCGCCGCTCGATGCAGGAACAGGACACCGGTCATTTTGTGGTCCGGTCGGGCCTGGCGTTCGCTCTGAGCTGGCTCAACCCGTTCTTCGCGTTCTATGCCGCAGCAGGCTACTTGGATGCCCACGTGATGTTGCCGGAGCGCTGGATCCGGTTGGGCGTGATCGTAACGGCGGTGACGGTGGCGGGCTCACAGGCCGGGGGGATGCCGCCGCAAAGCCGCACCATGTGGATTGCTTTCGGTCTCCTGATAGCCCTCAACGCCTCGATTTCGCTGGTGATGATGAGGCTCGCCGAACGCGACGAGCAGCAAAGTCTCGAGCGGCTCGAGGTAATCGGCGAACTCGAACGGACGAACGAGCAGCTCGAGCGGGCGCTGGCCGAGAATCAGGCCCTCCACGCTCAGCTTCTGGTGCATGCCCGGGAAGCGGGGATCGACGACGAGCGACGTCGTCTCGCTGCCGAAATCCACGACACCCTCGCGCAGGGGCTGGTCGGGATCGTCACCCAGTTGCAGGCCGCGCAGGACGCCGCCGATCGGGAAACAGCACGCCGTCACGTCGAAACGGCGACTGCACTCGCTCGACGCAGTCTCGGCGACGCCCGTCGATCGGTGCAGGACCTCGTCCCGGAAGCGCTCGAGCACGACGCGCTCGATGTCGTGCTGGCTCACACGCTCGCCGTGTGGTCGCGGGAGACCGGGGTCCGCGCCGAGTTCACCGTCACAGGCACACCGGTCCCTCTGCACGACGACGTCGGTGCAACCATGCTGCGGATCGTTCAGGAGGCACTGACGAACGTCGGTAAACATGCCGATGCGCGACGGGTAGGTGTCACGCTCTCGTATATGGACTGCGAAGTGAGCGTGGATGTTCGCGACGACGGAAACGGGTTCGCCCCCATGGAACCGGCGCGTGGGTTCGGGCTGCGCGGAATGCGATCGCGTGCTGCCCGAGTGGACGGCACCGTCACAATCGAGTCGGCACCAGGCGAGGGGACGGCTGTTTCGGTGCTGATCCCGCTCCAGAGCGCGACTCCGGTGAGTCAGGACGTGTCGTGACGGCTTCGGGCGAACCGATCTCGGTGCTCATCGTCGACGATCATCCCGTGGTGCGGGACGGGCTGCGCGGGATGTTCTCTGCGACGACGGAATTCGTGGTCGTGGGTGAGGCATCGGACGGGCACGAGGCCGTGATCTTCACGCTGCAACTCGATCCCGACGTGGTGTTGATGGACCTGCGCATGCCACGCGGTGGGGGAGCGGCAGCGATCGCCGACCTCAGGGACCGGCAGGCGCGAAGCCGGGTGCTCGTTCTCACCACCTACGATTCGGATGCCGATATCTTCCCCGCGATCGAAGCCGGAGCCACCGGTTACCTTCTCAAGGATGCCCCGCGTGACGAATTGTTCGACGCGGTACGTGCGGCTGCTCAGGGCCGATCGGTGCTCGCGCCGGTGGTCGCCTCGCGGTTGATGACCCGCATGCGGACACCTGTGACCCCACAAGTGCTCAGCGCCAGGGAACGCGAGGTGCTTTCGCTGGTCGCGAAGGGCACGTCGAATCGGGCCATCGCCCGGGAGTTGTTCGTCAGCGAGGCCACGGTGAAGACCCACCTGACCCACATCTTCGCCAAGCTCGAGGTGAAGGACAGAGCCGCCGCGGTCGCGGTGGCCTACAACCGGGGGATCCTGGGTTGACGCCGGGGCCCGTCGACCCCGAGCACACCGTTGCTACCGGCCGGTAACCGGACCATCGGCAGACACCGGAATCGGGCGGGACTACCCTGTATATCCGTGACCTCACACTATGACGTCGTTGTCCTCGGAGCCGGTCCCGGTGGGTACGTCGCTGCTATCCGCGCGGCACAGCTGGGATTGAGCACCGCCATCATCGAGAAGAAGTACTGGGGCGGTGTCTGCCTGAACGTGGGCTGCATCCCCTCCAAGGCACTTCTCCGCAATGCCGAGTTGGCGCATCTCTTCAACAAAGAGGCCAAGACCTTCGGCATCTCGGGGGACGTGTCCTTCGACTTCGGTGCCGCCTACGATCGCAGCCGCAAGGTCGCGGACGGGCGCACCAAGGGCGTGCACTTCCTCATGAAGAAGAACAAGATCACCGAATACGACGGTATGGGCTCGTTCGTCGACGCCAAGACCATCGAGGTGGCCCTCACCAAGGGCGGCACCGAACAGGTGACCTTCGACAACGTCATCATCGCGACCGGTTCGGTCACCAAGCTGCTGCCGGGCACCGAGCTCAGCGAGAATGTCGTCACCTACGAGGAGCAGATCCTCACTCGCGAACTCCCCGAGTCGATCCTCATCGTCGGCGCCGGCGCCATCGGCATGGAGTTCGGTTACGTCCTGAAGAATTACGGGGTCGACGTCACGATCGTCGAGTTCCTCGACCGCGCACTGCCCAACGAGGACGCCGACGTCTCCAAGGAGATCGCCAAGGCGTACAAGAAGCTGGGCATCACCATCAAGACCGGCGCTGCCGTCCAGAAGATTTCCGACGACGGCTCGAAGGTCACCGTCGAGATCAAGGACAACAAGTCCGGCAATGTCGAGACCGTCACCGTCGACAAGGTGATGCAGTCGGTCGGCTTCGCGCCGCGCGTCGAGGGGTACGGCCTCGAGAACACCGGTGTCGAGCTCACCGACCGCGGTGCCATCGCGATCGATGAGCGTATGCGCACCAACGTCGAGGGCATCTACGCCGTCGGCGATGTCACCGCCAAGCTGCAGCTCGCCCACGTCGCCGAGGCACAGGGCGTCGTCGCGGCCGAGACCATCGGCGGAGCCGAGACCCTCGAACTCGGCGACTACCGCATGATGCCGCGCGCAACCTTCTGCCAGCCGCAGGTCGCGAGCTTCGGTCTCACCGAGCAGCAGGCAAAGGACGAGGGCTACGACGTGAAGGTCGCGACCTTCCCGTTCACCGCCAACGGCAAGGCGCACGGCCTGGGTGATCCCACCGGTTTCGTCAAGCTCATCGCCGACAAGACCCACGGTGAGCTCCTCGGTGGCCACCTCATCGGCCCCGACGTCTCCGAGTTGCTGCCCGAGCTGACTCTCGCCCAGAAGTGGGACCTGACCGTCAACGAGCTCGCGCGCAACGTGCACACTCACCCGACCCTCAGCGAGGCGCTGCAGGAGGCCATCCACGGCCTCGCAGGTCACATGATCAACTTCTGAGGACCGCGGGCCGTATCGGCCCGCGACCCACAGCCTTCCGTGTGGGCGGATCCCCGCTCGGATGTACCGGCTCAGCCCGTGGCGACCCGACCGTCGCCACGGGCTGACGTCGTTCCGGTCTCGTTCGCCGCACCCGACTCTCGCGGCCGGACGATCCTGCGCTGCTCGTCGGTTCGCGCCGAAGAACCCGGCGACGGCAGGTCGAGGTCGTCATATCCGGGACGAACCTGCGCATATGGCGCAGCGGCGCGCGTAGTGTGACGACATGGCGGAACGAGGCGCTCGCCCACACGTGCATCCGGCTCGCAGATGGTTGCTGCGCACGGTGCGGCATCTGTTCACCCCCCTGCGGCCGGACGATTATCTCGAGATGATCAATCCGTTGTGGACGACTCGCGAACTGCGTGGCCGTGTCGAACGTGTGGTCCCGGAGGGGGGCGACGCAGCGTCGGTGCTCATCCGTCCGGCCTACGAATGGCGGGGACACGAGCCCGGCCAATACGTGCGCCTCGGGGTGATCATCGACGGTGTCTACCACTGGCGTGCCTACTCGCTGACTTCCGATCCTGATCCGGTCGACGGTCTGATCAGCGTCACGCCCAAGCTCGTCGAGAACGGAGTTGTCTCGCCCTATCTGGTCCGGAAGCTCGAGCCGGGCGATATCGTCCGGCTCGGCGAGGTCGAGGGCGTGTTCACGCTGCCCGACCCGCTGCCGGAGAAGCTGTTGTTCATCAGCGCCGGCAGTGGGATCACGCCGATCATGAGCATGTTACGAAGCCTCGATCACCGCGACCGGATCGACGACGTGGTTGTCGTGCACTCCGCTCACACCCCCGACGACGTCATTTTCTCTTCGGTCCTGAACGACCTGGACGACCGCCACAGCGGGCTGCGTCTCGAGCTGTGGCTCAGCGGCGAAAGAGGCCGCATCACCCCCGACGACCTGGAGAAACTGTGCCCCGACTGGCGTGAGCGCGACGCCTTCTGTTCGGGACCGCGCGAACTGCTCGACGCTCTCGAGGAGTACTGGGAAGAGCACGGCGACCCGAAGCGTTTTCACCTCGAACGTTTCCAGCCGATCATCGGTGGGAATGCCGGAAGCGGCGAGGGCGGCACCATCCACTTCCTCGACAGCGAGAAAGAGGTGGACTGCGACGGAGGAACACCCATCCTGGTCGCAGGTGAGGAAGCCGGCCTGAAGCTGCCGTACGGCTGCCGTATCGGCATCTGCCACACCTGTGTCGGAACGCTGCGTTCCGGGCAACTCCGGGATCTGCGGACCGACGAGGTGAGCGAGCCCACCGGGGCTGCGGTGCGCACCTGCATCCACACCGCGGAGGGTGACATCGAAATCGAACTGTGAAGCATCCGCTTCGAAAACAGGGGGCGTCGTGACGAGAAGCATCGACAGGAACGCAACCGACTCACGGGAACCGCAGAGTCCGCTCGCCCATCTCAGCGAGGACGACCTCGAACGGATCGCGAAGGAACTCGACGCTATCCACGACGAGGTGTACTCGAGTCTCGGCGACAAGGACCGGCGCTACATCAAGAACGTGATCGCGACGCAGCGTCAGCTCGTCGTCGCGGGCAGAGTGCTGCTGTTCGCGTCGTCGTACAAACCTGCGTGGGTGGCCGGCACCGCCTGCCTCGGTGTCGCGAAGATTCTCGAGAACATGGAGATCGGCCACAACGTCATGCACGGCCAGTGGGACTGGATGAACGATCCGGACATCCACTCGTCGGTGTGGGACTGGGACACCGCATCGACCGCGGAGGCGTGGAAGCACTCTCACAACTACATCCACCACACCTTCACCAACATCCGCGGCCTCGACAAGGATCTCGGATACGAGATCATGCGGATCGATCCGAAGCAGAAGTGGCATCCGGTCTACCTCGCCCAACCCTTCTACAACGCCTTGCTCACGGTGTTGTTCGAATGGGGTGTCGCCCTGCACGACCTCGACCTCGAAGCATTGTGGGCGGGAAAGAAGACGCCCGGCCAGGTGCTCGAGGAGTTGAAGGGGATCGCCGGCAAGGCGCGCGCTCAGTTCGTCAAGGACTACGTCGGCTGGCCGCTGGTGAGTGCGGCGCTGTTCGGTCTCGCACAGACAGCGCTGCAAGGCAGACTGCCGCAGCCGAAGACCTCGCGCATCGCGCGCAGGTTGCGTTCGATCGGTTCCGGGTCGGGAAAGTGGAGCGCCGCAGCAGGTCTCGCGGATCGTTATCTGCCGGGTGTCGAGAAGACCTTCCTTGCGACACTTCTCGCCGATGTCACCGCCAACATCATCCGCAATGTGTGGGCACACGCGATCATCTTCTGCGGGCACTTTCCCGACCAGACCTACACCTTCTCGAAGCGGGAAGTCGAGAACGAGTCGCGCGGCGGGTGGTACGTGAGGCAACTCGTCGGGGCCGCGAACATCGAAGGCTCCCCCCTGTTCCACATCCTCAGCGGGAATCTGGGCTATCAGGTGGAACACCACCTGTTCCCCGATATGCCGAGCACTCGCTACGCGGAGGTGGCGCCGAAGGTCAAGGACATCTGCGAACGCTACGAATTGCCTTACAACTCGGGTCCACTGGGTAAACAGTGGCTCATGGTGCACCGCACGATCGCCCGGTTGGCGTTCCCGGGCGGCAAGGCGAGGCCGAAGCCCGGACCGTACCGTCGTACAGACGATTCCCAGGGTGGGCCCGTCCCCAGTGAGGCAGCCCGGTTCCGTAGGCGGCTGCCCGCCGAACATCCCGATGCCGGCCCCGAACACGCCGGCGGCGGTGTGGCCGTCGATCCTCCGCCCCGATGACCATCGTCGAACGCGCAGTCGTCGTCGAGAATTCTCGGCGGCGACTGCGCGTTCGCACAGATATCAGGACTGCAGATAGGCCTTCCACCCACCGAACTCGGTGATGTCGACCGCGTCGGATGCCGCGTCGTGCGTGCAACCGAAGCCGACCACCCACCGCCCGTCCGACAGTTCGACGCTCGTCAGCGTCATCGGGGCGGGCAGGGCGGCGAGGAAGCGCCCGAGTCCTGCTTCCGAGATGCGGAACAGTTCGCCGACGATCCCGGCCCCCTGTCCCGGGCCGTGCCGAACGAGACCCGGCTTCGGTGGCGTCGTGTTCAGCGCCGCAAGACGATACGCATCGGAGGTGCGCACCTCCTCGACGAACCGCGCTCCGAGATCCTCGAGCTGGAAATGCAGGGGTTGCCCGCGCAGATGTGCGCCGAACACCGCGAGTTCGACACCGGCCTCGACCACGGAGGGGGCATCGGTTCCGACGAGTGCGGCAGCGACGTCCACCGCCACCTGGTCGGCGAAGGCCGGGACCACGACCATCACACCGAACGGATCCCCGGTCACCGTGGGCTCCCCCGGAACCGCGACGGCCGCCATGTCCAGCAGGTTGCAGAAGTTCGTAAAGGTGCCCATACGCCGGTTGATGCCGATCGGGTCTGCCTCCACTGCCGCGATCGTCGGGTGCTCGGTCGTCGTGGGGAGCAGCAACCCGTCGACGTCCGCGAGTAGTTCACCTGCAAAGGCTTTCACCCGGGTCAGCTTGTCGAGATCGTCGACGAGTTCGTGGGCGGCGGGTGCCTTCGACCCGGCGACGATCGCGGCGACGGTGGGGTCGGCGCCCGCCGGGTCCGTGGTCAGGAACTCGCCGACCGCCGCGTAGCGCTCGGCCACTACGGCGCCGTCGTACAGCAGCAACGCCGCATCGAGCAGGGGGGAGATGTCCACCTCGACGACCTCGATGCCGGCAGTCTTCGCCGCCGCCACCGTCCGGTCGAAGGCGTCGCGATATTCAGCGCACAACGCCTCGAGATCCTGGGATCGCGGAACCGCGACACGCAGAGCGTTCGACGCGGCGAGCCGCACATCGGCCGGCCATGTCCGGCTACGGGGATCCCGCGGCTCGGGTCCGGCCATCACCGCGACGGCCTCGGCTGCCAGGTCGAGCGACGTCGAGAAGACCGTGAGGCAGTCGTAGTCGATGCACGCCGGGACGACGCCGTGCGCGGGGACGACACCGAGCGTCGCCTTGAATCCGACGAGGCCGTGCAGAGCAGCGGGGACGCGCCCTGAGCCGGCCGTGTCGGTGCCCAGCCCGATGTCGGCGATGCCGAGCGCCACCGCGACCGCCGAGCCGGAACTCGAACCCCCGGAAACCCTCTCGGGGTCCCACGCGCAGCGTACCGCCCCGTACGGGCTGCGGGTCCCGACGAGACCGGTGGCGAACTGGTCGAGGTTGGTCTTACCGAGCACCACGGCACCGGCAGCGATCAAGCGCTCGACACCGGAAGCCGTGTCCTCGGGAACGTACGCGAACTCGGGGCATGCGGCGGTGGTAGGGATCCCAGCGACGTCCACGTTGTCCTTGACCGCGACGACCAGTCCGGCGAGCGGAAGCGACTCACCGGCGGCGACCCGGGCGTCGACAGCGGCGGCATCGGCGAGGAGATCGTCGGCACTGCGCAACGTGATCCACACTTCGGGCCGGTCGACCTCCTCGATCCGACGCAGGGCTGCGTGAACTCGATCGGTGGCGGACACCCTCGCCGAGGGACCGGACGCCGCCAACGCGGTCTCCGAGGTACCGAGGGTACTGCCGATACTCATCACTGCACTCCGATCACGAGAAGGGGTGTGCCGGGCGCGACCTTCGTGCCCGGACCCACGAGGACTTTCAGAACCGTACCGGCGGACTCCGCCGGTACGGGCATCTCGAGTTTCATCGCCTCGAGGATCACCGCTGTACTGCCGGCCGTGACGGTGTCGCCTTCGGCGACCTCGACGCGCCACACATTGCCGACCATCGGTGCCTCGAGGACGACGGCGCCGGCAGGCATACCCTCGAGGGGATCGTCGGGCGCCGTCACTTCGATCGGTTCGGTGTCGACGCGGTCGAACTCTCCCGCATCACGCCATGCCTGCTTCTCGATCTCGAACGCGCGGGACTGGGCGGCGTGGAACTCGTCGATCGACGCGGCGTTGTCCTCGAGGAAACGCAGGTGATCGGCGAGCGCGAAGGTTCCCTCGGAGATGTCGGCGTCGAACCTGCCCGCCTTCGCCGCCGCCCGGTATTCGAGCAACTGCTCGGGCGTCACGGGTTCCCACACGATTCGGTCGAAGAACCTGAACAGCCACGGCTTTCCGTCCTCGAACGGTCCGGTCTGCCGATATCCCGACCAGATCGGGATGGTCCGGCCGACCAGCTGGTAACCGCCGGGTGACTCCATGCCGTACACACACAGGTATTTGCCGCCGATGCCCACCGCGTCGGACGGAGTCCACGTGCGGGCGGGGTTGTACTTCGTGGTGACCAGCCGATGGCGTGGATCCAGCGGAACCGCCAGGGGCGCACCGAGATAGACATCGCCGAGACCGAGGACGAGGTACTCGGCGTCGAAGACGGTGTCGCGCACCTGCTCGACCGAGTCGAGACCGTTGATGCGCCGGATGAACTCGGTGTTCGACGGCAACCAGGGCGCCTCGTCACGGACTCCGCTGCGGTACCGCGAGATCGCCTCGGTGATCGACGGGTCGTCGAACGACAAGGGCAGGCGGACGGTGCGGCTGGGTACCACCAGATCTCGTGTGGCGGGGAGTTCGATCTCGAGATCCTGCAGGACACCGAGCAGGTGGTACTGGGGGAGGAGGTCCGGGTCGAAGTGGATGTGCAGCGAACGTACGCCCGGCGTGACGTCGACGATGCCGGGCAGGTTCGCGGCGGCGAGTGCCTCGGACAGAGCGTGCACCCTCATGCGCAGACCCAGATCGAGCACCATCTCGCCGTACTCGACGAGGATGTTGTCGTCCCCGCCGCGCAGGTACACCACTTCCGGCCGGTCCAGGAACGGCTCGATGCGTCCGAGTCGGCCACCGTCGGACTTGTCCTGCCGAGGGACGGACGGAAGGTCGGCGCCGCGTGCTGCATCGCTGCGCAGTTCGACGGCGCCCTCGTCGGAGACCGGAACGAATCGCAACGAGTCGCCGGGACGGATCTGGCCGAGCTTCCAGCGATGTCCGGAGGCCACTGTGAGCGGGCACGCGAATCCGCCGAGGCTCGGACCGTCCGGGCCGAGCAGGATCGGGGTGTCGCCGGAGACGTTCAGTGCTCCGACGCTGTACGGATTGTCGTGCAGATTGGACGGGTGAAGACCTGCGTCACCGCCATCGGTACGCGACCAGGTCGGCTTCGGACCGTCGAGTCGGATACCGGTGCGGTTGGCATGGGTCTGCACCGTCCATGTGGTGTCGTAGAACTGCTGCAGATCCTCGGCAGTGAAATACGCCGGGGCAGGCTGGGGGCCTTCGGTGACCGCGAGATGCCAGGTGTGCCCGAACTCGGGGCGGATCTCTGCGGGGACGGGTGCAGGATCGGCGATGCTCCCGGCGGATGCGAGACCGAGGACGTCGCCGGTCGCGACCGCCTTGCCCGTCACCCCGCCGAATCCACCGAGGGTGAACGTCGACGCGCTGCCGTGGTAGAGCGGAACGTCGAGTCCGCCGCGCACCGCGATGTAGGTGCGCAGACCCGCGTCGGTGGGAGTGCCGACCTCGAGGACCGACCCGGCCGGAACCTCCACCGGCTCCCACATCGACACCGGCTCACCGTCGACGGTGACCTCGGAGGGTGCACCGGTGACGCACACGACGGTCGGATCGGAGAATTCCAGGCGCGGACCGAGCAGGGTGCACTCGAGGCCGGGGATGCCTTCCGGGTTGCCGACAGCGATGTTCGCAGCACGGAACGACAGGTCGTCCATCGGCCCGGACGGCGGAATACCCACTTCCCACAGTCCGATTCGACCAGGATGGTCCTGAATGGTGGTCATCGTGCCAGCGCGCAACACATCGATGCGACGGCCGGTCGCGCGCATGCCCGCGAGAGTGGTCGTGACGTGATCGGCCTCGAGAACCGTTTTCTCCGTGCAGATCCTGCGCAGCTGGGAGAGATTGGTCTGCACGCCGTACAAGTGGGTGTCGTCGAGTGCCTCCGACAGCGCCGCGAACGCGGTGCGGCGCGACTCGCCGTGCACGATCACCTTGGCGAGCATCGGATCGTAGAACGAACCGACCTCGGCACCGGTGTCCACCCACGTCTCGATGCGTGTGTGAGCGGGGAACTCGACCTGGGTGAGCAGGCCGGCGCTCGGACGATAGTCACGGCCGGGATCCTCCGCGTACACGCGAGCTTCGACGGCGTGGCCGGTGATCTCCGGTCCGGAGTCCGGCAGCCCGTCGAGCATGCTCTCGTCACCGCGCGCGAGCAGCAGCATCCACTCGACGAGGTCGACCCCCGTGACCTCCTCGGTGACCGGATGCTCCACCTGCAGGCGGGTGTTCATCTCGAGGAAGGACACCTCGCCGCGCTCGACGTCGTACACGAACTCGACCGTGCCGGCCGAGCGGTACCGGACCGACGACGCGAGATCTCGCGAGCACGAGAGCATCTGCTCGACGATGTGGTCGGGAAGATTCGGGGCGGGCGCCTCCTCGACGACCTTCTGGTTCCGGCGCTGCAGCGAACAGTCGCGTGTGCCGAGGCTGATCGTCCGGCCGTGCCCGTCACCGAAGACCTGCACCTCGACGTGCCGGGCACGCGGGATGAACCGCTCGAGGAAGACTCCGGTGGACGAGAAGTTCGCCGCGGCGAGCCGGATGACACGTTCGTAGGCTTCACGCAGGTCGTCGGCGCTGTGGCAGGCCTGCATTCCGATGCCCCCGCCGCCGCCGACTGCCTTGAGCATCACGGGATATCCGATGGTCGTGGCTGCGGCGAGTGCGTCGTCGAGCGAGTCGAGCAGGCCACTGCCCGGGACGAGTGGAGCGCCCACCGCGCGGGCAGCTTCACGAGCGGTGTGCTTGTCGCCGAAGACGCGCAGCTGTTCGGGAGTCGGCCCGACGAACGCGATCCCTGCTGCTTCGCAGGCAGCGGCGAATTCGGCGTTCTCGGAGAGGAAACCGTATCCGGGGTGGATCGCCCCGGCACCCGTCTCGAGTGCTGCCTCGATGACGAGATCGGCGCGCAGATACGACTCGGCGGCGGGAGCCGGACCAAGTCGTACCGCGACGTCGGCGAGTTCGACGTGCGCGGCCGACGCATCGGCGTCCGAGTAGACCGCAACGGTCTTCAACCCCAGCTTGTGGGCCGACCGCATGATGCGGCAGGCGATCTCGCCGCGATTGGCGACGAGCAGGGTGTCGAAGGCGAAGGTCGACGAGACCGGCGCTGCTGTATACGTCTTTGTGGACATGGCTGTATACGCTATGGACCAGCAATGACGCTGCTGTGACGTTGTGTAACAGCCTTGTTAGATGATCTTCGGCCCTGTCGGGAGATCCCGCGGGAGGAACCGTCAGAAGTCGCGTTCGATCCGCAGGACGTCGATGGTCGTGGCGAGGGCGTCGTATTGCGTGACCAGAAGGCAGAACTCGACGAGACGACGGTCGTCGTAGAACTGCGCGAGCGACGACCACGTCTCGTCGGAGATCTGCTTCGTCGTCACGAGTTCGTCGACTGCAGTGAGAAGCGCGCGGTGACGTGGTTGCCAGCCGAGGGCTTCGGGTCCGACGAGGATCCGATCGCGGATCTCGTCGGTGATGCCCGCACGCCGGCCCAGCCGGGTGTGGTGGTCGAATTCGTATCCGCACTTGCGCAGGTGCGCGACGCGCAGGATGACCGCCTCCGAATCGAAGCGGCCGAGGCGGCCGAAGGGCATGAGCATGCCGGCATAGTGCAGCCATCCGCGGAACAACCGGCCGGTGCGGCCGAGGGTGCTGAACAGGTGTGCGTCCGAGGTTCCTGCGGCTGCGGACAGAGCCTTCCATGTCACCCAGTTGATCGGGCCGAGTTGCTTGAAACGTCCGGGCGGGATGCGGGCTGTCATGAGCGTCAGTTTGCCCGAACGCATCCGCCGGGACACGTGAATCGGACCGGCAGGCCGGGGATGCGGTCAGTCTCGTACAGCGCGGGCGAGCCGGGCGAACGCGCGCGCCTCCTCGGCGCGTTGCACGACCACCGATCGCGAGGTGTCGATGTGGGCGAGCAGCAGGTCGTACGCCTCGTCGAGTTTGTCGGCGAGGACCAGTTCGGCGACCTCGATGTGCTCGTCGACGGTCGCCGAGATGCGATCGGGGGTCAGGTAGTCGAACATCCGCACCGGACGGACCTTGGCGTTCACCGAGGCCAGAGCGTCGCACAGGGCGCGATTACCCGAGGATGCGAGCAATGTG
This sequence comes from Rhodococcus sp. NPDC047139, assembly GCF_040643435.1. Lineage (NCBI taxonomy): Bacteria > Bacillati > Actinomycetota > Actinomycetes > Mycobacteriales > Nocardiaceae > Rhodococcus > Rhodococcus sp. NPDC047139. Next base: position 77,211 of record NZ_JBEYUH010000007.1, read on the forward strand.
AGATGGAAACGCTCATCGAGCGTGACGAAGCCCGCGTCGGGGTCGGGCGGATCGTTGCGGATGTCGTACCAGCGTTCCAGTTCGGCGCCGAGGAGATCCGGGTCGTGTCGCACCGGCTCTCCTTCCAGCGCACGACGGATCCCGCGCAGCTCCAAGGTGGTCCGCAGTTCGTACAGATCGGCGAGGTCGTCGAAGCGCGGCCGGTAGGGATACAGGCCGTGCTCACGACGTTCGACCAGCCCGTCGGAGACGAGCCGGGCGAGTGCTTCCCGCACCGGGGTGCGCGACACTCCGTACTGTTCGGCGAGACGTTCCTCGCTGAGCCGCTCGTCGGGCGAGGGTGTACCGGACATCAGGTGGGCGCGCAGTGCCTTGTAGACCCGCTCGCGCCGGGTGTCGCCGGCCATCAGATCGCCATTGCCGCGCGGACTGTGGAGGCGGCGTCGGCACCGCCCTCTCCGGTGGAGGTGATGCGTCCGGATTCGAGGACGTAGTAGCGCAGGGCGTTGTCGAGGGCGAAGCCGATGTGTTGTTCGACGAGGAGCACCCCGAGGTCGCCGCTGCGGCCGAGTTCGACGATGGTGTTCTCGATCTCGGCGACGACCGACGGCTGGATGCCTTCGGTGGGTTCGTCGAGGATGAGCATGCGTGGTTCGGTGATCAGGGCGCGGGCGATGGCGAGTTGCTGGCGTTGACCGCCGGAGAGCAGTCCGGCACGCCGATCGAGAAGCGGGACGAGGGCGGGGAACAGGTCGAGCATCTCGGCGACGAGTGCGCGTCCGTTGCGCCGTGTGTCGGCGACTACCTGCAGATTCTCGCGGCAGGTGAGCTGACCGAAGGACTGTTGCCCTTGGGGGACGTAGGCGAGACCCCGGGCGACGCGCGCGGACGGTCGCAGGGAGGTGATGTCCTCGCCGTCGAAGAGGATCTTTCCCTTGGTGACCGGGAGCAGGCCGACGGCAGCGCGCAGCAGGGTGGTCTTGCCGGCGCCGTTGTGCCCCATGACCGCGACGGTGCCGGCCGACGGGACGGTGAGCGAGATGCCGTGCAGGATCTCGGTGCGGCCGTAGCCGGCGTGGACGTCGACGAGTTCGAGCATCATGCCTCCTGGGGCGCGGTGGCGGTCCCGAGATAGACCTGCTGGACCTGCGGGTCGTTCTGGACCTGGTCTACGGTGCCGTCGGCGATGACCTTTCCGCGGGCGAGAACGGTGACGGAGGTGGCGAACGCGCGCATGAAGTCCATGTCGTGTTCGACGACGACCACCGTGCGCTGGGCGCCGATGCGGCGCAGCAGTTGCCCGGTCTCCTCGCGTTCGTCGTGACTCATGCCGGCGACGGGTTCGTCGAGCAGCAGCACGTCGGCGTTCTGGACGAGCAGCATGCCGATCTCGAGCCACTGCTTCTGCCCGTGGGCCAGGATGCCGGCGGGGGTGTCGCGGTGGGCGGTCAGGCCGATCGTCTCGAGTGCTTCTTCGATCTCGGGCAGCACGCCACTGCGCCGGCGCAACAGTTGCCAGGGGGAGCGGCCGGCGCCTGCGGCGATGTCGAGATTCTGCAGGACCGACAGTTCTTCGAAGACCGAGGCGGTCTGGAAGGTGCGGCCCACGCCGAGGCGTGCGATCTTGTGGGTCTTCTTGCCGAGCAGTTCGACACCGGACTTGGTGATCGAGCCGGTCGCGGGGACGAGGCCGGTGACGGCGTCGACGAGCGTGGTCTTGCCGGCGCCGTTGGGTCCGATGAGGAACCGCAGGTCGCCTTGGAGGAGTGTCAGGTCCACGCCGTCGACGGCGGTGAAGCCGTCGAAGGTGACGCGCAGGTCGCGGATCTCGAGGTAGTCGCTGCTCATGCCGGCGTTGCCGCCGTAGACGGGTTTGCTCATCGGACTGGCTCCATTGCAGGAAGGTCGGCGGGTGCGGTGGGGGGCGTCGGATCCGATGGAGTGCTGCGGCGGCGCCGACGGAGCAGGGCGACGATCCCGGCCAGGCCGGCGGGGAAGAAGCCGACGACGACGATGAACAGCAGACCCTGCGCGTAGGTCCACGCGGACGGGAAGTTCTCCGACAGAGCGGTCTGTGCCCAGGCCACGCCGACGGCACCGAGGACCGGGCCGAGCAGGGTGTTGCGCCCGCCGATGGCGACACCGATGAGGAACGCGATCGACGGGACGATGCCGACGTCGGCGGGGGAGATGATGCCGACGATGGGCACGAACATCGCACCGGCGATACCGGCGAAGAACGCCGCGACGGTGTAGGCGACCACCTTGATCAGGGCCGGGTCGTAGCCGAGGAAGCGGACGCGTTCTTCCTGATCGCGTACCGCGACGAGCAATTCGCCGTAACGGGACTGCATGAGCTGGCGGGTTGCCGCGACGACGAGCAGCAGGATCGCGGCGACGATGAAGAACAGCATCCGCTTGTTGACCGGATCGGACAGGTCGTAGCCGAAGAAGGTGCGGAACCGGTTGAGGCCGTTGGAGCCTCCGGTCGACTGCTGGCCTACGAGCAGGATGGCGAACGCTGCGGCCAGCGCCTGCGACAGGATCGCGAAGTAGGCGCCCTTGACCCGGCGGGCGAAGACCCCGAAGCCGAGCAGTGCGGCAATCAGGGCGGGCACGATCAGGATTGCCAGCACCGTGACGGCGGGGGAGGAGAAGGGCACCCAATAGGCCGGCAGTTCCCGGATACCCGCGATCTGCATGAAGTCCGGGACCGTGTCGCCGCGGAACTGCGCGTCGGCGATCTTCAGGTGCATCGCCATGATGTAGGCGCCGAGGCCGAAGAACACGCCTTGGCCGAGGGTGAGCATGCCGCCGCGACCCCATGCGAGGCCGATACCGACGGCGACGATCGCGAAACACAGGAACTTGCCGAGCAGACCGAGCCGGAAGTCGGACAGGACGGCCGGAGCGAGGCCGAACAGGATCAGTGCCGCGAGAGCGAAACCTGCTGCGGTACGGGCGGGTCCGGGACGGGTGAAGGTGCGGGCCGAGAGTGTCGTGGACATCAGACCAGGCTCCTCGTCTTGACGGCGAACAGGCCCTGCGGGCGGACCTGCAGGAAGATCACGATGAGCACGAACACGATGACTTTCGCGATCGACGCGGTCGTGGAGTACTCGATGAACGAATTGAGCAGTCCCAGCGCGACCGCGGCGAGCACCGCGCCCTCGATACGGCCGAGACCGCCGATGACGACGACGAGGAATGCGTCGATCAGGTACGACTGCCCGATGGTGGGGCTGGTCGAACCGATCAGCGTCAAGGCCACGCCGGCGAGACCGGCAAGACCCGAACCGAGGAAGAATGTGGTGATGTCGGTGCGGCGGGAGGAAATTCCCACCGTCTCGGCCAGATCACGGTTCTGCACGACGGCGCGGATCCGTCGTCCCATCGAGGTGTACTTCATCGCCGTGATCAGAGCGACCACGCAGATCACCGCGAGCGCGAGGATGAACAGGCGGGTCTTCGGAACCACGGCGCCGAAGATCTCGACCCCGCCCGACAGCCACGACGGGGCGATCACGTTGACCGCGGGGGCCCCGAAGATGTCGCGGGCGGCCTGCTGCAGCAGCAGGCCCACACCGAAGGTCACCAGCAGGGTGTCGAGCGGGCGGTGATACATGCGGCGGATGAGGGTGACTTCGAGCAGCACCCCCATCGCGCCGCCGACCAGGAAGCCGACGAGCAGGGAGACGAACAGGGACACCCCGGCCGAGGAGATCACCTGCTGCACGACGAACGCGGTGTAACTGCCGGCCATGATGAATTCGCCGTGGGCCATGTTGATCACGCCCATCTGGCCGAACGTCAGCGACAGCCCCAGTGCCGCCAGCAGCAGGATCGATCCGATACTCAATCCTGTGAACATCTGTCCTACAAGGACATCCATGTCGTCTCCCCTCGTCGACCTTCCGGTCGGGTGTCAGTTGCCGGACAGGCCCGCGGCCCAGTCGTACGACTCGAGATACGGATCGGGATCGATCGCACCGTCGGACTCCCACACCGTGTAGATCAGGCCGTCGCCGCGGATCTCACCGATACGAGCGGTCTTGGTGATGTGGTGGTTGTCGCCGTCGATCGTCACGGTGCCCTCGGGTGCCTCGAACGACACGCCGTCGGCCGCGGCGATCACGTCCTCGACCGCGAACGACTCGGCCTTCTCGACGGTGTTCTTCCACAGGTAGACCGAGGTGTATGCGGCTTCCATCGGGTCGGAGGTCGGCTTGTTCGCTCCGTACTTCGCCTTGTACGCCTCGACGAACGACTTGTTCTCGGGAGAATCGACGGTCTGGTAGTAGTTCCAGGCAGTGAGCTGGCCCTCGATGTTCTGCGCACCGATGCCGCCCACTTCCTCCTCCGCGATCGACACCGAGACGACCGGCATGTCCTTCGCGTTCAGGCCGGCGTTCGTGTACTCACGGAAGAAGGCGACGTTGGAGTCACCGTTGAGTGTGTTGAAGACCGCGTCGGCGTCGGCGGTGCGGACCTTGTTGACGATCGTGGAGAAGTCGGTGGACCCGAGCGGGGTGTAGTCCTCGCCCTTGATCTCGATACCGTTGGCCTCGGCGTACGCCTTGATGATCCGGTTGGCGGTCTGCGGGAAGACGTAGTCGCTGCCGACGAGGTAGAGCGACTTCACGCCCTGTTCCTTCAGGTATTCCAGCGCCGGAACGATCTGCTGGTTGGTCGTCGCCCCGGTGTAGAAGATGTTCGACGAGGATTCGAGTCCCTCGTACTGGACAGGGTAGTACAGCAGCGCATTACGATCCTCGAAGACCGGCAGCATCGCCTTGCGGCTCGAGGATGTCCAACCACCGAACACCGCAGCGACACAATCGGATCCGATGAGCTTCTCGGCCTTCTCGGCGAACACCGTGGGCTCGGAGGCGCCGTCCTCGGAGACGATCTGGATCTGCTTGCCGAGGACGCCTCCGTCGGCGTTGATCTCCTCGACGGCCAACGCGATCGAATCGCGGACTGTGACCTCGGAGATGGCCATCGTGCCGGACAGCGAGTTGAGCGAGCCCACCTTGATGGTGTCGCCCGAGGTGTCGACGCACGAGGCCGCGCCGGACGCGGTCGTCGCGCCATCGTCACCTGCGCGGCTTCCGCAGGCAGTCAGCACGAGACCGACTGCGACGAGTGCTGCGGGGGCCGCGATGGCGCGGGTGGCGAGCCTGGACCTGACTACAGACATGTAGAGCCCTTCCTTGCATGTGTGGCCGGGGCCCCGGTGTATCCGGGAGGCGTATACAGCGCTGTATCCGTGAGGCCAAACAGTAGAAGGGTGTTGTTGCGCGAGAATATCTTCCGGTCACGGTTGCGTGACCTGCATTTCGTCCGTGTTACAAGGTCCGCACACCTACCTGCCGCAGGCTTCGTCACCGCAGCGGAAACGGCTGCGGCGGACGGCCGGCGAGTGAGCGGGAAGGTTACTTCGGTTCGAGGACCGAGCCCATGACGCGCTCGACGGCGATCTCGATGACGACGCGCCGGGGGTTGGGTCGTGGCTCGCGGTAGCGGGCGGCGTAGCGACGCTCGCCTTCGGCGACATCGGCAGGTTCGCGCGTCACCCGGGCCGGGCCCTCGAGGGTGATCCACCTGCCGCCGTCGACCTGGTTCACGGAGGCGTATCCGCTGCGCTCGACGTTGAGGGTCTTCTGTGACCCCTCGAAGGTGATGATGCGGACGACTTCGGCGTCGGCGTCCCACGTGAACCCGACTGCGACCAGGTGCGGCGATCCGTCCTTGCGGAGGGTCGCGAGCGTCGCGAGCCGGTACTCGGTGAGGAACTCGAGTGCCTTCGCGCCTATCGCATCGGGGGTACGTGCCATGCCACGAGCCTACCGGCGGCCGTCACCGTACGAGATAGGGCGAGACGGAGCTGCGGTGCTCGTTGATGTCGATCTCCTTGCCCAGAGGAGGGAAGGCCCGTTGCGGACAGTTCATCCGCTCGCACACTCGGCACCCCGAGCCGATCGGTGTACCCGGATTGGATTCGTCGAGTTCGAGGCCGTCGGCGTAGACGAGGCGGTGCGCGTGCCGCAGTTCGCAACCGAGCCCGATCGCGAACGTCTTGGAGGGTTGACCGTAGCGCGCAGCACGACGTTCGACGGTGCGCGCGACCCACAGGTACCGGCGACCGTCCGGCATCTGCGCGATCTGCGTCATGATCTTGCCCGGATAGGCGAAGGTCTCGTATACGTTCCACAACGGGCAGGTGCCGCCACTCGTGGAGAAGTGGAAACCGGTGGCGGACTGTCGCTTCGACATGTTGCCGGCGCGGTCGACTCGAACGAACGAGAACGGGACTCCCCGCAGTTTCGGACGTTGCAGGGTCGACAGCCGGTGCGCGATGGTCTCGTAACTGACACCGTAGAAGGCGGAAAGGCGCTCGATGTCGTACCGGAAATCCTCGGCGATGTCGTGGAACTGCGTGTACGGCAGGATCAGCGCTGCCGCCCAGTAGTTGGCCAGACCGAGGCGTGCCAGTGCCCGCGAGGCGTCGCTGGTGAACGAACCTTCCGCGACGAGACGATCGATGAGCTCACCGCATTCCAGATACGCGAGTTCGAGGGCCAGCTTGAACACCTGCTGGCCTCCGGACAGTTGTGGTGCGACTTCGAGGACCCGGGTCTCGGGATCGTAGCGGTGGAGGATGTTCTCCCCGAGATCGATGCGCTTGACGATCTGCACATCGTGGACCGTTGTCAGGCGGCGGGCGATCTCGCCCCCTACATCACCCCGGTGGAAGCGGATGCGGTTGGCGAGTTCCTCGGCTGCGGTATCGAGATCGTGCAGATAGTTCTGCCGCTGGTAGAAGTAGTCGCGCACCTCCTCGTGCGGCATGGTGATTGCGCCGCTGCCGCTTCCGTCGCTGTACCGCTCCTCGGTGGCGACGGCGAGTTGTGCGGTGGTGTTGCGAAAGCGCCGGTGCAGGTTGACCATGGCGCGCGCGAGCGTGGGGTGGGCGGCGACCATCTCGGCGATCTCCTGGGCGTCGGCTTCGATGCCCATCTCCCGGTCGAGCGCTACCTCACGCATCTCGGCGATGAGGCGCGTGTCGTCCTGTGAGGAGAAGAAGGTGGCGTCGACTCCGAAGACCTCGCTGATACGCAGCAGGACAGGCACCGTCAACGGCCGGACGTCGTGCTCGATCTGGTTGAGATAGCTCGCGGAGATCTCGAGTGTCTTGGCGAGCGCTGCCTGGCTGAGTCCTCGCTCGGTGCGTAGCTGCCGCAGCCGGGCGCCCACATAGGTCTTGGCCATTCGCCCAGGGTAGAACTGCCTCGCAGTCTTCGCAAGGCGGCGTTCGCAGCCTGTTAATCGGTGGTGGGCACGTTCTCGAGACCGAACCACGAGCCGGGTGCGAATGCCTCGTAGTGAATGGACTCGGGAGCGACACCGGCGGCCACGAGGTCGGCGCGGATGGCGCGCATGAACGGGACCGGTCCGCACACATAGGTTCGCGCGTCGGACGGAATGTTCATGCCGGCCAAAGGGGTTCGTCCGTCGCTGCGGATCTCGTCGTATTCGGTGTAGCGCACGTGCAATCGGGCGTCCGGCAGCGAGTCGACGAGTGCCCGGATCTCTGTCCGGTGCGGTTGTTCGTAGGGCGTGCGATCGACGTGCAGGACGTCGACCTTCCGCTCGGCGCGTCGGGACTGCAGGTCGCGTAGCGCGGCGATGGTCGTCGTGACCCCTATCCCGGCGGAGACGAGCAGGAGCGGCTCATCGCTGTCGTCGAGGACGAGACTGCCGAACGGCAGCGACACGACGAGGGGGTCGCCGGCTCGCAGGTCGTCGCACAGCACCGGGGAGACGAGTCCGCCCGGTGTGCGTTTGACGGTGATGGCCCATTCGTTGCGGAACCGTCCCGGGAACACCGTGTACTGGCGGATCTGCGCGGATCCGTCACGGAGAGGGACTTTGACCGAGATGTACTGACCGGGAAGGAAACCGGGCAGTGGTTCGTGGTCGGCGGGCCGAAGGTGAAGGGTGGCAGCATGCGCGCCGTCGTATTCGTGCTCGGCCACGACCATCGAGCGCCAGACATCGCCGGGGGCGACGCCGGCTCGCCGGTACAGCTTCGTCTCCTGCTCGACCAGCGAATTGGCCATCAGTGTGTACACCTCGTGCCACGCGATCGCGACCTGCGGGGTGACGGCTTCGCCGAGCACTTCGGCTATCGCGGCGAAGAGATGCGTCCGCACGATCTCGTAGTGCGCGGAGCGCACGCCGAGGGAGGCGTGCTTGGCGGCGATCCGTTCCATGATCGGATCGATGTCCGCCGGCTCCTCGGTGAGGAGAAGTGACGCGAAGGAGGCGACCGAGGCGGCGAGTGCCCGCTGCTGGTCGCCGTTGGCCTGGTTGGTGCGGTTGAAGGTGTCCTTCAGGGAGGGGAGGGCACGGAAGAGCTTGCTGTAGAAGACGCGGGAGATCGTGCCGATTTCGGCGCCGACCGCCGGCAGGGTCGCCTCGACGATCGACCGCGACGTGCTCGAGAGAATGTCGACTCCTCTGTTCGGTTGGCTGCTCGGCCGGGCCTCGGGGCGGACGAACGCTGCACGGCGGCCGGCCCCGATCCGGACGGAGTCATGTTACGGGCGTGACCCGAGAGTTCCATGGGGGTCCGGTGGTCGGGGTCGTGCGTTGTGAAGGTGACCACAGACAGGTGTCCGATCGTCCGATCGGCGCGCGATCGGTCGACCGGTGTTTGCGCACCCGGGAGCGGGTATCAGAGGGGCAAAACGCGAGGTAAATCCTACTGACGGGTAATAAACGCCTTGTCCGATTCGGGTAGTTGGACCGACCATCGATTCGCAAACTTTGCAATGGCTGTTGCGAAAATAACCGAGATTGGCATTAGCAACAGGTAGACGCGGTATTTGGTCTGTGCCATTGTCGTTGTTGTACATCCGAACGGCACGCAAAGGATGTGAAGTCGTACAGGCGTACTGCTTCATCCCGAGCGGGGCAGATCTAGAGAGTGGAGATTTGATGTCGACCACCGGCACCCCGAGGACTGCAGAAGAGATCCAGAAGGATTGGGACACCAATCCGCGCTGGAAGGGCATCACCCGCAACTACACCGCTGAGCAGGTTGCCAAGCTGCAGGGCACCGTCGTCGAAGAGCACACGCTCGCTCGCCGCGGTTCGGAGATCCTGTGGGATCTCGTCAACAACGAGGACTACATCAACTCGCTCGGTGCCCTCACGGGTAACCAGGCCGTCCAGCAGGTCCGCGCCGGCCTGAAGGCCATCTACCTGTCCGGCTGGCAGGTCGCCGGCGATGCCAACCTCTCGGGCCACACCTACCCCGACCAGTCGCTGTATCCGGCCAACTCGGTCCCGCAGGTCGTGCGCCGCATCAACAACGCGCTGCTGCGCGCCGACGAGATCGCCCGGGTCGAGGGCGACACCTCGGTCGAGAACTGGCTCGCCCCGATCGTCGCCGACGGTGAGGCCGGCTTCGGTGGCGCGCTCAACGTCTACGAGCTGCAGAAGGCCATGATCGCGGCCGGCGTCGCCGGTTCGCACTGGGAGGACCAGCTCGCGTCGGAGAAGAAGTGCGGTCACCTCGGTGGCAAGGTCCTCATCCCCACGCAGCAGCACATCCGCACCCTGACCTCGGCTCGTCTCGCAGCCGACGTCGCCGATGTCCCGACCGTGGTCATCGCCCGCACCGACGCCGAGGCCGCGACCCTCATCACCTCCGATGTCGACGAGCGCGACCGCCCGTTCATCACCGGTGAGCGCACCGCCGAGGGCTTCTACCACGTCAAGAACGGCATCGAGCCCTGCATCGCCCGTGCGAAGGCCTACGCTCCGTACTCCGATCTGATCTGGATGGAGACCGGCGTGCCGGACCTCGAGGTCGCCAAGCAGTTCGCCGAGGGCGTCCGCAGCGAGTTCCCGGACCAGCTCCTCGCCTACAACTGCTCGCCGTCCTTCAACTGGAAGGCTCACCTGGACGACGCGACCATCGCGAAGTTCCAGCGCGAGCTCGGCGCGATGGGCTTCAAGTTCCAGTTCATCACCCTCGCCGGCTTCCACTCGCTCAACTACGGCATGTTCGACCTGGCCCACGGCTACGCCCGTGAGGGCATGACGGCCTTCGTCGACCTGCAGGAGCGCGAGTTCAAGGCTGCCAAGGAGCGCGGCTTCACCGCCATCAAGCACCAGCGCGAGGTCGGTGCCGGCTACTTCGACAGCATCGCCACCACCGTCGATCCCAACACCTCCACGGCTGCCCTGAAGGGCTCCACCGAGGAAGGCCAGTTCCACTAGGAACAAGCGCCACTCCGAGGTCCACCACCCCGCGGCGGGATCCACAGGTCCCCGTGTCCCGCCGCGGGGTGCGTGCGCATCAGGAGCAATTCCGGTGCGTTCGCACCCCTGCTTTCCGTAATGCACCGATGGCCTCGGCCACGACCCCCACAACGAGAAGGAGCTGACGTGACCAGCGAAAAGATTCAGCGCGTCGGCGTGATCGGCGCCGGCATCATGGGCGCAGGTATCGCCGAGGTGTGCGCACGCGCTCATGTCGACGTACTTGTCTTCGAGCAGACCCGCGAACTCGCGGCTGCCGGGCGCGCCCGCATCCTCCGGTCCCTGGACCGAGGTGTGAGCAGCGGCAAGATCACCGAACGGGAGCGTGAACAGGCTGCGTGGCGCCTGCGCTTCACCTCCGACCTCGGTGATTTCGCCGATCGGCAGCTCGTTGTGGAGGCCGTCGTCGAGGACGAGAAGGTCAAGAGCGAGATCTTCGCCGAGCTCGACAAGATCGTCACCGACCCGAACGCGGTGCTCGCATCGAACACGTCGTCGATTCCGATCATGAAGCTCGGAATCGCGACCAGTGCCCCCGAGCGGGTCATCGGAATGCACTTCTTCAACCCGGTGCCGGTGCTCCCGCTCGTCGAACTCGTCACCACCCTGAAGACCAGCCCCACGGTGTCCGAGCGTGCTGAAGCATTCGCGGCCGACGTGCTCGGCAAGCAGGTCGTGCGCTCGTCCGACCGTGCAGGCTTCATCGCCAATGCTCTTCTGGTGCCGTACCTGCTCTCGGCGATCCGGATGGTCGAGTCCGGTTTCGCGACAAAGGAGGACATCGACAAGACGATGGTCCTCGGCTGCGCGCACCCCATGGGGCCGCTCGCACTGACCGACCTGGTCGGTCTGGACACCGTCAAGTCGATCGCCGACTCCATGTACCAGGAGTTCAAGGAACCCCTGTACTCGGCACCGCCGCTGCTGCAGCGCATGGTCGAGGCGGGGCTCGTCGGTAAGAAGTCGGGCGCCGGCTTCTACGAGTACGCCGACAACGGCCGCACGGTCAAGAAGGCCGGCTAGCCAGGTAGCACCACCGCACACGGCGCCCGTGCCCGGCAACAGTGTTCCCACACTGATCGCCGGTGCACGGGCGCGGTGTGCATGAGGGAAAGGTCGACCCCCCATGGCAACTCCTGCCGACGGATACGGATCAAGCATCCTCGGGTACCCACGCATCGGACCCCGCCGCGAGCTCAAGTTCGCCCTCGAGGCCTACTGGCACGGGGAGGGCACACGTGACGAACTCGTCGCGACCGCTCGCGAGCTCCAGGAGAACACCTGGCGCGAACTCGCAGCCACGGGTCTGACTCAGGTGCCCGGCAACACGTTCTCCTATTACGACCACGTTCTGGACAACGCCCTGCTGTTCGGGGCGCTCCCCGAGCGGTTCCGGCCGCTGGCCGACGAACTCGACCCACTCGACCTGTACTTCACGCTGTGCCGGGGCCGCGAGGACTTCCCGCCGCTCGAGCTGGTGCGCTGGTTCGGTAGTAATTACCACTACCGCCAGCCCGAACTCGACGAGAACACCTCCTTCGGGCTGAACTCGGCGGCTCTGCTCGACGAGTTCGAGCGCGCGAAGGCCGAGGGCGTCGAGCTGCGACCGGTGGTGCTCGGTCCGGTCTCGCTGCTGCTGCTGTCGAAGGTCGCGCCGACATCGACGAAGGAGGGCTTCCGCACACTCGACCTGCTCGACGCGCTGCTTCCCGAATACGAGAAGCTCTTCGAGCAGCTGGCGCGTGCCGGTGCGACCTGCGTCCAGCTCGACGAGCCGTCGTTCACCGAGGATCGCAGCGAGGAGGAACTCGCAGCGCTCGCGCGTGCTTACGATGTGCTCTCGCATGCTCCGCTGCGGCCGCGTCTGCTCGTGACCGGACCGTACGGTCACCTCGGTGAGGCGCTGCCGATCCTGGCGGCATCGAAGGTCGAGGCGATCGGTCTGGATCTGGTCAACGGACGTATCAGCGCGGAGGAACTGGCCGCGGTGCCGGGACTGAAGCGCAAGCGCATCTACGCCGGTGTGGTCGACGGACGCAACGTTTGGAAGGCCGATCGCTACCGGACTCTCGAGTACCTGAAGTCGATCGCGGCGGTCGCGCCCGACCTCGTCGTCTCGACCTCGTGCTCGCTGTTGCACGTGCCCTACGACCTGCTCGTCGAGTACGACATCCCCGGCGATGTCGCCGATCGTCTCGCGTTCGCGAAGCAGAAGGTGGGCGAGGTCGTCTCGCTCGCCAAGGCGCTCACGACCGGAGCCGAGGAACGCTGGCGCAAGCCGCCCGTGTCGGTGCATTTCAAGCAGAAGCACACCGTGCGTGCGCGGCTGAACGCGGTCACCCCCGCGCACCGGATGCGTGCCCCATACGAGGAGCGTCGTGCCGCTCAGCAGAAGCGACTGAATCTGCCGCCGGTGCCGGCGACGACCCTCGGGTCTTTCCCGCAGACCAAGGAGATCCGCCGGGCGCGAAAGGATCTCGGTCAGGGGCGTCTGTCGTACGACGAGTACGTCAAGCGGATCCAGGAGGAGATCGAGTCCACCATCCGTCTGCAGGAGGACATCGGCCTCGATGTGCTCGTCCACGGCGAGCACGAACGCAACGACATGGTGCAGTACTTCGCCGAGCTGATGGAAGGCTTCGCCACCACGCACTTCGGCTGGGTGCAGGCTTACGGTTCGCGCTGCACACGCCCGCCGATCCTCTACGGCGACATCGTGCGTCCGAAGCCGATGACCGTGGAATGGATCTCGTTCGCGCAGTCACTGACCGACAGGCCCGTCAAGGGCATGCTCACCGGTCCGGTGACGATGCTGGCACGCTCGTACGTCCGTCAGGATCAGCCCCTGCACGAGACAGCCGATCAACTTGCGCTCGCCATCCGCGACGAGATCGCGGATCTCGAGCGGGCCGGTATCGCGATCATCCAGGTGGACGAGCCTGCCATCCGTGAGTTGCTTCCGTTGAGGCAGGACGGGCGCGCCGAGTATCTCGACTGGGCGGTCGACGCCTTCCGTCTCGCTACGGGCGGTGCCAAGCCGGAGACTCAGATCCACACGCACCTGACCTATTCGGGTCAGGCGTCGGTCGTCGACGCGATCGAGCGCCTCGATGCGGACGTCACTGCGATCGTGGCGACGCGCTCGATCCGCTGGGTGCTCGAGGCGATCAAGGATCGTGCGCTGTCCCACGGCGTCGGCCCGGGTGTCTACGAGTCGCGGTCCGCCCGGATCCCGGACATCGACGAACTCGACGAGTTGCTTACCGAAGCAGCGGAATCGGTGGAACTCGACCGCTTGTGGGCAAATCCGGACGGTGGTCTCAAGACACGCCACCACTGGCAGCTCGAACCGTCGCTGCGCAATCTCGTGGCTGCAGCACGCAGACTGCGCCGGCGGGCCGAACAGCAGGCCGGATAGAAGAAGATCGCATCGACGGTACGCACCCGCGGGAGCCCCCGCGGGTGCGTACCGTCGCGTGACGGGGTAGTTGTGGAGAAATGACGTCCTCTTCATCCGATACGATCACCGTCGCCGCCTACGCCGCCACAGCTCCCGATTCACCGCTGTCGAAGACGACGGTCGAACGTCGTGCTCTCGGTCCACTCGACGTGCTCATCGCCATCGAGTTCGCCGGCATCTGCCATTCGGACATCCACACGGCCCGAAACGAGTGGGGCGGCACGAAGTATCCGGTCGTGCCGGGTCACGAGATCGTCGGCACCGTCGCCGCGGTCGGTTCCGAGGTCACGCGACACGCTGTCGGCGACCGTGTGGGGGTGGGCTGTTTCGTGAACTCGTGCGGTGAATGCGATCCGTGCCGGACCGGTTTCGAGCAACACTGCATCAACCGGGCCACGGGGACGTACAACTCCGTCGACCGCGACGGCAGCGTCACCCAGGGCGGCTACTCGACCCACATCGTCGTCACCGAACACTTCGTCCTGCGGATCCCGGACGGCCTCGACCCGGCCGCCGCGGCGCCGCTGCTGTGCGCGGGAATCACCCTGTACTCCCCACTGAAGCGATGGAAGGCAGGACCGGGAAGCAAGGTCGCGATCATCGGTATGGGCGGCCTCGGGCATGTCGGTGTGAAGATCGCGGCGGCGATGGGTGCGGAAGTGACCGTGCTCGGCCACTCGCTGTCGAAGAGGGACGACGGTCTGCGGTTCGGTGCGATCGACTACCGGTCCACCGAGGACGAGGCGATCTTCAAGGAGCTGCGCGGGAAGTTCGATCTGATTCTCAACACCGTGTCGGTCAACCTGGACCTCGATCGCTATCTGTCGATGCTCCGGCTTCACGGCACTTTCGTCGGCCTCGGCCTTCCGGAGAAGCCGCTGTCGGTGCGTGCGTTCTCGCTGGCCGTGAACGACCGTGCGATGGCCGGGTCGAACGTCGGTGGCATCCCCGACACGCAGGAGATGCTCGATTTCTGCGCCGAGCACGGCATCGGAGCAGAAATCGAACTCATCTCCGCGGACCGGATCAACGAGGCCTACGACCGAGTGGTGGCCAGCGACGTGCGCTACCGCTTCGTGATCGACGCTTCGACCTTCTGACGAGTCGTCGACGTCCCGAGCGCGAGCCCGGGACGTCGACTCGTCAGAAGTTGTCGCCCAGTTGCTCGCGCAGCTGGGCGAGTGTCTTCGTCAGCAGGCGGGAGACGTGCATCTGGGAGACGCCGACTCGCTCGGCGATCTGCGTCTGCGTCATGTTGCCGAAGAACCGCAGCAGCACGACCGTCCGTTCCCTCGGCGGGAGTGCTTCGAGCAGAGGCCGCAAAGCCTCGTGGTTCTCGACCTCGTCGAGTGCGGCATCGTAGTCGCCGAGCGTATCGGCCAGGGTGAGCCCGTCGTCTCCGGACGGCGAGGACCGGTCGACAGAGACGGTCTGATAGGCATTGCCGGCCACGAGACCCTGCAGTACCTCTTCCTGATCGATCCCGAGCTCTTCGGCCAGTTCGGACGCGGTGGGGGCGCGACCGAGCTGCTGGGAGAGTTCGGAGGTCGCCTTGCTCAGAGCCAGGTGCAATTCCTTCATGCGTCTGGGCACACGAACGGCCCAGCCCGCATCGCGGAAGTGCCGACGTACCTCGCCCATGATCGTGGGGACCGCGAACGAGACGAAATCCGAACCACGTTCGGGATCGAAGCGGTCCACCGCGTTGACCAGTCCCAGACGCGCGACCTGCAGAAGGTCTTCGAAGGCTTCACCGCGGCCGTCGAATCGCCGAGCGATGTGTTCGGCGAGCGGAAGGCATCGTTCGACCACCTCGTCCCTGATCCGGGTCCGGGTGGGGTCGTCCTCTCCGAGTGCGAGAAGTGTTTTCAGGGTTTCGGTGACGTCGGCGTACTCGTCGCTCGACCTGCCGGTGTTGCGAGTCACCGATCGCTGCTGCCTTCGGAGATGGACATGTCGATCCTGGCTCGAGAATCGTCGGCGGTCACCGAGATCGACTCCGTGAGCGAGTTGAGCACGTGCCAGCCGAAGGAACGCGGCTGGCCGATCGCAGAGGCATCCTTGGTCGGTGCCGACAGGCTGATGTGCAGCAGCGGCACCGCTGCGCGGAACGAGCAGGACAGGACTGCGTCGTGGGGTGCGCCCATGATGAGCCGGGTGGCGGCTTCGTCGACGGCGAGCTTCACGTCCGCCACGGTGTCGAGGTCGAAGTCGTGCTGCAGCGCGATCGCAGCTGCCACCGCGCGGAGCACGGCGAGCTGGTCGGGGTGTGCCTCTACTCGAAGTTCGACTGCCGGGGGATTGCTGTCGCGTGCCGATTCGATCGACGCGGATTTCGCCATGAGCGTGATATCTCCAGTACGGGCCGGGGGGCAAGCATAGGGGGTCGTGTCTGTCCGGGTCGTCGCAGAGATTACCCAGCTCCTGAGAATTCAATCCACCGACCTCGACCTGGTCGAGCATACGCGGATGTCCGGAATGTGCGGTCCGCGTGTTGAGTGGTGCTCGTACATGGACTATGGTTGGGGCTTGGTTGAGCACACAGCCGAGAACACGGAAGCACCGCCCGTTGCGGGAGGTTTCCATGAGGACATCGGTCGTGCCTGCCGCTCCGGTCGTGCTTCCCGCAATTTTCGATGTTGGGAAGTGCTATGACTGTTCCTCAGCGAATTTCAGGCTCGGCCGATTCCACTCCGACCACGTGGTCGGCCAGGCCGATCAGGTCCGACGCCCCCGCTGAGCGGGTAGTGGGCGCAGAGTTCAGCGCCCAGCGGATCGAGCCGGACCTGGTATGGGTCGACGTGCGTGGTGAGATCGACATCCGCAATGCGCGCGCTCTTTTCACATTTGCTCACCAGCAGATCGAGGGCTCGCCACGCATGGTCCTCGATCTCGCGAGTGTCGAATTCTTCGGCGCGGCCGGCTTGTCGGTGTTCGACGAGCTCGATGAGCGCGCGAGCGCTCTGAACGTGCGGTGGGCCATCCTGGGCGGCCGACCGGTACAACGATTGCTACGGGCCGCAGACTCTGCCATCGCGGCCAAGTCGTACAGGACACGTGAAGGAGTGCTTGCCGCGCTCGCTCGCGAGACCTAGACGGCGGGAGATCCGACCACACGACGTGGCCGGAAGACCTGCCACGTCATTCACACCGTTGCCGTTCGGAGATCCGGACGGCAACGGGCCTGTTCGGAGCTGCTCGCCGTACGAGTCCGCTCTGCCCGTTTCGCCGTTTCGGCCTCGGGGAATCCGCCCCCTGAACCGAGGAGGGTGAGATGGATACAAACGACTGGATTCTGCTGGTGGTAGTGGTGGCCGTCGCAGTGGCGCTGCTTGCGGTGTCGGTGTGGGCACTCCGTAAGCGCGGCGCCGAGCGGCGACGTGCCGAAGCCGAGCGGCTGCGACGTAGCGTCGAGGAGAACAAGGCCGCCGTAGAGCAACGCGCCGCGTCGGCCGATCGCACCGAGGCGGAAGCTCGTCGCGCTGCCGCGGACGCAGAAGCGAAGGCGGCGGAAGCGGAGCGGTTGCGTGCACGGTCCGACGAGGAACGACGGGCGGCCGAGTCCGCACGCGCAGAACTCGACGAACGTCGCCGTCGCGCAGAGGAATTGGACCCCCGTTCCACGACCGCCCAGGATGGGTCGAGCACCCGCGCCGCCGGTTCGGCGGAACCGTCCACGGAGGCGGGGCCGGTCGGTGAGGGTCGAATCGACACCGCCGGTAGGCCGGGAGCGCACCGGACCGATCAGAACCCCTGATCGGTCCGGTGTCCGTTCATCGCGTCACTGCACACCGGTCCGTGCAGTTCGGTGTGCAGTGCGCCGGACCGGCACGCACCGCTCGTAGGTCCGCAGAGTGTCCTCGGCAACCCGATCCCAGGTGTATCTGGCCATTACGCGGTCGCGTGCGGCGATGCCGAAGGTAGCGCGTGCCGTTGTGTCGGTGAGGAGCCGGCGGGCCGCGGCGGCCACGGCTTCGGGAGATCGAATGGGCACGAGCACGCCTGTAGTGTCGTCGAGGACGGTGTCGAGCGTTCCGCCGGAGGCGGATGCGATCACCGGACGACCACAGGCCATGGCCTGCAGAGCGAGCATTCCGGACGAATCGTGCCAGGGCGTGCACACCACGACATCGGCGGAACACAACAGCGCGGGCATCTCCGCCCGCCCGACCTCGCGACGGATGTGAACGCGTCCGTCTACTCCGTGTGTTCTTGCGATTTTTGCGAGGCGGGAGTTCTCCTCCTCGTCGAGGCGCCGCGGCGCACGAGCGGGAGCCGGATGCGCCGCGATCACCAGTTCGGCATCGGGGATACCTGCCAGTGCTTCGATGGCGGTATCGAACCCTGATGCGGGTTCGAGGGGGCCGGCTGTGACGAGGCGAGGCCGACGGGCTCGCGTGGGAACGGGAGATGCTGCGGTGCAATAGTGTTCGGTATCGACGCCGCTGGGGACCACCGTCGTGCGTGTGCGAGGGAGTCCGATACGTGCCAGTTCGAAGACTTCGTCCGAGCTGGTCGCGATCATGCGCGTAGCACCTCGTGCGATGAGTCGTTCCAGTCGAATTCGATCTCTCGAGGCCTTGTCCATGGAGGTTCTCTCGCGAACCCTGTGCTCGACCGTGCCCAGTGAGTGAAACGTCTGAACCACAGGAATTCCGAGTGATCGGGTGGCGAGCTGCGTGGCCAGTCCCGACAGCCAATAATGGGCGTGTGCGATGTCCGGTGGGCGTCCACGCCACTCCCTCTCGAGAAAGTTCCCGAATTCGCCCATTGCAGAAGCGGTCTCATCGGGACGCATGGGGGATGGAGGGCCTGCCGGCACGTGCACCAGTTCGTATCCGCCGGGAGCCGCCAGTCTCTCCGGAGCGGCGCTGTCCTCCCGGCGGGTGTAGATCACCACCTCATGGCCTGCCCGCGTCAAGGCCGAGGACAGTTCGGTGACATGTATGTGCAGGCCCTGCGGCGGCGCACTCGGCTGCGAGCCGTGGCAGATCAGGGGGTTCACTTGGCCGGCAACCATCGCGATCTTCACCTCGTCTGCATTCCCGTGCGCCGAGACGGGTAAACCGGCAGGAAGGCGAGATGTGAACCGAAAAATGCTCCTCGATGGCGGAATTCACTGTCACCGGGGATCCGGCCTTGACGAAGTCAGATCATCGACCGTGCGGAGATGGTCGCGTAGACGACCATGAATACCAGGAGCACCCAGCCAGCGCCCTGCCAGATCGGCCAGCGGCCACCGCGCTTCCAGGTTCGGTAGGCCATCAGCAGTGCGCCGAGACCGCCGAGCAGGAGTACCAGAGTCGGTCCGAAGACCAGGACCTGGCGTTCGGGATCGGCGCAGACGGCGAACGCCGCATCGGTGCAGTCCTGCCCGGAACTCGTGCCCCAGGCGATCGCGCCGCCCATCACTGCGAGTGCCACCACGATCACGGCGACTGCGTAACCACCGGCCTTCCTGGCCGTACGAGGATCGTTCCAACGTTTTTCCACATCCTGGGTCATGGCACTCCTCACTTCGAAGGGCGCACGTGCGCTTCGTTCGGCGCAGGGCGCGATTCGACCTTCGGTTACCCTCGCGGCGGGCACTCAATCAACCGTCCGCATGCCATCCGGACAGAGCTCGCGTTCGTGGGCGTTTGGTCCTATACGCTCGGATCGCGACTTTTGTTGTGTTTGTGCGGTTTCGGACCCGGGTATTGCTACCCGGCCGGACGGTCCGGCGGGTGAGACGGATCGAGGTGAGATCGTGCGCTTGTTGAGTCTTGTCGTCCTGATCTGGCTGGTCATCGGTGCGGTGGCGGCCGGTCAGCGGGGCTACTTCGAGAGTTCGGAACAGAACTGCAGCAGTCTCGCAACAGTGGCGATCACAGTAGTGGCGGGACCGCTCAATTACGCGGGAGTCAATCCTGCAGTGGAGTGCGAGGTGCCGCAGCCGACCCAGTAGGCGGGGGTTGCCCGTCCTTCGCCGGCATCCGGCCGGAGAAGGACGGGCATCTCGTCTCAGGAGATGTCGACCGGGGCACCCGAAGTGGCGCGCAGATCGTCTAGAAAGGTCTGCGACCACAGAGCGACGTCGTGCGTCATGACGTGCGAATGCATGGTCTCCATACGCCTCGTGCGCTCTGCGGGGTCTTCTTCGATCGCCGCTACGATCGCTCGTTTCACATCCTCGAGATCGTAGGGATTGACCAGCAGGGCCCGGCGTAATTCGGCTGCTGCCCCAGCGAATTCACTGAGCACCAACGATCCGCTGCCATCCTCGTGGCAGGCGACGAACTCCTTTGCCACGAGGTTCATCCCGTCTCGTAGAGGGGTGACGAGCATGACGTCGGCCCCGGTGTACATGGCGAGTAGCTCGTCCCGGTCGACGGAAGCATGCAGATAGTGGACGACCGGGGAACCGAGCCGCGCGAATTCCCCGTTGATCCGGCCCACTTCGCGCTCTACCTGATCACGAAGGCGCGCATAGGCGGTCAACCGCTCCCGGCTCGGAGTCGCCAGCTGCACCATCACCACCTTCTCGGGGTCGAGTGTGCCTTCCTCGAAGAGTTCGTAGAGCGCCTCGATGCGGATGTCGATTCCCTTGGTGTAGTCGAGCCGGTCCACGCCGAGCAACATGACCTCAGGATCGCCCAGATCCCGGCGGATCTCGGCAGCACGATCGCGAATGCTCTTCTCTCGGGAGCGATCCCGAAGTTGTGCGGAGTCGATGGAGATCGGATAGGCGCCTACCCGCACCCTTCGGTCGCCGAGATCGATCGTGCCGCCCGTGCCCGTTCCACGCGGCGAAGGAAGGCCGAAGAGGCGATTTGCGAGATACAGGAAGTTCTGAGCTCCGCCGGGGAGGTGGAAGCCGACGAGATCGGCGCCGAGAAGGCCGTCCACGATCTCCTTGCGCCACGGCAGCTGGAGAAAGAGTTCCGTGGGCGGGAACGGGATGTGGAGGAAGAAGCCGATGGTCACGTCAGGGCGGAGGTCGCGCAACATCCGGGGGACCAATTGAAGCTGATAGTCGTGCACCCACACAGTGGCCCCCGGAGCTGCGGCACGAGCGGCCGCCTCGGCGAACCGCTCGTTGACCTGCCTGTATGTGCGCCACCAGCGGCGATCGAAGGTGGGTGGGATCAATGCGTCGTGATAGAGCGGCCACAGGGCGTCGTTCGAGAAGCCTTCGTAGTATTCCTCCACCTCCTGGGCGGAGAGCTCCACCGGATACAGTGCCAGCCCATCTTCTTCGAACGGGTCGACGCGGACGTCGGGCGTTCCGGGCCATCCGACCCAGGCGCCCTCACTGGACCGGAGGACGGTCTCCATCGCGGTGACCAGGCCGCCGGGACTACGGCGCCATACCGGTGGGCCACCGTCGGCCGGAGTTTCGAGATCCACCGGCAATCGGTTTGCGACGACTACGAAATCGTAGGAGTTCGGTTCGTTCATTATCCCGCCTTTGTACTACTGCCTCACGGCGCATCAATCCCGAATGTTCGAATCGACCGGTTCTTGTTATCAAGGCGGGTGAGGGGCCGCAAGACAGCGTACGGCCGGCGGAGTCCGATTCAGTTCTCGCTGGGTACGGCCAGCGCGGGTGCATCGTCGAACATCTCGCCGATGCGCTTCTTGATCTCTGCAGTGCTGAACCGCACCCCCTGGTGCAGTGTGGAGGAAACGGGGGCCGGGGAACCGGCGCCGGAGCTCTGCTCGAACATCTTCAGATCCTTTCGAAGGGCAGGAGAGAACTGCGATCCTGCGGTCGCAGTGGTGGGAGAGCGCGGATCCGGGCGGAGTCAACCTGCACGGTGCGCGGCGAAGAGGTCGACGAGCGCGTCGCAGAAGGCCGGCAGATCGCCGGGATTGCGGCTCGACACGAGGTTCCCGTCGACGACGACCTCCTTGTCGACGACGTGTCCACCGGCGTTGCGAATGTCGGTACGAACACTCGGATACGACGTGAGAGTGCGATCGCGCACCACATCGGCTTCGACGAGTGTCCACGGCCCGTGGCAGATCACGCCGACCGGGCGGCCGGAGGTGACGAACTCGCGCACGAACGAAACGGCCTCGTCGTCCTGCCGTAACTGGTCCGGGTTCGTGGTTCCACCGGGGAGTACCAGACCGTCGAAATCCTCGGGGGACACCTCTGCCACCACGTGGTCCACGGTGTATTTGCCGGCTGCGTGGACGTCCTTCTCCATGGCCTGGATCTCACCCTGCTCGAGGGAGACGAGCCGGACAGCGGCCCCTTCGTTCTCGAGAGCCCGGCGTGGCTCGACGAGTTCGACCTCTTCGACCCCGTTGGTGGCGAGTACGGCGATGGTCAGTCCGGACAGGCGTGCCCCATCGGCGGAAGTCATGTTCGTATAGTCCTTTCTCGACTGCTCTGGGGTCTACCCGGGACGAAGGAGAACCAAACGAAGATCTTTCACCTCGTGTTTCACCCGCGGTCTCATCGAGGTGAGAGATCGCTGGTGGTGGGACCCTCCAGCAAGCTTCCGTCGGCGGCGAATCGAGATCCGTGCAGCGGGCAGTCCCACGAGCTCTCGGCGTCGTTCCAACGCAGGATTCCCCCCAGGTGCGGGCAGACCGCGCTCACCCGTCGTGTCCGTCCGTCGACCGTGGACACCCCGACGGGTCGTCCGCAACTGCGGACCACCCGCCCCTCGCCTTCCCCGGGGGTGGATCCCGAAGACATCTCGGCCTGCAGCCAGCCCTTGGCCATCTGCACTGCCACTGTGGCGTTGAGTCGTACCGCCGTCGGCGCACCCGTCACCAGTTCGGTGCGCCAGGCGGTCATGGCGGGTGCCCATGCCTCGACACCGCGATCGGGTGACTCCGAGAACCGGGAAGCGATGATCTGGGCCGCGGCGACTCCGCTCGTCATTCCCCATTTGCCGAAACCGGTCGCCACCCAGATCCGGTCGGCTCCCGGCAGGACCGGTCCGACCTCGGGGAGGCTGTCGATATCGGAGTAATCCTGCGCCGACCAGCGGTACAGCTCGCGCGCTCCCGGAAACGTCCGCTGGCTCCAGTGCAGCAGGTCGTCGTAGGCAGAGCGTGCGGAATGGTGCCGGCCCACCACATGGCCGTTACCGCCGACGAGCAACAGACGATCTGCCGACGACGATGTCCCTGCGGCGGAAGCGGTGCGGAGTGATCGTGTGGGACTGTCCGCGGAAAGGTACATCCCTTCCGGGGGCCCGCCGGGTACCTCGACGGCGATGGAGTACGACCGGTCCGGTTCGAGGCGTGCAAAGAATCCCCCGCGGTCCAGGATCGGGGTACCGGTCGCGAGCACCACGCGATCTGCGCGGACGTCGCCGGCGTCGGTCCGGACAATGCATCCCTCGCCGTCGGTGTCCACCGTCTTCACACGCCGACCGACGAACACGTGGGTGCCGGACGCGCGTGCCCGGTCGACGACCTCGAACAGAAGAGGCATGGGATCGACCTGTATCTGGTCGGGGATCGTCACCGCCGCAGCCACAGGGAAGGGAAGCGGGGTCTCGTCGACCTGCTCGGCCGGAAGGCCGGCGGCGCGACAGTGGCGGTACTCCGCCTCGATCATGCCCGCGTTCGCGGGGTCCTGGGTGTAGGTGTACGCGTTCGCCCGGTCGAGATCGAGTCCGTGCCGCGTGCAGAAGTCGACCACCCACCGTTGCGCCGAGAGCGTTCCGTCCACATAACCCTGGCGTATCGCGGCGGAGTGCCGGCGACCGATCTGCGACAGGCGGGTGCCCTGAAGGACGCTCAGCTTGCCGGTCGTGTTTCCGGTGGTCACAGCTCCGATGTCGCGGGCTTCGACGACCGCGACGAGCAGTCCTCGCTCGGCGAGGAGCAGTGCCGTGACGGTGCCCGTGATGCCCGCGCCGACGACCACGACGTCGTAGCGCTCCCGGCGGGCCGTCCAGTCGTCGTACGCCGCGGTCCGTGGAGCGCGATCCCGCCACAGGGACACCGTGGTCTCGGTAGACATGTGCGCTGGTTACCTCGTCCGGCGAAGCGGTAAACGATCGGCCTCACCCGCAGCACGCGGCGTCACCTGTCTCTTTACCGAGTTCTCGGCTACGGATCGTTTTCTCTTGGTTCGACGCTCGAGGTTTCGGCTTCGTAAAGCGAAGGGTAAACCGCACTACTGTTGCTGTGTAAAACGGCAGAAACGACAAGTTTCGTGGGGTGATCCACGGGGAGGTTCCAGTGCTGCCCTCTGAGAGCGACGATTTCTGTGGGAGTGGAGGCGTGAGCCGCACCCACCGCGGCGGGAGCATGCGCTCGCTGTTCGTGCGGGGGGCAGTGCGCGCCCTCGCGAAACCTGTCGTCGGTGCATGGATGGCACGGCCGGACCTCGCGTGGCCACTGACGATCGTCGACAGCGCTGCCTCTCTGCTTCCCAGGCCGTCCGGAGCGCAGTACATCGACGTCGATCTGGGATCCTGCGGAGCGGAGTGGATCCGTGCCGAGGGCCGGTCGACCAAACGCGCGGTGTTGTATCTGCATGGTGGCGCGTTCCTCATGTGCGGGCTGAACACTCATCGCTCGCTGGCAGTGAGGCTGTCGGATCGTTCGGACGGCGCGGTTCTCAACGTCGACTACCGGATGCTCCCGGATGCTCCCATCGCGCACGCGGTGGACGATGCGATACGCGGATACGAATGGTTGTGCGAGAAGGGTTACCGCGGAGAGGGCATCGTCATCGCAGGTGACTCCGCCGGAGGCTATCTTTCGTTCATGACGGCGCTCGCACTCGCCGAAGCCGACCTGCCCCGGCCGGCAGGGATCGTCGCGCTGTCTCCGCTCGTCGACCTCGACTCGGATCGTCGCGCCGAACACGACATGCAGGCTGCCTGCCCGATGTTCCCGGGCTCGGCCGTGCGGTCGCTCGTGCAGTACATCGAAGGCACTCACATGCGCCTGACCGTGGACGGAGAGCCTGGGCCGCTGATGTGCCCCCTCGACAACGACCTCAGTGTTCTCCCGCCCGTGATGATCCACGCCGGCGACGACGAATTGCTGCGCAGTGATGCCGAATCCATGGCCCGGGCGGTGCGGGAAGCGGGAGTGAGCTGCGATCTGCACGTATGGCGACACCAGGTGCACGCCTTCCCGATTTTCGCCGACGGCCTTCCCGAGAGCCGACGCGCGATCGCAGAAGCCGGGAACTTCGTGCGCTCGGTCACCGGGTCGGACAGAAGTGTGGAAAAGACTCTGAAGACTCCGATTTCCGGCTTCGGTCCGAACTCGGCGGTCGCCTGAGCGGTTGCAGAGCGGACCGCTCGGCCGGGCGATACTCGGCCGAGCGGTCTGTCGTTCACGTCTGGGAACTACCCGAGTGAGCGAATTCCAGTGCGCCGAGATCGGCCTCGGCCACCTCGAAGGGCATCGTCAGGACAGTAGCCGTCGCCCACCCGCGACACACGAGCACGGCGTCACTGTCGTGGGACTCGTCCAGTTCGACGGCCCGGAACGTGACGGGCACGGCGCGTGAGACATCGCCATCCTGTTCGACCTCGCCGACTTCTGCCTGCACCGCGCCGAACTCCGCGAGCGGCGCACTACGCAGCCCGCGGAGTTCGTGGATCGGGATGTCGGGAATGTTGACGTTCAGCACCGTGCCCGGACGGCTGTGCTCGACTGCCCAGTCGAGGGCCCTCTGCGCCACGAGTTCTGCAGTTTCCCACTGCGACGGCTCGGTACCGTTGAGGGACAACGCAACTGCGCGGGCACCGTGGCTGGCCGCAGTCAGTGCCGCACCCACCGTGCCCGAATGCAGGATTGCGTGACCGGTATTGGGGCCCAAATTGATTCCCGACAGGACGATGTCCGGCTCGGGTCCGAAAGCGCGGTACGCCGCGAGAAAGGTGATCAGAGCGGGGGAGGCCTCCACCGCGTAGGACTCCACATCGGGGAGGCCATCGAGAGGTCGCCGGCTGAGAAGGAGCTTTCCCTCGTCCTGAAGCGCCGTCAACGACGCGCTCGCACCGCTGCGCTCGACGTGCGGGGCCGCGACCTGAACGTCGAATCCTGCATCGACGGCGACCCGAGCGAGCAGCAGGAGACCGGGGCTGTCGATGCCGTCGTCGTTGACGATCAGTGCTCTCATGAGCGCTTTCCCTTCAGTTTTCTGACCTCGATCTTCTCCGACATCTTCTCGACTGCGGCGCTGTTGCCGGTCGCCAGGCCCCGGCGCGTCACGTTCACCGCGCCCGCTGCGGCGCCGAGTCGCAGAGCGTCCTCGAACTTCTCACCCGCCGCGTAGGCGGCAGCGATACCTGCGGTCATGGAGTCGCCGGCCCCGTGGTGATCCACCGTCTGTACCGAGGGTGCCTCGACCTCCCAGAAATTACCGTTGTCGAAGGCGATCGCCGGATCACCGGCACGCGAGATGACCACCGACTCGGCACCGTCGTCCTGGAGACGTTGCATGGCCTCGAGGAGATCGTCGAGTGAGTCGGACTCGGCGAGCCCGTCCTCGATGAGATCCTCGTGACTGACCTTGAGAACGTTCACGCCTCCTTCGAGGGCCGCGCGCAGCGTAGGACCGGACAGGTCGGCCACGACCGGAATGCCCAGTGCACCGAGATCGGCGCACAGCCGGGTGTACATCTCGGCGGGCACGGCTGCGTCGTGGTGGGGGCCGCCGAGCATCGCGACCTTCGCGCACATCGCGGAAGCCAGCGAAGCGCTGAACAGATCATCGATCTCGTGCCGGGTGAGTGCGGGCGGGGAGATGTCGGCGATCTCCTTCCGCTCACCCTCGCGACGGTCGTGAATGTAGGAACCGTTCGCCGACGCCGTCTTCACCGGGTGCACCGTCAAGCCTTCACGCTCGATGATGTCGACGAGGATGGATCCGGATTCGCCACCGAACGGACCGCACAGGTGCACATCCATTCCCAGAATCGAGGCCATGCGCCCTATCCAGAAGCCCTGGCCGCCCGGGTGCACATGGAGTTCGGTGCTTCCGTCCGGTGCCTTCTCGAGCGTGACGGTGAGGAGGGGCGCGGGGGCGAAGACGAAGCCATAGGGTTTGGTGGCGCTGTTCTCGGGTTCCATGCCTGCCCGTATACCCCCTCCGAACAGCGGTGACACCCGACTCCGTGTGACGGATCCGCTGGCGGGGTATGCGTGTGCCGCAAGCGAGCTCTCGTCCAGGGTTGAGGAGTGGGCATGGCCAGGATCGCGACTGTCGAGGCGCCGGTGGCGCCGGCACGGGTATGGGAGATCCTGTCGGACGGCTGGCGATACGCGGCATGGGTGGTCGGTGCGTCACGCATCCGGGCGGTCGATACCGCCTGGCCCGAAGCGGGTACCCGAATCCACCACTCGGTGGGGCTCTGGCCGTTACTGCTCGACGACCGCACCGAGGTTCGATCGATGGTGCCCGAGCGAGAACTCGTGCTGCGTGCACGGGCCTGGCTCTTCGGTAAGGCCGAGATACGAATCACGCTCGAACCGACTCCCGCCGGTGGCACGCGGGTCGGTATGGCCGAGCACGTCGTCGCGGGACCGTACGCCCTGGTTCCCGATCGTGTCCAGGAGGAACTGGTGTTGCCGCGCAACCAGGAATGCCTGCGACGGCTGGTGCTGCTCGCCGAAGGCGCCACGGAATGAGCGGCGATGCGGTCGATGCCGTGGTCGTCGGTGCCGGCCCGAACGGTCTCACTGCCGCTGCGGTGCTCGCCGACGCGGGGTGGGACGTTCTCGTGCTCGAAGAACAACCCGACCCCGGCGGGGCGGTGCGCAGCGCCGAACTCCACCCCGGCTTCCGAGCCGATCTGTTCAGTGCGTTCTATCCGCTCGGCGTGGTCTCACCTGCCTTCCAGGCCCTGGATCTGGCGTCGCACGGCCTTCGCTGGGCACGATCGCCCAAGGCATTCGGCCATCCCCTCTCGCCGGACGACGAGGATGCGATCGTCGTTTCGCCCGATCCGGTGGATACAGCGGCAGATCTGGAGCGACGTTGTGCGGGTGACGGCGCGGCGTGGCTCGCGCTGTTCGAGCAGTGGAAACAGGTCCGTGGTGCGCTGCTCGAACTGCTCCTGGGGCCTTTTCCTCCCGTCCGAGGCTCCGTGGACCTGCTGCGGAGCATGAAGACAGGGGACCTGCTGCGCTATGCACGCATGCTCGCGCTGCCGGTCACCCGGATGTCCGCCGAACTCTTCCGCGGTTCGGCCGCCCGCCTGCTGCTCCTCGGCAACGCCATGCACGCCGACACGCCACCCGAAGCGCCGGGCAGCGGCGTCATGGGATACATCCTGACGATGCTCGCGCAGGACGTCGGATTTCCCGCGCCGGTCGGCGGTGCAGGGGCACTGAGCGACGCGCTGGTCCGGCGGTGCGAATCGGCGGGCGCCGAAGTGCGCTGCAATTCTCCGGTGGTCGCCGTGGAATTGGAGGCCGGAACTGTGTCTGCCGTGCGTACTTCCGGTGGTGAACGGGTGAAGGTTCGGCGTGCCGTCCTCGCGGACGTCTCGGCTCCGGCTCTGTACACGCGTCTCCTTCCTGCGGATGCGGTCGGTTCGCGGGTGCGCGATGATCTCCGTCGCTTCGAATGGGACACACCCGTGGTAAAGGTGAATTACGCTCTCGACCGCCCTGTGCCGTGGCGCTCGCCTTCGTTGAACGGGGCCGGCACAGTGCACGTCGGAGCCGACACGAACGCAATGATCAGGTGGTCGGCCGATCTGGCCACCGGGACCGTACCCGAATCCCCGTTCCTGTTGTTCGGGCAGATGACCACTACGGATGCGACGCGTTCGCCGGAGGGAACCGAAAGCTGCTGGGCCTACACACATCTGCCTCGGGGCATAACCGACGATACGGCCGCCGACCATCTCGCCGAACGTGTCGATGCCCAACTGGAAGCGTACGCACCGGGATTCGGTTCGAGGGTGGTCGGGCGCCACGTTCAGAGACCCGGCGACCTCGAAGCAGCCGACTCGAATCTCGTCGGCGGTGCCGTGAACGGCGGTACCGCGCAGGTCTACCAGCAGTTGTTCCTCCGGCCCACTCCCGGTTTCGGAGGTCCGCGAACTCCCGTCGAAGGGGTGTACCTCGCCAGCGCAGGCGCGCATCCGGGCGGGGGAGTCCACGGGATGGGTGGCTGGAATGCCGCTCGTGCCGCCCTCGACGATACGAAGCGAACCGCACCGGTGGCCCGTCGCGTACGAAATGCGGCACGCCGGAGACTGTTCTCGTAGCGCCCACAGAAAACCATGCGGATTCGTGGTGTGTTTCACATCGATGTCGCTCGGGTATCCGCTCGCGAAACGGACGGAGCCGGTCTCGGGTCGGGGGCCGTGGAAATCGTGTCCGATCAGAGATACCGAGGTGGTGTGACGTGACAGCTTCCCTGGCGCTGGACGGATCGGATTCGCCGCGGATATGGCGCCTTCCCGGGGTGTACCGCCCCCAGGAGGATTCGTATCTGCTCGCAGCTGCACTGGCGGACGCTGGTGGCACGAAGGGCGCCAAGGTGCTCGACTTCTGTACCGGGACAGGTTTTCTGGCAGTCAATGCTGCTCAGCTCGGTGCTGCTTCGGTGACGGCCTTCGACATCGCTCCACGTGCCGTGCTGAGCGCACGTGTCAACGCGTGGTCACGCGGGTTACCGATCCGTGCGCGCCGAGGTGGACTCGAGGAGGCGGTGCGGCACGGCCCGTTCGACGTGGTCTTGTCCAACCCACCGTACGTTCCGTGTGAAGGGGAGACCCGCGATCCACGCTGGGACGCAGGTACGGACGGCCGATGTGTGCTCGATCCGCTCTGTGACAGCCTTCCCGACCTGCTCGCACCCGGCGGTTTCGCGTTGATCGTGCACTCGGAGTTCACGGGCGTCGACGCGACGTTGTCTCGTCTGCGCGATGTGGATCTCAAGGCGTCCGTCGTAGCCCGCAGCCGGATCCCGTTCGGTCCGGTGCTGCGCAGCCGGGCGGAGTATCTGTACTCGTCGCAGCTGGCTGAGCCGGGCACCCTCACCGAAGAGGTGGTTGTGGTTCGTGCCGATAGTCCCCGCGTGAGGAGCTGAGAACATTGAACCGGGCACCGAAGATCACGCGGATCACCGAGGACGGTGAGCGTGAAGCGCGTGTGGTGCGTCAGGTGCGAGGCGGACCCACCCTCGTCGAAGGACCTGTGCGGATCGTGGCCGACGACGGTGCCGAGGTGGTATCGGACAGATTCGTGGTGGCGGTGTGCCGTTGCCACCGCAGTGCCCTGTATCCACTCTGCGACACGAGCCATCGCACTCTCGTCCGCGCTTCGAAGACGGTAGACGGCTGCGCCGGCGCGGAGAACCCCTGAGGATCCCGATCGACCGATCCCACGATGAAAGTGTGATGTCCGGGCCGGCCGACAGGTCGGCCCGGACATTTTCGTATCTCGAGCGCTGCGTATCTCGATACGCTGCGTCCGCACAGGCACCGAAACGACGAACCCCGGGTGCTCCGAGCACCCGGGATTCGTCGTTCGTCTCGTGTTCGCGCCTTCTTCAGGCGCGGTCGGTAATTGTGGCGTCAGTACCAGTGCGCACGCCCGCCGATGGCCCGACCGGTCGAACCCAGGATCGCAAGGATCACGCCGACCACCAGGAGGATCACGCCCAGGGTGGTGAGGATCGAGATCCCCGTGAAGAAACCCACCACCAGAAGAATCAGGCCCAGAATGATCATTATCGCCACCTCGGATGTCGTGTCCGTAGCCCTGCAGCTTCGGAGTCTGGCGGACGAATAGCCGGGTTGGTCCGATTCCAAACGTTTGTCACCAAGGAATTTTCGACGTTGCTCGAGCCCTGGTGGACCGGGTGCTTCCCGCGTCCGCCGAATGTTTGGACCGCGCCGCCGCCCGGGTATTCGCTCTTCGACATACCCGAAGGACTCTGGAGGAAGCACAATGTCGAAGTCGAGCTACACGGTTCCGGGACTGAGTGATGCCGACGGGTCGCGCACCGCACAGGTTCTCCAGGAGCGCCTGAGTGCCTACAACGACCTGCACCTCACTCTGAAGCACATCCATTGGAACGTCGTCGGCCCGAACTTCATCGGCGTCCACGAGATGATCGACCCGCAGGTCGAGCTCGTGCGCGGCTACGCGGACGAGGTCGCCGAGCGGATCGCGGCGCTCGGTGCATCTCCGAAGGGGACGCCCGGGGCGATCGAGAAGAACCGTACGTGGGACGACTACTCGGTCGGACGCGACACCGCCCAGGCGCACCTCGCTGCGCTCGATCTCGTCTACGACGGTGTGATCACCGACAATCGCAAGGCGATCGAGGAGGTCGGCAAGCTCGACCCGATCACCGAGGACATTCTGATCGGGCACACCGGCCAGCTCGAGAAGTTCCAGTGGTTCGTTCGCGCCCACCTCGAGAACGCTGCCGGTGTGCTCCCGAACGCGGACGCGCGGACCGAGAAGGACGCGGCAGAATCCGCCCGCTGAACCAGGACGACAGGACGAATGCGAGGGCGGCGATGGCTCCGGGATTCCAGCCGGGTCTGCCCGGGCGGATCGTCGTCACCGGTGCGAGCGGAAACGTCGGCACAGCACTGCTGCGCCGCCTGACTGCTCATCCCGCACAACCCGATATCGTCGCGATCGCGCGCCGGATTCCTCCGGCGCGCGATCCGTATGCGGGAGCGACCTGGAGTGCCGTCGACCTGGCGGATCCCGACGTTGCGAACGTACTGACCCGGACCTTTGCGGGAGCCGACGCCGTCGTCCATCTGGCATGGGGGTTTCAGCCTTCGCATCGCCGCGACTATCTCCGTCGCGTCGCTGTCGACGGTACGCGCGCCGTGGCCGCAGCAGCGTCGGAGGCCGGCGTCGGACATTTGGTCCATATGTCGTCCGCCGCCGTCTACTCCCGCGGCGCCTATCGGCGAACGGTGGACGAGGCCTGGGCTCGCGACGGCGTGCCCACCTGTGTGTACAGCGTCGACAAGGTCGAGGCCGAGAATGTTCTCGACGACTACGAGACGAAGCCGAACACCCCGGTCCTCACCCGGTTCCGTCCGGGATTCATCGGACAACTGGTGTCGGGTTCCGGCCTCGAACGCTATGTGTTGCCGGAGTTCGTTCCCAGCGGGATCACGAACCATCTGCCGGTGATACCGATCGACCACAGCCTCGCAATCCCTGCGGTGCATTCCGACGACGTGGCGAGCGCCCTGGTCGCGGCACTCGAACGGCGAGTACCCGGGCCGTTCAATCTGGGGGCGCCGACCCCGGTGGGGGCGGACGATTTCGCCGCTCCCTTCGACTGCCCGACGGTGCCGATGCCGTGGCGGGCTCTGTCGGCGTTCGCCGAAGCGACCTGGCGGCTGCGGCTGCAGCCGGTGCAGGGTGGCTGGATCGATCTTGCATACAACTGCCCGCTGCTCGATTGCAGCAGGGCCCGCGAGGAACTCGGGTGGTCGCCGAAACACGACGGCCCGGAGACATGGGCCGAGACGGTGCAGGGAATGCGGAGCCGGGCGGGCACCGACAGCCCCGTGCTCACTGCGCGGACAGCCCGGGAGCGGCTCGCCGCCCTCGTCGAGCGCGGTCCTCTCGACCGGCGGATCCCGTCCTAGCGCGTAACACTTTACGTCGCAAGGGTTCTCCTTCCGCGAGGATGATGTCCGCGGGTTTCGTGACGGCGCGAATGCGGTATCCGCGACCATGACGAAACCATCGAATCGGGCTCACGCACCCACCACTGCATCCCGGGCTTCGGGTTGGATCGGCTACGCCTGTGTACTCGCAGGTATCGCCGTAGTCGCACTCGTCCTCTACGCGGCGGGTGACGGATTCGAAGGATGGGTACTCGTCGGAGCCATCGCCGCCGCAGTACTCATCGTCGTCGGGCTCGTGATGTCGGCCCTCAATCTCCGTAGCCGCCGGCTTCGCGGTTCGGGTGGTACCCCTACGCACGAACCCGGTCTCATCGACTGAACAAGTGCAACACGTGCTCGCTGCTCACGCCGGCGCCTCGATCGGTGTGAGCAGCGACGTGCGACCGGCCGCCCAACTGCCCAGCAGGTGACTTCCGAGCCGGCCCTCCAGGAACTCGATGGCCTGCGCACCGAACGAGATGTCCTGCGCGCAGGTCGGATCCTGCTCGAGCAGGTAGCCCACCACGTCGTGCCGCAGGACGAGCTCGTGGACGGCGTCTGCCTCGATGTGCTCGGAGTAGAACAAGGTGCATGCCTCGTCCGCTCCGAGTCGTTCGAGCGCCTCGACCATGCGCCGCGCGCTCGGGGCGGTGGTGATCTCGGCTGCGGCGAACATGCCGACGAGCATCGGCGTGTACGCGCGGTGCAGGCCGCAGAGCGACATGAAGTTCACCGTTGCGAGGGTGACGGCGGGGACGACGTCGAGATAGCCGAGATAGTCGTCCTTCAGGCCGGCTGCGAGCAGCAGGTCGGCGTACAGCCGTGAGTGCATCCGCTCTGCTCGTCCGCCGCCGTACTCGTCGAATTCTACGGCGACCAGCGCGGCTTTGGCGCGACCGGACAGCCGGGGGATCGCGAGGGCATGCGGATCCGCTTCCTTGAGGTGGTAAACGGAGCGGTGCACGAAGAACTCGCGCATCATCTCCCACGTGCCGTTCGCGGCGAGTTCGTGGGAGACGCCCCAGGCGTCGTGCGGTTCACGGCACAATTCCTCGAGGACACTCTGCGGGTCGTCCGCAGCCGGCACGTCCGCACGCAACCGGTCGAGAAAGATGCGCTCGAGGCGGGCGCGAACCCCGAGCGGACCCGGCGCCCACTCCCAAGCGGGGTCGACGCCCGCGAACCCGCGGTAGTGGAGTTCGTAGAGCACCGACAGGGCGAGTTGGACGTCCTCACCGTAGGCATCGGCGCCGTCGGTCGCGATGTCCCACACGGAATGGTCCGCAGGACCGCAGAGCCGCTCTACGACCTCGGCGGAAACAGGTCCGCGCGGTGTGGGCAGCGGAGCTTCGTGACTGTCGCACATCCGGGTCTCATGAGCCATACGGCCCGGTTACCCGCTCCGGGGTTCCGAAAAACGGCCGCGAGCGGCACGAGCTGTGCATATCGGCCGCCCGGGCGGGTATTCGGCTGCCATGACTGAGGACCGCGAACGAGAACCCCACACCATCGACTATCCCGGTGACACCGGCGATATGGCGGAGCGTCCCTCCGACGAGATGCGCGGCTATGTGGGACGTGGTCTGCTGGCGGGACGCAGGGCCCTGGTCACGGGTGGCGATTCCGGGATCGGGCGGGCGGTCGCGATCGCCTTCGCGAAGGAGGGGGCCGACGTCGCGATCGCGTACCTCGAAGAGCATGAGGACGCCGAGCACACCGCAGCTCTCGTGCGAGCCGAGGGACGGAAGTGTCACCTGATCGCAGGGGATCTCGGCGACGTGCAGCACTGCCGGTCGGTGGTCGCCGAGACGGCCGAGGAACTCGGTGGACTCGACATTCTCGTCAACAACGTCGGCACTCAGCAGCCGGTGGACGACTTCGCCGATCTGAGCGACGACCAGTGGCGGCGCACTTTCGCAGTCAACATCGACAGCTTCTTCCACGTGACGAAAGCGGCCTTGCCGCATCTGACGCCGGGTGGTGCCGTGATCAATACCGCGTCGGTCAACGGTCTCCGCGGAAACAAGTCGCTCATCGACTACTCGGCGACCAAGGGCGCCGTGATCGCATTGACGTATTCACTCGCACAGGCGCTGCGGGACAGGCGGATCCGCGTGAACTGTGTGGCGCCCGGACCGGTGTGGACACCGCTCATCCCCGCGACGATGGACGCCGAGAAGGTCTCCGAATTCGGACAGCAGGCACCCTTCGGACGTGCCGCGCAGCCCGACGAGATCGCCCCCTCCTACGTCTTCTTCGCCTCGGAGACGATGTCCTCGTACTACAGCGGCGAAGTGCTCGCTCCGCTCGGCGGTGAGACCATGCCGGGCTGACGTCGAGGCGGGGCCAGGAGAGAGCAAGAACGGTCGGGCGGCGGCGGGGTCTGCGCGCGACACTGAACGCATGACCCTCGGCCGTGACCGACTCCGGGAACTGCTCGACGCCGTTCTCGACGAGAACAACGCGACCCTCGAACGGATGGCGCAGCACGCCTACGCCTCGCCGTGGCATTTCAGCCGCACCTTCGCGGTCGGTACCGGCGAGTCGCCGGTGGCGTTGCGGCGCCGGGTGATGCTCGAACGCGCCGCTTGGCAGTTGCGCCACGGCAGCTCGGTCACGGATGCGGCGTTCGCCGCCGGTTACGACAGCGTCGAAGGGTTCGGACGCGCGTTCGCCCGCGTCTACGGCTATCCACCGAGCGCGGCCGCCCGGGTGCTCGGCACCGGCGGCAGTGATCACTGGCTTCCCGCTCCCAACGGCGTCCACTTCCATCCGCCCACCAATCTCTGGGTCGAGGACGACGGGCAACGGCCCACGGCACCTGCCTATCCGAATGCCGAGGTCCTGGCGCAGATGGTGCAGCACGATCTTGCGGACACCCGCCATCTCCTCGGCCGTGCCGCAGAACTCGACGCCGACGAACGCGAGCGAATCCGGTTCCCCGGTCTCGTCGTGCTCGAGTGGGACGGACCCGAGGAATCCGTGTCGCGGGTGCTCGGCAACCTCGTGCGCGCCAAGGAGGTCTGGCTGGCCTCGATGGTCGGTGCCGACCAGCCCGTGGAAGACGACTGTGGAATCGACTTGCTGGCAGCACGTTTCGATGATGTGGCGCCGCGATGGGTGGAGACGATCCGCGACATCCATCGCCGTGGTGCCTGGGGCGACGTACTCATCGATGCCCTGTGCGACCCTCCCGAGAGCTTCGTCCTCGCAGGGGTGGTCACCCATGTCCTCACCTTCGCCGCGCACCGCCGCCAACTCGCCCGGCACATGATGCGGGCGGCGGGCCTCGACGTCGATCACGGCGATCCACTCGACTGGAACAGGAACAGCCCATGACCCGGATGATCTACTACACCGCAAGCACACTGGACGGATTCCTCGCGACCGAGGATCATTCGCTCGACTGGCTGCTCACCCGCGAGACGGGGGACGGCGGGCCCGTCGGGTACGAGAAGTTCATCGCCGGTATCGGCGCCATCGTGATGGGCTCGTCGACCTACCGCTGGGTTCTCGACCACACGGGTGAGGACAAATGGGAGTACGACCTGCCCTGCTGGGTGTTCACTCATCGCGACGACCTGCCTGTGGCACGGGCGGGAAGCGAACCCGGCGACATCCGCTTCACGCGCAAGGATGTCCGGCAGGTCTACACCGAGATGGCAGAGGCCG
This sequence comes from Rhodococcus sp. NPDC047139, assembly GCF_040643435.1. Classification (NCBI taxonomy): domain Bacteria; kingdom Bacillati; phylum Actinomycetota; class Actinomycetes; order Mycobacteriales; family Nocardiaceae; genus Rhodococcus; species Rhodococcus sp. NPDC047139. The sequence goes on from NZ_JBEYUH010000007.1 coordinate 113,265, forward strand.
CGAACGGCCGTGACCTGTGGATGGTGGGCGGTGGTGATCTCGCCGGGCAGTTCGCCGACCACGGCCTGCTCGACGAACTGATCGTCTCGTTCGCGCCGGTGACGATCGGCTCGGGTCGCCCGTTGCTTCCGCGGCACGTGGAGATGCATCTGACAGAGGTGGGGCAGAGCGGCGAATTCGCAGTCGCCCGGTACGAGGTGCTCCAAGCGGCAGAAAAGTTGTGATGCGGATCACCGGACGGTACCGTCGGCATCGAGCGGGACACACCTCGTCCAAGGAGGCGGTCGTGAAACTCAACCTTTTCGTAGCGTGGAGCACCTACGGGCTCGCGCTGACCTCGATCCTGATGATCGCTCTGACACTCGTCGCGGCGGGATACGGCTTCTCCGGCTGGGCGCTCATCACTGCGATCGCAGCGGTCGTCGCGCTCGGAGCGGCGTTCGGCATGATGGTCGGAACCGTTCGCCGCGATCACCGGCGCCATATCGACACCCCGCACCTGTTCTGAGCGATGCCACCGACGCGCGGCCGTGACTCTGCGAGTCCGTTCGGCATCACGACTCCGCGAGTCCGTTCGGCATCACGACTCTGCGAGTCGGCGCTTCTCCGTTTCGATATCGAACGTCGGCTCCGGCCAATCGAGATCGAGACCCTCGAAGGCGTCGATGAGTAGTTCCGTGACCGCGAGCCGGCTGTACCACTTGCGGTCGCACGGAATGACGTACCAAGGGGCCGAATCGGTGCGCGTCCGATCGAGCATGTCCTGATAGGCCTGCTGGTACTGCGGCCACAGGGCGCGCTCCGAGACGTCGCTGGGATCGTACTTCCAGTGCTTGTCGCGGCGTTCGAGACGTTCGGCGAGGCGCTTCTTCTGCTCGTCCAACGAGACGAACATCGCCACCTTCACGATGGTCGTGCCCTCGTCGACGAGTTCGCTCTCGAATCGGTTGATCTCGTCGTAACGTCCGCGCCAGATGCTCTCGGGTACCAGCGATCTCACGCGGGCGACGAGCACGTCCTCGTAGTGCGAGCGGTCGAAGACGCCGAGCTGGCCGTTGCGCGGGAGGGCCTTCCTGACCCGCCACAGGAAGTGATGCCGCTTCTCTTCGGGTGTAGGAACGCCGAAGGCCGTATGGTCGACCCCCTGTGGATCCACGTGGCCGATGACGTGGCGCACCATGCCACCCTTTCCGGCGGTATCCATGCCCTGCAGGATCAGGAGTACCGAGCGGGTACCGCCGGTCCGTCCCTCCGCGAACAGCATCTCCTGCAATCCGGACAGAGTGGCGCCGCGTTCGGTGAGTAGGCGTTCGCCTGCGGCTTTGTCCCCCTCGAATCCCGGCGTTGCATTCGTCGCGATCTCGGCGACGCGTGTCTCGGGCCCTGCCCGGAGTGCTTCGACGATCGAGGCGGGTCGGAAGACGGCGTCCTTCGGCATGGGAGAAGCGTGTCACATTCGCCGGTCTCAGGCGGGATCGACACCGTTCTCGTCGGTCGGCAGCGGATAGGGCGGCCGGGAGATGCCGTCGACCATGTGACTACCCCACAGATCGATCTCCGAGATGCGGGCGGTCGCAGCGTCCGGGGCGCCCGCCACCCGGATGGTCACCGCCGTTCCCGGTGGGGGTGAGGGTGCTTCGCCGAGGGCCTCCGTGAGCTTGCGGAGCCGGCCTCGCCATACGTGGCGGCCGAGCAGGGGATCGAATCGTCCGGAGATCTCCACATCGACGACGACGCTGCGATCACCCACTGCGATCTCGGCGGGCCCGCGATAGCCGAGGTCGTCCTCGTCGTGCGGATCGTCCGCATGGTCGCTCATGCCGGCACTATACGTGCTACTTGTGGTTACAGTAAAGTGGCCGAATCAAGGCGCGGGCGACGACTCCGGCAGAAGCGGGTGCGACTGCGACTTGAAGCGCAGCGGTGACCCCGCGACACCGGCGATGCCGGTCATGCCACCCCAGATCATCATCGTCAGGTAGTCGATGAGGTCTTCCGTGGTCATCGACTTGTTCGAGATCCACCAGTGGGTGGCGAGCTGGATGCCACCGACGATTCCGTACGCCCACGGCACGGCGCCGCCCGAATCCATCTCGAGCAGGCGCAGCCGCTCCCCGAGGACGGTGGCGACGAGTTCGGCGATCATCCGCTCCGAGTCGGCCACCACATCGCGACCCGCCGACGTGCTGTTGCTCATCACGTACAGGTAGACCTCGGGATCGTCGGCCACGGTCTCCACATACGCCGTGATGGCCTCGCGGGTGAGCCCGTACTCGTCGAGATCCTCCGCCACGGCCGCATAGATCCGGGGCGCGAGAACCGTTTCGACATACCGCAGCATCGTCGCGGTCGTCAGGTCGCTCTTGTCGGTGAAGTAGCGGTAGAGCACCGTCTTCGAGACGCCGATCTCGGCGGCGATCTCGTCCATGCCGATCTCGTGCCCACGCGAGCGGATCGCGTTTATGGTGCCGTCCACGAGTTCTTCTCGACGAGCGATCTTGTGCTCGTGCCAACGCCGTTTGCGGCCGTCCTGCTTGACGGGCTGGGCGGCCTCGGTCGTGGTGGGGTTCGAAGTCGTCTGCGGTCTGCTGGACACTGTGCGGCACATCCGTTCGGTTTCGATCGTCGGCTCAGTCTACGGTCCGAACTTCCGTACTTCAGAACTCGAGGCCGTTCCATCGCCGAGTTCGGAATTTCGGCACAATCGATCGCGTGCAGCTTCTGACGACCGACGACGAGATCAAACGCCGGGATCTTCGCCGTATGAAGGCGGTCGCAACCGGTTTCCTCGTCCTCGCCGCGATCATCTACCTCTTCTGCCGGTGGCAGGAGTCCCGGGGTGCAGGCGAATGGGTGGGTTATGTGCGGGCGGCGTCCGAGGCCGGGATGGTCGGCGCTCTCGCCGATTGGTTCGCCGTGACCGCGCTGTTCCGGCATCCGTTGCGGATACCCGTGCCGCACACGGCGATCATCAAGCGGAAGAAGGATCAGCTCGGGGCCAACCTGAGTTCGTTCGTCGGCAACAACTTCCTCGCGCCCGAGGTGGTGTCGGCGAAGGTCGAGTCGGCGCAGATTCCGCTGCGTGTCGGTACCTGGCTTGCGGAGCCCGACAACGCCGCCCGGGTTGCGAAGGAGACGTCGACGGTCCTGCGTGGTGTGGTCGGAATTCTGCGCGAGGACGACATCCAGCAGATCATCGATCAGACCATCGTCAAGCGCATCGCCGAACCGGAATGGGGACCGCCGATCGGGCGTGTGCTCACCGAACTGCTCGCCGAGAACCGGCACCTCCCGCTCGTCGACATGCTCGCCGAGCGGGCACACCAGTGGGCTCTCGGCAGCCAGGAGACCATCGATCGCGTGATCAGCCGCGATTCACCTTCCTGGTCCCCGAAGTTCGTCGACCTGCTGCTCGGTGAGCGGATCCACCGCGAACTGGTGGAGTTCACGTGGAAGATCCGTTCGAATCCCGAGCACGAAGTGCGGCTCGCGGTCAATCGCTTCCTCGCCGACTACGCCCGTGACCTGCAGAGCGACCCGGTCACCATCGCCAAGGCCGAGAAGGTCAAGGCGGAGATCATGGGGCGGGACGAGATCACCCAGCTCGCCGCCGCGACCTGGCGCGCGGCGAAACGGATGATCCTCGACTCGGTGGACGATCCGAACAGCACCCTGCGCACGAAGGTCGCGGAGAACGTCATGGCGTTCGGTATCCGGGTGCGCGAGGACGCCGACCTGCGAACCAAGATCGACGGCTGGCTGCTCGATGCGGTGCGGTTCATCGCGGCGAACTATGCCGACGAGATCACCTCCGTCATCCGTGAGACCGTCGAACGTTGGGACGCCGAGGAGGCCAGCCGCAAGATCGAACTCGCCGTGGGTCGCGACCTGCAGTTCATCCGGATCAACGGCACGGTGGTCGGTTCGCTGGCCGGACTCGCGATCTACACGGTGTCGGAACTGCTGTTCTCGTGAGCTGCGTCACCTGCTAGCAGAGTGCTTGCTGTAGTTAGCACTCGGACGTAGAGTGAGGCTCGTGTCCACGGAACCAGATCCGATCGAGGGCTCGGACACGCCGGACGAAAGCTCCGGGCCGGGGGATATCGCCGCGCGGGTGGTCAACAACGCCGCCCAGGACATCGGCGCCTTCATCCGGTCCCAGCGTGAGGCCGCGCAGGTCTCGCTCCGGCAGTTGTCGCAACTGGCCGGTGTCAGCAACCCGTACCTGAGTCAGATCGAACGGGGGCTGCGCAAGCCGTCCGCAGAAGTGCTCGCCCAGATTGCCAAGGGGCTGCGGCTCTCGGCAGAGGTCCTCTACGTACGTGCCGGGATCCTCGAGCATCGAGCGGAGAGTGCCGTGCGCGATGCGGTGCTCGTCGATGCCGTTCTCACCGAACGGCAGAAGCAGGTCCTGCTCGACATCTACGACTCGTTCTGCCGGGAGAACCGTCAGGACGCCGACGATGCTCGGCCCGACAATCCGACAGACTTCGACGAGGAGGAATCCCCATGACCGATCCCAACATCCGAACGTCCCTCTATGCCGCCGTCGGTGCGGGCGACGCTGTCGTCCAGGCCGTTGCCGACCTCGTCGCCCAGGCGCGCCGGCGTGCGGAGAGCAACCGCAACGAGGTCGCCGAGCGGGTCGAGACCGCCCGCGACCGCTTCGCGACCCTGCCCGCCGATCTCACCGAGACCGTCGAGTCGCTCCGTGAGCGTCTCGCGGAGCTTCCGGCGGAACTGCCCGAGGAACTCGCCGAACTGCGTGAGCGCTTCAGTGCCGAAGAACTTCGCAAGGTGGCCGAGGCGTATCTGAAGGTTGCCTCCGATCTCTACACCGCCCTCGCCGAACGAGGTGAGGAGACGATCGAACGCCTGCGCTCCCAGCCCGCACTCGAGGACGGTATCGGCCGCGCCGAAGCGGTCCTCGGTGACGCCGCCGACATCACCGAGGAAGCGCTCGGGACGGTGGCGCGCCGAACCCGTGAGGTCGGCGAACAGGCTGCGAAGCTTGCGGGTCGCGCGGCCGGTCGCATCTCGGAGACGAGCGAGGACGTGAGCGAGGCGGTCTCGCGTGCCGGCGACAAGGCAGCCGAGAGCGTCGTCGGCCTCGGCGAGCGCGCCGAGGAGACGGGTTCGGAGACCGCCGGACGGGTCGAGTCCGCCCGTGGCGAAGTTCGCGAGGCAGCGGACAAGGCCGCGGAGAAGGTCGAGTCCGTCGCTACCCCGGTCGAGCCCGTGGAGGTGCCCCCTACGAAGGCGCCTGCCAAGAAGACGCCCGCGAAGGCCCCGGCGAAAACTCCGGCGAAGGCTCCGGCCAAGGCCGCCGCCAAGACCCCGGCGAAGGCTCCGGCCAAGAAGACTCCTGCGAAGAAGGCGGCGCCGCGCAAGACCAGCGGCTCCTGACCTGCACTGACCGATCGGCCCCCGTGTGAACTCGCGCGGGGGCCGATTCTCGTAGACTGGTGAGGTGACGAATGTCGATTCACTTGCCGGTTTGATCATCCTCGCGCTGCAGATCATCGCCATCGCCGGGGCGGGATTCGCGCTGTTCCATGCGGTGCGCCAGCCGTCCGAGGCGTTTCCGGCCGTCGACAAGCTGACCAAGCCCGTCTGGCTCGGCATCCTCGTGGCGGCACTGCTCGTGCTCGTCGTGTTCGGTGCGGTCGGTTTGCTGGGCATCATCGCCGTCGTCGCGGTCTGTGTGTATCTCGTGGACGTCCGGCCGCGTGTCGAGGAGGTTCAGCGTCCCCGCTGGTGACGGGGGAGTTCCGCATCCTCGGTGGTGGCCGTGGAGACCCGGCTTTCTCGCTGGCGGTCGGCCGGGATGGGCGTAAGCGTCGTGACGCGCTCGTGCGCAGCGCTTGACAAGTGTGATCCAGATAATGACACTTCGGGTAACGGATAATTTCCGAGACGAGGTGGTCTGCGATGACGCTCCTGCGAAAGCACGACAGCCTGCCGGGTGAACATCCCACCGAGGACCGGCAGGAGACCGCGCAACGCTTGCTCGATTCGTCCGCGCGACTGTCCTACGATCCCGCTCTCGAGATCGACTGGGACGCTCCGCTGGTGGATGGCAAGTACGGCATGACACCGGAGTGGTGCAGCCTCTACGGCACCGAACTGTGGGAACGCATGTCGGAGGAACAGCGCATCACCCTTACGAAGCACGAAGCTGCGAGTATCGCCGGTACCGGCATCTGGTTCGAGATGATCCTCATGCAGATGCTCGTCCGCGATCTCTACCGGCACGATCCCGCAACTCCCTACGTGCAGTTCGGGCTCACCGAGATCGCGGACGAATGCCGTCACTCGATCATGTTCGCCCGGTCGGCGCAGCGTAACGGGATCCCCTCCTACCGACCCAAGCGCTGGGTGCGGGAGACCGGTCGCCTGTTCAAGGCGGTCGCGCGGGGTTCCCTCGCCTACGGCGGCACTCTGTTCGCCGAGGAAATTCTCGACATGATGCAGCGCGACTTCATGCGCGACGAGAGGGTGCAGCCGATCACCCGGACCGTCAGTCACGTCCACGTCGTGGAGGAGTCCCGGCACATCCGCTACGCCCGGGAGGAAACCCGCAAGCGGTCGGCGCGTCTCGGCCGCCTCGAGCGAGCGTGGATCCGGATGCACCTCGGGGTCAGCGCCTACTTCGTCGTCACCAGCCTCGTGAACGATCAGGTCTATGCCGCTGCCGGACTCGACGTCGCCGAAGCGAAGAAGGCGGCGCAGAAGAACAAGCACTATCACGACAAACTCCGCCAGGGCACTCGCCGCACGATCGAGTTCCTCGACGAAGTGGGCCTGATCGGCGGTCCTTCCACCGTGCTGCTGCGTCGCGCACACGTCATGTGACCTCGCAGCCGCTGTTCCGCCGAATCGACAGGAGATTCCCACCAGTGAGAAAACCGTCCCCGGCCGCGTCGATCGTTGCGGGGTCGATCGCCCTCGGCGTCGCAGCGGCCGCCACCGCCGTCTTCGTCCGTCGACGCCGCCGCAGGGTCGTCCGGACCGAGGACGTCGCACCGCACTCGCTGCTGAGAGAACCGAACATCGAACCCGAGCCCGTCGACGTCCGCACCGAGGACGGAACCCGGCTGAACGTGCTCGCCTACGGCGACGCGGACGCGCCGGTACTGGTGTTCTGCCACGGGTGGACGTGCAACGCTGCCTACTGGACGCCGCAGATCAACGCGTTCGCGGAGAACTACCGCGTCGTGGTGTACGACCAGCGCGGACACGGCGACAGCGAGGCCGGGACGCGACCGCTGGGTGCGGACGTACTCGCCGACGACCTCCAGGCGGTCCTCGATGCAGCGGTCCGGCCCGGAACGAAAGCCGTGCTCGCCGGCCACAGCATGGGTGGTATGAGCATCATCGCGTGGGCCGAGAAGTATCCCGAGAACGTCGACCGCATGGTCGCCGGCGTACTGCTCGCCAGCACCGGCACCGACCGGTTGGTCGCGGACTCGGCGATCGTGCCGCTGCCACAACGGTTCCCGCGGGTGCCGGTGCCCGTTGCGAGTCGGCTCATGGGGATGACGGTGCCGCTGGCGCCGTCTCCGGTGACGACGCGAGCACTGCGGTACGTTGCCTTGTCGCCCGGCGCGAGCACCGCGGAGGTGGCCTTCTGCGAACGAATCGTGCTCGGCTGCCCGCCACGCACGCGCGGCGGCTGGGGCAGGGCGCTGAGTGCTCTCGACATCCGGGAGGGGCTGCAGAACCTCACCGTCCCGACGACGGTACTCGTCGGGTCGGCAGACCGCCTCACTCCGCCCGTCCACGCTCGGCGTCTCGCCGAGGAACTCGAATGTGCCGGCAATCTCGAACGTCTGGTCGTGCTCGACGGTATCGGGCACATGAGCTCCGTCGAAGCGATCGACAGGTTCGATGAGGAGGTCGCCCACCTCGTCGAACGCGCCGGCGTGCCCGTCGGCTGAGCGAGCTCCCCGCTCGCGGGCCGGGCTACCGGAAGACGACCGTCTTGCTGTCGTGCACCAGAACGCGATCCTCGAGATGCCAGCGCAGACCGCGGGAGAGCACCAGCTTCTCGACGTCGCGGCCCTGACGGACCATGTCGCTGACGCTGTCGCTGTGACTGACCCGGATGACGTCCTGCTCGATGATCGGGCCCGCGTCGAGTTCGGCCGTGACGTAATGGCAGGTCGCGCCGATGAGTTTCACACCGCGGGTGAAGGCCTGGTGGTACGGCCGTGCACCGATGAACGAGGGCAGGAAGCTGTGGTGGATATTGATCGCCCGCCCGGCCCAGTGCTCGCACAGCGACTGCGGTAGCACCTGCATGAAGCGGGCGAGGACCACCGCGTGCGGGTCGTACGCATCGACGAGCTTGCGCACCTGCTCGAAGGCCGGGCCCCGCTCGGCGGGGTCCTTGGGGAACGATACGTAGTGGTACTCGATGCCGTGCCGCTGCGCGACCGGTTCGAGATCGCGGTGATTACCGATCACGGCGCACACCTCGGCGTCGAGTTCTCCCCCTGCGACCCTGCCGAGGATGTCGTGGAGGCAGTGACCCTCCTTGCTCACGAGCAGCACGATCCGCTTGCGCTTACCGGTATCCGACAGCGTCCATTCGGTCTGCGGGCCGATGTCTGCGGCCACGCTCGCGAACTTCTCTCGCAACTCGTCGAGACCGAACGGAATCGACGACGCACGAACTGCCTGCCGGGTGAAGAACCAGCCGGTGTCCTGGTCGGCGTGGTAGGCCGCTTCGACGATCGAACCACCGACCTCCGCGAGGAAAGTCGAGATGCGAGCCACGATCCCGGTGGTGTCCGGGCAGCCCAGAGTCAGAACGTAACGTCGGTCGTCGGCGGATGAGGCGAGCGTCATGCCCCGATTGTCTCAGGTGACGTGCGGGGCCCATTCCCCGGTCGTCAGCCGGAGACCGGAGGACGCCGCACAGTGGCCGTGGCGACCAGGGTCGAGGCATCGATCGTGTGTAGTCCTCGCGCCGTGACCTCTTCGGCGATCTCCTGCCGCACCGACGCCACCTCCTCGGCGTCGAGTCCGGTCAGGGCCGCACGCAGACCGGTACCCGCCACGAGCGACCAGCACAGTTCCTCCGTCGCGGGAAGCAGATTGGACAGCGTGCGGACCTCGACGGAATCGGTCCCCGCATCCGCGAGCCACGCCTCGAGCTTCGCCGCGGTGTCGATCCGATGCAGCGGCGTGCGGTCGCGCAGGCCGGCGCGGTCGCGCAGTCCGGGGGAGTGGCGGGCCGCGACGTCGAACACGATCGACGAGAACTCCTCCATGGCGCCGTGTTGCCACACCGTCACCCCGGCCCGGCCACCCTGCCGCACGAGTGAGACGAGACGCCAGAAGGACCGGTCCATGTCCGGGAGGAAGAACACTCCGTACGAGATCGACAGGACGTCGTAGCCGGCAGCGGGGACGTCCGACGGCGCCTCCCAGCGTGATGCGTCCGCGCAGACGAACTCGATGTTTCTCAAGCCGCGGCGTTCTGCCGTGAGACGGCCACGTTCGAGCATGTCGTCGGCGATGTCGACCCCGTGGACACGTCCCTCGGGACCGACGGCCGCGGCGGCGGGAAGAGCGGACGCCCCGGTTCCACAACACGCGTCGAGCACCGTCTCGCCGGGCGAGACGCCCAACTGGAAGACGAGAGCCTGTCCGGCCGGTCCCCACAGCGCCGGGGTCAGCGCATCGAAACCGCGACTCGCCGCGTCGAAGGTCCGGGCGGTTTCCGCGGAGTCGGACCACGGCGAGTCGGAGCCGGACGTGCCGGTGTGTTGTGCGTCGTTCATCGTTGCTCCTCGAGGGGCAGGGATCGGCACCCGCTCATTGTGCGGCGCGAGACCATGCCGTGCTGTCGAATCAGAGCCGTTTCCCGGTCCTACGGGCCGCCCACGGGTGGCGACGACCCGGCACGGTGTGAAGGCACGTCGAAGCACCGGATCGGGGTGTATGACAAGCTGCAGCCATGTCCGGAACCTCGTTGACCCGTGCGCAGGTCGCGTCGATCGTCGACCACACCCTCCTCAAGCCGGAAGCGTCGTCGCAGGACGTTCGAGCCCTTGTCGACGAAGCCGTCGAACTCGGCGTGTATGCGGTGTGCGTGTCGCCGTCGATGCTGCCCCTGCGGGCCGATGGGATCACGATCGCAACGGTGGTGGGTTTCCCCTCGGGGAAGCACCACTCGCTCATCAAGGGCGCCGAAGCACGACTCGCCGTGGACGAGGGGGCGCGAGAGATCGACATGGTGATCGATGTCGGCGCTGCCGTGAGCGGCGACTACAACGCGGTCCTCGCCGACATCCTCACCGTGCGTGAGTCGATCGGTTTCGATCCCGTCCTCAAGGTGATCATCGAATCCGCAGCGCTCTCGGACGACGCGATCGTGGAAGTGTGTCGCGCAGCGGAGAGGGCCGGAGCGAACTTCGTGAAGACGTCAACCGGGTTCCACCCCGCGGGAGGTGCCACCACCCACGCGGTGTCCCTCATGGCGCAGACGGTGGGCGGCAGACTCGGCGTCAAGGCCAGCGGAGGGATCCGTACCGCCGAGGCTGCGGTCGCGATGATCGAGGCAGGCGCGACCCGTCTCGGGTTGTCCGGCAGTCGCGCAGTGCTCGACGGACTGGCGGACTGACCCGCTCGATCACGCCAGGATGCCGCAGTCGCCCTGCTGCTGTTGCTGTTGTCCTTCGGGAGCCTCCGGCAACACGAAGCGCCCACCTTCGAGGCGCAACTCGACGCCGGAGTCGGTGACGTTCGCCTCGGTGGCCTGCATGCCCAGCGGGTACTGCTGCAGGCCCGAGGTGAGGATCTCCACCACTCCGTCGACGAGAGCCGTCGGCAGCCCGATCCCGAGGATGGAGGCGTCCGTGGTCTCGATCGTCACCACACCGTCGTTCACCACCGGTCGCGCGGTGAACTCGGCGAGACCCTGCCCGCCGACCGTGAACGTCAAGGTGTCCGCACCCTCGTCGGCAATGACATCGGTGACGAGGCCCCCCACCGACTGGCTCTGAACCGTCGCAAGGATTCCGGAGGTGGGCCACGACAGGTCTGCGCTCGAGCTGCCGATGGTGCCGGCGCCCTCCGCGGACTCACGCAGATCCACGTCGTGGACTTCGGCGTGCACCTGCATCTGCTGAGCCGGCCCGAAGGCGGTGTCGTCGCTGTCGAGGGTCACGGAGGGTACCTGCCGGTCGGCGAGTTGCAGCAGCACCGGCTTCCAGCTCAGGTCGACGTCGACTCCCGTACCGAGTTCGCTCTCGAAGGACTGGGCGAGGCAGGTTGTCGCGCGGTTACGGACGTAGACCTCCGCACCGACCAGTACGGCGACGAGTGCCGCGACGAGAACGACGGCGATCGTGACGAGGCGGTTGCGCTTCCGTTGCGTCATGCTCGCCGATTGTTCCGCAGAACTCTGAGGATCGACTGAGCACACGACCGCAGGATGAGGAAAATGTGTGAGGTGCACCACATGAGTCGGCTACTCTGGGCGCCATGACTGGGTGGACGGATTCAGGTCACGACGCAACCGGGCGTGCCGATGCCGACGACTCGCTGCGGCGCCTCGCTGCCACACAAGCCGGCTTCTTCACCGCGCGACAGGCAGTCTGCCACGGAATAGCAACCCACGACTTCGCCGAACGTCTCGAAGCGGGTCTGTGGATTCGCGTCGAGACCGAGTTGTTCCGTCTCGGCGACAGCCCGCGGACCAAGTTCGACGAGTTCGCCCAGTGGTGTACCTGGTACGAGGGGGAGGCAGTCGTCTCGCACCAGAGTGCAGCCGACCTGCACGGCATGGGTCACCTTCAGCCCCGCTTCCTGCACCTGTCCACCCCCGACCAGCGCACCGTGCCGAGCAACCGCCTCGCGCTGCATCATCGGGCGCTGGCCGCCGAGGACTGCGAGGTCGTCGGCGCTTTCCGGATCACCACGCCTGCCCGGACAGCGATCGACCTCGCGGCGGGCGGTGTCTCCCAGGAAGTGCTGGACGAACTCGTCGGCGACGCGCTCGCACTGGGACGGCTGGACTCGGACGAACTGCGCGTCGCGGTGGCGAACCAGCCGGCCGCGGTGGCGGACCGTATCGAGCTGGCGCTACTCGCCTCAGGCTGAACGTGCTCGGACGGCGGTTGCCGGGGCCACCGCACTCCACGGCACCGTCAGTACGCAGTCACGGAGGCGACGACGGGGAACGCGAACCGGAAAGCCTTGCTCGCGCAGCAATTCCATTGTCGCCTGCCAGCGGATCCGCGGACCGAACGCCGCATGCGGGGCGCTCGTCGCCCACGCCCGGTCGGCCGCGCGGAGCAGGTTGTGGATCGGCTCGCCCGGCACGTTCCGGTGGATCAGCGCCTTGGGAAGACGCTCGGCGACGTCCGACGGTGTCTGCACATGGAACGGGCTCCACGCCAGGGTCAGCGATCGGGGACCGTGCTCGTCGAGCAGTACCCAGGCGCACCGGCGACCCAATTCGTCGCACGTGCCGTCGATGAGCAGCCCGCCCGGGGCGAGGCCGGACCGCAGACGCGCCCACGCCGGTTCGACCGCTTCCTCCGGGTATTGCCGGAGCACGTTGAACGCACGGACGAGGGTGGGGCGCAGGCCGGCGAGTTCGAAGCCACCTCGGGCGAACTCGACGCCGTCGCGACCCGGAACCACGCGTTCGGGGTCGATCTCGAGGCCGACGACCCGCAGGTCGCTCCGCACCCGCCGCAGGCGCGCGGCGAGTTCGAGGGTGGTCACCGGCATGGCACCGTAGCCCAGATCGACCACGAGCGGGTCGGCGGAATCCGTCAACGCCCTCGCGATCTGCGGGTCGTGCACGGCCCAGCGGTCGCAGCGGCGCAGCCGGTTGATGCCGGTGGTGCCGCGCGTGACCACACCGACGGGTCCTCGAGTTCGCACCGCTTACCGTCGGGCGAGCCAGTCTGCGGTGACGGCCGCTTCGGCACGAAACACGTCGACGAGATTGGTGAGGATGAGTTCTTCGAGCTTGCCGCCGACGAGTGGGAGGTGGACCTTGGCCTCGGACGTCGTCCGGAGAGTGGAGCCGTGCTCGCCGGCGAAGAGTTCCATCGTGCCCCTCAGGCTGCCCGGACCCCCGGGGATCGACGCCTGATACGTGCCGGTGGCCCCATCGGTGAACGGACCGTAGGTCTCCGTGCGGGTGATGATCATGTCCTTCTTGATCACCGTGCGGGCAAGCTCCGGCAGGTCCGCACGCGGCAGGACGTGGTGCAGTACCAGCACGATGCCGGACTCGGAGGCGGTCAACTCACGGACGTGGTTCTCCGAGTACTTGCGCATCTCGGTCATCCGCGCTTCCCAATGGTCGGGGTCGGCGAGTGCCTCGTACACCCGCTCCGGTGGATGGACGAAGCGGGCGGAGTAGTCGATACGCCGTGCCACGACCGGCCAGGCTACCGCGTCCGGTGCCCCGGCCGGAAATCGTGGGCCGGGGTCGGCACGGCGACGGGAAGGCGGTGGCGACCGTCAGGCGAAGCGGTTGCCCTCCAGCCACTGCTCGGTGAAGCGGCGTTCCGCGTCGAAGAGTTCGATCAGCTGCTCGACGATCATCCCTTCGATCTTGGAACCGAGAAACGGGATCTTGACCTCCACGGTGCCCTCGATGATCACGGACGAACCCGCACCGTCGGAGAGCAGCGTCATGGAACCGGAGACCTCACCGGGCATCCCGTCGACACGCGCCGAGAACTTGCCCTCGGCGCGGTCATCGCCGAATGCGCCCCACGCCTCGTGGCGCCGGATGACGAGATCGCCCGGGCGGATGCTCGTGACCACGCTCGGCAGGTGCTCGGCCGGGATCGCCTGACTGAGATCGAGTTCGATCCCGCCGTCACCGCTGTCGACCCGCTCGACTGCTGCGCCCGGTCCGCCGACCTCGCGCAGCCGGGTCTGCCAGTACTGCGGATCGACGAAGGCCGCGTGCACCGCAGTGGAGGGGTACGAGTAGTTCGCAGTGTGGTCTATAGGGCTGCCCATACGGGGCACGCTACCGTTTGCTGGTGCTTGATCCACGTACCAGGGCCCGGCTCGCCGATACAGGAGCTGCGGTGTCCGAGCAGGTGCCGCTGTCGGATTTCACGACCCTCCGGCTCGGTGGCCCGGCCCGCTATCTCGTCGAATGTAGGTCGACCTCGTCGTTGATCGAGGTCGTTCGCTTGCTCGACGCGCAGCGTGTCCCGGTACTGCTCCTCGCGGGCGGTTCCAATCTGGTGATCGGGGACGGCGGCTTCGACGGAGTCGTGGTCCGCATCGCGACGACCGGAGTCGATCTCCGCGAAGATCACGTTCGGGTGGATGCGGGAGCCGAATGGGACGGGGTCGTCGCCGCCACCGTCGAGTCCGGACTCGGCGGGCTCGAATGTCTGTCGGGTATTCCGGGCTCCGCGGGCGCGACACCGGTGCAGAACGTCGGGGCCTACGGCGTCGAGGTGGGCTCGGTCCTGCGCGGAGTCCGACTGCTCGACCGCCGCACCGGACAGGACTCCTGGGTCGGACCCGAGGCGCTCGGTCTCGGCTACCGCACCAGCGTCCTCAAGCACACCGATACCGCCGTCGTTCTCGAAGTGGAACTGGAGCTGCGGGGCGACGGTACGAGCGCGCCGCTCGCGTACCGCGAACTCGCGGTCGCGCTGGGGGCGGAGGAAGGCGAACGCAGGCCCGCGAGCGAGGTGCGCGAGCACGTTCTCGCGTTGCGGCGGAGCAAGGGCATGGTGCTCGACTCCGCCGACCACGACACCTGGAGCGCAGGATCCTTCTTCACCAATCCCGTGATACCCGACGATCGGTTGCCCGGTGTACTGGCGGCCATCGCGGCCCGGCTGGGAGAGGACGTGCGGATCCCCCGGTTCCCTGCCGACGGCGGGACCAAGCTGTCGGCGGGATGGCTCATCGAACGGGCAGGCTTCGGGAAGGGATTTCCCGCGGCCGACGCGCCGGCACGGTTGTCGACCAAACACACGCTGGCGCTCACCAACCGCGGACGGGCATCGACCGCGGACCTCGTGGCCCTGGCGCGCACGGTCCGGGACGGCGTCGAGGACGCCTTCGGCGTCCGTCTTCATCCGGAACCCGTCACGGTCGACTGCGTGATCTGACCGGCCGAATGCCGGTCACCAGCGATTGCGGACCTCCTCCGCGAATCCGAGCAGGTTCTCGATCTCGAGCCGGCTGCCGTCGTCGAGCACGACGCTTCCGGTGAACCGCCCGAAGACCTGATGCTGAGTGGACCGTACGAGGAGGGCGTTCACGTCGGCGGCCCGATCGAGGATCGGCTCGAAGTCCATCTCGAAGCGCTCGTCGCTGCTGGTGAACCGCCACGGTGCGCCGTCGTAGCTGCCGTCGGGCAGATGGAAGTGCACGCGGTCGAGCTTGTGGGCCACCCCGTCGTGGAAGAGCATGTTCTCGCTCGCCGCGGTGGTGTCACCGAACCCGTAACCGATGTTGAATCCGAATCGCACCCCGTCGTGGATTCCCGACGCGGAACCCCAGTACCAGGTGTTGTCGTAGGTCCACACGCCGCGACCCCAGTCGAACACTCCGAACGAGGTGGCAGGATCGAAGACCAGATCCTGTCCCCCGACGGTGATGGTGCCTTGCGCCGGCAGGCAGTTGATCTTCTGGTTGTAGTAGAAGGACTTCGGTGCCCGGGGAAAGGGTGTAGCGACGACCATCCGGTCGTCGGCCGGTTGCGTGAGCAGGAGTTCACCGGTCAGTCCGCGGCCACCGCCGAAGCGGGGATGGTCGACGAGCAACCGTCGCGCATCCCCTTCGTGGCGGTACTCGATCCGGATGCGGCCGTGATCGACGACGACATCGCCGTGGTCGGCGGTCGACGGCATCCGCATTCGGCCCAGCGGGAAGGGGACCAGGGCGTTCTCGGTGGTCTCGGAACGGGCCGCGAGGTCGAGCACGCTGACTCCGAGCAAACCGACGTAGCCGTTGTCGGCGACGGTCAGCGCGAGCCCGAACGGCCCCGACTCGCCGTCGGACAGGACGCAGTAGTAATCCCATTCCTTGATCCGGAATCGCGACGCCGCGACCCGGTTCCGGTCGTAGGCGCGGACTTCCGCAGTGCTCCAGCCGACCTCGGCGAGCACACCGTCGTCGAGAAGCGGCCCGGGAGCGAGGCGTCGTTGGCGCATGTTCTGCGACAGTACCGGCGGCGGCGGACGGGACATTCCCGGCATGCCCGCCGCGGCTGCCCCGGACTCAGTCGGTCACGCGGTGGAACCGTCCCGCGCTCGCCTGGTCGCGCGGCTTGACGATGATCTGGTCCAGGTCGACGTGCGACGGGCGGGAGGCGACGAACCCGATGATCTCGGCGATGTCCTGCGCGACGAGCGGGGTGATGCCCTCGTACACCTTGTCGGCTCTGTCCCGGTCGCCCTCGAATCGCACCAGCGAGAACTCGGTTTCCACCGCACCCGGCGCGATCTCGGTGAGGCGGACCGGTTGTCCGAGGAGTTCGCCGCGCAGAGTCCGGTGCAGCACAGCCTGGGCGTGCTTGGCGGAGGTGTAACCGGCGCCGTTGTCGTACGCCTCGAACGCCGCGACTGAGGTGACGGTGACGATCAAGCCGTCGCCCGAGGCGATGAGCTTGGGGATCAGTGCCTTGGTGATCCGGAGCGTGCCGATGACGTTGGTTTCCCACATCCATCGCCAATCGTCCTCGACGGCCTCGGCGATCGGTGCGAGCCCCTTGGCGCCCCCGGCGTTGTTGACCAGCACGTCGACCCGCGGCAGGACCGTGGTGAAGGCCTCCACCGAATCCTCGTCGGTGACGTCGAGCTCGAGCGCGGTGCCGCCGATCTCGTCGGCCAGCTTCTGCAGGCGATCGAGTCGCCGCGCGCCGACCACGACATGGAAGCCCTGGGCGGCGAGCGTACGGGCGGTCGCCTCACCGATGCCGGAGGACGCTCCGGTGACGACGGCGACACGGGAATCGGGAGAGATGCTCATGGGGCAATCGTAATGTCGGGCACCGGATACCGCCGAACCTCTCGGCCTGCGGGGTCGCTTCTGCGGGGCTACCCTGCGGCGTATGACGACCGTTCGTGGCCGAAACAGCTCGGGAGAACAAACCCGGATCAGGCTCGTCGAAGCAGCCGAACGTCTCTTCGCGCGCCGCGGATACGAGGGCGTCACGCTCGCCGAGATCCGTAAGGCTGCCGGGCAGCACAATTCGGCAGTCATCGGGTACTACTTCGGAACCAAGGAGGGACTGCTGCACGCGATCTTCTCCCACCGGTTGTCTGCCGTGAATGCCGAGCGTGAAGAACTCGTCGCGGAGATGATGCGGAACCAGGACGCGCTGCGCGTACGCGACCTGCTGTGGGCGATCATCCGGCCTCTCGCGAACACGCTCGGACGCAACAACCACTATGTCGCTTTTCTCGACCGGTTGTCGCATCACGAACGCTTCGCCGAGTGTTTCCAAGTGACCGGACCGACGGGGACCGAGAGCGGATCCAGGACCGACACGGCGCTGCGTGCTCTGCTCGGGCATCTGCCCGACGACCTGGTGGGTCAGCGCCTGCGCCTGGTCTACTCCGGGACCGTCGGCGCGCTCGCGCGATATCACCGAGCGAACGAATTTCCCACTGCGGCCGAACTGGCGGCACTCGTCGACGCATGGGAAGCGTTGTTGCTGGGACCGGTTTCGACGGAGACCGTGCTGGCACGCGGAGGCGGAGCGGGGAATTCCGTACCGATCCGGTGACGAGTGGACACCGGGCCGTCCGGCGGATAGTTTGATCACCATGTCAGTCGGCCACAACTCCGCACCGCGGGTCACATACGTGACCGCCGCGCTGGGATCACGGCTGCCTCTGGCGCGCGAACTCTGTTGTCGCTGCTGCGGAATGTAAGTCCGCACCGTTTCCGCTCGCCTTGTGCGGGTCGGTTCGCCGATGGTGCTTCCATCGGCGGGGGATTCGGTGCGTCGATCGCCTCCCGCCCGTCTCCGGTCGTGATGTCCGGATCAGCAGCCAAGGATCAGTGCCGTGTCGGTACCCACTCTCTCGCCGCCCATTTCCTTTCCCTCGCGGACTCCCGCACTCCGCCGTCCCGCCTCCACCGTCCGCGGTTCCACCCGTGCGGCGGTGGTCCCTCCCCGCTCGACCGGCACTTCGGGCCAGGCCAGGATCGTTCCGCCGGACCTGCGAATCGCCGACGGCACCGGGGCATCGGTTTTTCGCGTCATCGCCAACCGCGGTCCGGTCTCTCGGGACGTGATCGCGAAGGTCACCGGAGCGAGCATCGCGACCGTCAATCGTCAGGTGTCGGCGTTGTTGTCCGCCGGCCTGCTGCGTGAACGCGCCGACCTGGCCGAACCGGGTGCAGTCGGGCGGCCGCGCGTCCCCGTCGAGGTCGACCACGAGCGTTATCTGACGGTCGGAATCCATATCGGTGCCGTCACCACCGGCATCGTCGCGAGCGATCTGCGCGGGCGCATCATCGGCGCGGTCGAGGTTCCCACACCGACGGGCGACCAGAACGCCGCGCTCACATCGATCACGTCGAGCGCCAGGGCTTTCGCAGGTCGGTGGCACCGTCGCATCCCGCTGTGGGCGGGTGTGGCCCTCGGTGGCCGGGTGGATTCGACCACAGCCGTCGTGACGCACCCGCGCCTGGGCTGGGTGGACGCCCGGGTCGGAGCGATCGTAGGTGGTGGCCTGGGCCTGCCGGTATCGGTTGCCGCGCACGTCGAGGCGATGGCCGCATCCGAACTGCTCCTCACTCCCGATCGCGACGCTCCCGACGCCAAAGGCACGGGACTGTACTTCTATGCTCGCGAGACAGCAGGTGTTGCAATAACTTTCGATGGAAAGGTGCACACCCCCGCCGGTGGGCCGGGATCGGTGAGTCATTTCCCCACCGGCTCGTCGGCGCAGTGCTCGTGCGGCGGGACGGGATGCCTCGAAGCGGCCGTCAGCGATCGCGCGGTCGTGCAGCGAGCGGTCGCCGAGGGCATCCTCGGCGACGGCGAGACCAGCGTGCAGTCGCTCTACCGCCTCGCGCGTGAAGGGTCCGCAGCCGCCCACGGACTGCTCGTCGAGCGGGCAACGGTGCTCGGCCGCGCCGTCGCCATGCTCCGAGACCTGTTCAACCCCGACCGGGTCATCCTCGGCGGACAGGCCTTCACCGAGTATCCGGCTGCGGTTCCGCACGTCGCCCGAGCCTTCTCCGCCTCGACCACCCTGCCGCGCAAGGATATCCGGATCAGCGGATTCGGGAATCGAGTGCAGGCCCACGCGGCGGGCGTCGTGTCGCTCAGCTCGTTGTTCTCGGATCCGATCGCGGCGATGAAGCGAACCGGGCTCTGACCGGAACCGGTCCTGCTCACGTGGCCGGAGGTGAGTCCGTCGCGTCCGCAGCCGCGCCCCGGCGGTCGAGCTCCGCCCGAGCGCGGTCGAGGCCCCCGTGTTCGAGTGCGGCCGAGGATGATTCGCCCGACCACACCAGCCGGCCGCGGTCGCGGACGGTCACGCTCATGAAACCGCCCAGGTGCTCGATCGATCCGGCGACATTGCGTCGTTCCGCGGGCAGGGGGACGGGCAGAACGTGGGCAGCCCCGATCGGCGAGCTTCCCGTGATCTCCACGCTCCATCGGGCATTGCGTCCACGCAGTACCCAGCTCTCGTCGGTGACTTGCGCACGCACAGGAGAGGTGACGGGATTACCGAGGCGCACGACGCGCCCGTCCGGCAGTGCGACGACCACCGCGGTCACCTCCGTGCGTATGGGGCCCGAGTACACCTGCCCGCCGGCGAAGGCCACGCATGCTTGCGGCTCGGCGAATCCCTGCGCCTGGCCCCACCACCACGATTCCGGGAAACCGCCCTTGCCCCAGTTCTTCTCGCCGTAGACCTGAGCCCCGGTCAGATCCCACTTCTCGTCGCCGAGGATCGCGTAGCCCTCGGCCCGGCCGCCGAGCAGCCAGGAGTGCCAGTACTGGTTCAAGGCGGGGACGGAGTGGAACACGCTCGACGCGCCGAAGAGTCGCCGCGGCCACGGCCGGAGGTCCGACAGGCGTACGTCCAGACGGGCGTCGTCGCCGAGATCCATCCACACGCGTTCGTCGTCGCCGCGGAATACCTCACCGGCCGATGCACCGAGACGATCGGGGTCGGCCGCGGCCACCGGATGCGCAGCGGTGCGCAGGAAACCTCCGGGATGGGCGGCCAGGCCCAGGGTGGCCCAGTGAGTCCCGGCCTCGCTCACGTCGTCCGCGCGGTTGACCCCGCACAGCGCGATGACGACGCGGCCCGTGTCGGGCTGGGTGAACCGCCAGAAGTAGCCCTCCATCGCGACACCGTGGGCGGAGAGCGGATCCCCGAAGGGAAGATCGGCTCCCGACGCGCGATAGCGCGTCCACAGACCCTTCGGTGAGAATCGCCCGTGCACTGGCATGCCCGCTCCGCTCTGTCGATCCGCAGTATCCGTTCCGTCCGTGTACCCAGCATGGACGCCCGTGTCACAGAACACAGGGATTCGGGCGTGGAGCCCCGGCGCGGGGAGGTGCCCGCATTCCCGTGGCTCACCACCCATACCGTTGTCCGCGCAGGGACGGATCGAAGAGAACGTGAGAAGGACGTGACAGGAACCAGCAGCGGCTCGTACCGTGAGTTGTTCGCAGCACCGGGTGCGGCGGCATTCTGCCTGGCGGGATTCGTGGCGCGTCTGCCGATCGCGATGATCGGAATCGGCATCGTCACGATGTTCTCGCAACTCGAGGGGAACTACGCGCTCGGCGGCGCACTGTCGGCACTGTTCGCGCTGTCCTACGCCGTGCTCACACCGCTGGTCTCGCGCGCGGTCGACCGGTACGGCCAGCGCAGGATTCTGCCTGCGGCCGCAGCCGTGAGCGCGGCCTCCACTCTCACGATGCTGGCGGGAGTGCGCTTCGGGGTGCCCACGGCGTGGTTGTTCGCATGCGCGATCCCTGCCGGGCTCATGCCGACGATCGGTGCGATGGTGCGGGCGCGCTGGACGCAGCTGTACGGCGGCACCGGTCGGCTGCGCACCGCTTTCGCGCTCGAAGCGGTGGTCGACGAGGTGTGCTTCATCGTCGGTCCCGTGCTGTCGGTGGGACTGAGTGTGGCGGTCTTCCCCGAGGCGGGTCCACTGCTCGGGGCGCTGCTGTTGCTCGTGGGCACCGTGGTCCTCGTAGCTCAGCGTGGGACCGAACCTCCGGTGCGACCGCACGTGGAGGGCGCACCGCGGACGAGCGTCCTGCGCCTGCCCGTCCTCCTGTCGATCGTGGTCGTGATGGTGGCGGTGGGTGTGGTCTTCGGAGTGATCGACGTCGCGGCCGTTGCTTTCACCGCCGAACAGGATGCGCCGGGGTCCGCGACCTTCGCGCTCGCACTGTTCGCGACGGGATCGGCGACGAGCGGCCTGATCTTCGGTGCTCGGGTGGGCTCGGGCGCTCCCACCCGCCAGTTGCTCGTGGCGACGGCTGTTCTCGCGGTCCTGTTGTCCCCACTGCTGCTCGCGGGTTCTGTGCCTGTACTGGTGGTTCTGTACTTCGTTGCCGGATGCGCGATCTCGCCCATCATGATCGTCGCGACATCGCTCACCCAGCAGATCGTGCCGGCCGGACAACTCACCGAGAGCATCACGTGGACGGTCGCCGGGCTCGGCGTCGGTGTCGCCGCGGGTTCGGCGCTCGTGGGCCAGGTCATCGACAGGTCCGGAGCCGGCGCCGGATACTCCGTCGCCGTTGCGGCGGGAGTCCTGGCGTTCGCGTGCGCGGCGGTCGTCCATCGCCGGGCACGGTTAGAGTGACGCGCATGGCAGTTCGTGAAGTGATCGGTGACGACGGCACGGCACTCGTCTACCGCTCGTTCGGTTCCTGTGAGGCGCCCGCTCTCGTACTGGTGCACGGCTGGGCGCAGTCGTCACGTTGCTGGGGCGAGCCGGTTCTCGAAGCACTCGCCCAGGACTTCCACGTGATCGCCGTCGACCTGCGCGGACACGGATACTCGCAGGCGCCGGAGACCGGATACGCCGATCGCAACGCCTGGGCGGGCGACCTCGACGCGGTTCTCCGCGCCGAGAACGTCTCCGCGGAGAACCCGGCGGTCCTGCTCGGCTGGTCGTACGGCGGCCTCGTGATCTGCGACTACCTCGCGGTGCACGGTCCCGATGCGGTCGCCGGCCTGGTGCTGGTCGGGGCCATCACGAGCATCGGCCGCGGTGAGAAGGGTGGACGGGTCGGTGCCGCGATGCGCGCTGCGATCCCCGCCGCGATGTCGGAGGACCCGCGGGAGGCCGTGCGCGCGCTCGGCTCCTTCGGTAACGCCCTCACCGGCCCCGTCGAGGGCAGGGGCGCGACGTCGCAGGCATTGTTCGGTGCGAGTCTCTGCACGCCGCCGCGGGTGCGGGCGGCCCTGTTCGACCGCGCAGCGAGCAACGACGAACTGCTGGCCGGCCTGGGTCTGCCGGTCCTCGTGCTTCACGGGGACCAGGATTCGGTCGTCGACGTCTCCGCCGCCCGTCACGCCGCGTCGTTGCTGCGCGGCGCCACGACCTCGATCTGGGAGGGAGTCGACCACGGACCGTTCGTCGAGGATCCGGAGCGGTTCGTCGCCGAGGTGAGGGAGTTCACCCGGAAGGCCACCGCGGAGTCGGAGACGCGGGGTGAATCCGGGCAGGGCAGTATGGAGGGGTGACGTCCCAGCCCAGCCGCCCGCACCGCGTGGCCGTGATCTCGGTCCACACCTCGCCGCTGGCGCAGCCCGGAACGGGGGATGCAGGCGGCATGAACGTGTACGTCCTGCAGACTGCTGTCGAACTCGCACGTCGTGGCGTCGAAGTCGAGATCTTCACCCGTGCGACCTCCTCCGCCGATCCGGCCGTGCAACAGGCCGCGCCCGGCGTCCTCGTCCGCAACATCGAGGCGGGACCTTTCGAAGGCCTCGACAAGCATGACCTGCCGACCCAGCTGTGTGCGTTCGCCGCCGGCGTGTTGCGTGAAGAAGCACGGCATCCACAGGGTTATTACGATCTGGTGCACTCGCACTACTGGTTGTCCGGACAGGTGGGATGGCTGGCGCGTGACCGCTGGGGTGTGCCGCTCGTGCACACCGCCCACACTCTTGCCGCGGTGAAGAATGCGTCGCTCGCTGCAGGCGACACCCCCGAACCGGTCGCCCGTCAGATCGGAGAGCAGCAGGTCGTCGCGGAATCCGACCGGCTGGTGGCCAACACCGCCGACGAGGCCGAGCAACTCGAGCGCATCTACGGTGCCGACCCGGCGAAGATCGACGTCGTCGCACCGGGGGCGGACCTGAACCGTTACCGGCCCGGCGACCGGGCGGCCGCTCGTACCGAACTCGGACTCGACCCGCGGGAGACGGTCGTCGCGTTCGTGGGCCGGATCCAGCCGCTGAAGGCCCCGGACGTCCTTCTCGAGGCCGCCGCGCGCGCTCTCGCCGACGAACCCGGCCTGCCGCTGCGAGTTCTCGTGGTGGGAGGCCCTTCCGGTACGGGCCTCGAGCGGCCCGACGCGCTCATCGAACTCGCGTCCGCGCTGGGTATCGCATCGAGGGTCACCTTCCTTCCGCCGCAACCCCCCGACCGTCTCGTGCAGGTTTATCGGGCGGCGGATCTTGTTGCAGTGCCGAGCTATTCGGAATCCTTCGGTCTCGTCGCGATCGAAGCGCAGGCATGCGGGACACCCGTGCTGGCCGCGAACGTGGGCGGGCTCGGTGTGGCGGTTCGCGACGGACGGACCGGAATGCTCGTCGACGGGCACCGGATCGACGACTGGGCGACGGCGCTGCGTTCCCTCGTCGGCGATCCCGATCGTCTCGCACGTTTCGCAGCGGCCGCGCCCCTGCATGCGGAGTCCTTTTCGTGGGAACACACCGCGGAAGGACTGCTCGACAGTTACCGGCGAGCCGGGATGCGCCGCAACCGGAGCTTCGGTACAGGCGAGCACTCGCTCCGGCGGCAGCGCGGGGTGTGGAAGTTGCGACGCACGAGGGGAGTCACCGCATGAGCGACCGGATCGTCGAATTGATCGAATCGACCTTGCGTGATCGTGAGCTCGAGTTCTCCGTCAAGGAAGGCGGACATTTCGTCGTCGATCTTCCCGGCGAGAAGAAGCTCAAGACGACCACCTTGCTCAGTGTGGGACAGCACGGTGTGAGGGTCGAGGCATTCGTGTGCCGCAAGCCGGACGAGAATTTCGAATCGGTCTATCGCTATCTGCTGCGGCGGAACCGGCGCCTGTACGGGGTGGCCTACACCCTCGACAAGGTCGGGGACATCTATCTCGTCGGACGCATCGCCGCTCACGCGGTGACCCCCGAGGAGATCGACGCCGTCCTGGGACAGGTCCTCGAGGCGGCGGACTACGACTTCAACGTTATTCTGGGTATCGGTTTCATCACGTCGATCAAGCGCGAGTGGGAGTGGCGCGTCTCCCGTGGCGAGTCGCTGCGCAATCTCGAGCCGTTTCGGCACCTGATCGAAGAAGAAACCGGTACGCATTTCGACCCGGATGCAAACGACGACGACACCGAGGATCGCCGCGAAGCGAACGGGTGATTTCTTGGTCTCGGGTCGTTATCAACCCCGTGAGGGTGTCCGATTCGAGAGGTCTGCACCGGCCTTTCATGTGACCATGCGCACAATCGAATTCTCCTGATCGGAACGGGGAAACGCGGAGTTCCTCCGGCATACCAGCGAAAACACTTGTCCGTGAGGCGAATTCTGGTACGGGCGTACCAGAATTTCGGGCCGTGACCTATCCGTGATCCGGGTTTATCGTGTTTGTAGGCCCGATACAGACGGGCGTTACAGACCGGCCCGCAGCCGCTCGTTCCACCCCGCGGGATCCGAAATCCCGCCCCTCGGGGGTGAGGCGAGAGAGCGACCGTGCGTGCATCAGCGCCGCACCGGGTTGCCGGCACCGACAGTCCACCAGCACGTGGCGGACCCATGAGTCGGGGGCCTCGCAAGCAGCCGGAAAGGATTCATCCACATGGCAAAGTTCACGATCAAGCGTGCCCTGGGCACCCTCGCTGCCTCCGTCGCACTCGTCGCGACCCCCTTCGCTCTGGGCACAGGTACCGCCAACGCCGCGTCCGGGAACTGGGATGCCGTTGCGCAGTGCGAGAGTGGCGGAAACTGGGCGACCAACACCGGTAACGGCTATTACGGTGGCCTGCAGTTCTCGCAGAGCACCTGGGAGGCCTACGGGGGCTCCGGATACGCCCACAACGCCTCGCGCGAGGAGCAGATCCGCGTCGCCGAGAACGTACTCGCCGGACAGGGCATCGGCGCATGGCCGGTGTGCGGTCAGTACTTCTGAGCGCGACTCGAACAGCTTCCGAACCCCGCGTGCGATTCGTCGCACGCGGGGTTCGCGCTTTCGTGGCCTGTCTGCGATGTGCCCGGTACCCTCACACGACGCATGTGACGGGTTTCACAGAGATGCGCTAGTGTGACCTCGGCCGAAGTTCGGCACCGCGTGCCAGTCAGAATGCCCGGAGGATGAAAATGAGTTTCCGCAGTCCCTTTCCCGACGTCGAGATTCCGGCATCGAGTGTCTACGACTTTCTGTTCGGCTCGCTCGACGAAACCGACCTCGCGCGTCCCGCACTGATCGACGGGGCCTCCGGGGCGGTCACGGACTATCGCACGCTCGTCGCGCAGATCGACGCCGTGGCCGGGGCGCTCGCGGCACGGGGTATCGGCGTCGGGCAGGTCGTCGGACTGCTGGCCCCCAACGTGCCCGCCTTCGCTTCGGTTTTCCATGGCATCCTGCGAGCCGGGGCCACCGCGACCACCGTCAACGCCCTCTACACCGCCGGCGAGATCTCGAAGCAGCTCGACGATTCGGGTGCGACCGCGCTCTTCACGATCTCAGCCTTCCTGCCGCAGGCGAAGGAGGCCGCGGCGGCCGTCGGGCTTCCCGACGAACTGCTCGTGGTGCTCGACGGCGCCGAGGGTCATCCCTCCCTGCGGGATCTGCTCGCCGAGGGTGCGCCGGCACCCTCCGTCGAGTTCGATCCGGCGGTCCATCTGGCGGTGCTGCCGTACTCCTCGGGCACGACCGGCCGGCCCAAGGGCGTGATGCTCACGCACCGGAACCTCGTCGCCAACGTCTGCCAGATCACCCCGCGTATGGGTATCGGCCCCGACGATCGCGTCCTCGCGGTGCTGCCCTTCTTCCACATCTACGGAATGACCGTCCTGCTGAATGCCGCGTTGTACAACCGCGCGTCGCTGGTGACGATGCCGAGATTCGATCTCGTCGACTTCCTCTCGGTTGTCGCGAGGCACAAGTGCACGTACGTGTTCATCGCGCCGCCGGTCGCGGTGGCGCTCGCCAAGCATCCGCTCGTCGACCAGTACGACCTGTCGAGCGTGCACACGGTGTTCTCCGGTGCCGCCCCGCTCGACAAGGAACTCGCAGGTGCCGTCGCGAAGCGACTCGGCTGCAATGTCCGGCAAGGCTACGGGATGTCGGAGATGAGCCCCGTCTCCCATGCGATTCCCTTCGACGACAACGAAACCGAACTCGATTCGGTCGGTCCGACGATCGCCAACATGGAGTGCAAGATCGTCGACCCCGCGACCGGTGAGGAGGTCGAGTACCCGACGGGTGAGGGTGTCTCGGCGCCCGGTGAACTGTGGTGCAAGGGACCGAACGTCATGGCCGGCTATCTGGGCAATGCCGCGGCCACGGCCGACACCCTGGACGAGGACGGTTTCCTCCACACCGGTGACATCGCCACCGTCGATGCGCATGGCGTCGTCCGGATCGTCGACCGGCTCAAGGAACTCATCAAGTACAAGGGCTACCAGGTTCCCCCGGCCGAACTCGAGGCACTGCTGCTCACGCATCCACAGGTCGCGGATGCCGCGGTGATCGGGGTGCGCGACGAGGAGGGCGAGGAGGTCCCCAAGGCGTTCGTCGTACGACAGCCGGATGCGACCCTCACCGAGGGCGAGGTGATCTCGTTCGTGGCCGAGCGGGTCGCGCCGCACAAGAAGGTCCGGCAGGTCGAGTTCATCGATATCGTGCCGAAATCCGCTGCCGGCAAGATTCTCCGGAAGGATCTGCGCGCCCTGCAGAGCTGACGACCTCAGCCCGCTGGTGTGGTTCCGGTGATCGCCCACCGGAACCACACTGCGGGAGTGAGCCTTCCGGCGGTCAGCCGGCGAGGATGTGCGGAAGTCCCGCCCGGTAGCGGTCGGCGTCGATGCGCCGCAGCGGTTCGAGTTCGGGAGGTTCGTGCAAGCGGTACTGCGCGGGTGGTCGTGCGGGCGAACCCGCGGCCTGCAGTAGGGCGCCCACAGCCGCTCGGGCCGATTCGTTCGCGCCCTCCATCGTCGCGAGGTCTATGTCGGTCCGCACGTAATCGCCCGCGAGGAACAGATTCGGTATCGCCGTCCGTGCCTCCGGGCGACTCGCGAGCGATCCGGCAGTGTTGATGAGAAGCGGTGTGTCGTTGGTGTTTCCCGACGGTCCCCAGCGAACCCCGGGGTCGAGGAACCACGAGACGATGTCGTTCTCGTCGATCGCTCCGGTGCCGTCCTCGAGGCAGGCCGCCATCTGTGCCCAGGTCTCGCGGGCGATCTCCTCCGCTGTGCACTGTTTCGCGGGCTTCCCGTAGAGGATGCCCGGGGTGTCCCAGTCGGAGATGTCCACCGACAGGCAGTCGTGCGCCGAGCCGTCACCGTAACGGTCTGCGAAGTTGCCGCGCCAGAACTGTGCCTGGCTGATAGAGGTCAGTGCCCACGGGGAACCCAGATACGCGACATGACCGGGTGTGATCGGAGTGGGACGGCGCAGGAAGTACTGGATGCCCACCATCCAGTCGGTGACGAGGTCGTTCATCGCCTCCAAGCGTGGGTCCAGTGCGAGGACCTGCGGGGACCATAGAGGGATGGCGCGTTCGACCGGCATCGCTGCGACGTACCAATCGGCGTCCACCGTTGCGCGGGCACCCGACCGGTCGACGACCCGCGCGCCGGTGATCCTCCCGCCGACGATCTCCAGAGCTTCTGCTCCCCAGCCCATCTCGAACTTCACGCCGAGATCGCGCAGGAGTTGCGCCCAGGGGTCGATCCACGCCTCGTTGGTCGGCGCCGACAGCACACGGTCGAGATGACCGTACTGCGGGACCGCGCCCATGGCGTTCCAGACGAAGGCCTGGCCCATGATGCCGATCGTGCGGGTCGACGCGCTCTGCGGTCGCGCCGCGACGAGTTGCCGGGTCAGGGCCGAGACCAGGATCTCCCGGTAGCCCTGCGATTTCCCCTCTGCCTCGAGGGTCTGCGCCCAGGTCTCGTTCTCCCACTGATCGTTCCGGCGTTCGATACTGCTGGTGAGGAACATGACGAGTTTGCGCATGAAGATCGCCAGTTCGTTCGCGGGGATCGAACCGCCGAGCGAGAACGCCGCCGACAGGCTTTCCTGCAGACTGAGCGGGTCGTAGACGTCGAACCGCAGTGGCGCTATCGAAGCGGGTGCGGTGAGATCGGGGGCGCCGGGGATGGCCATCCGGAAGGCGTCTCCGGAGACGAGATTGTCGAAAACGCCATTCGGGTTTCCGGGAAAGGGGATCCGGCGCATCGTGTCCGGAATGTGCTGGTAGAAGCCCGGAAAGAATCGGAAACCATGCTCGCCCGGCAGATCGAGCCGCCCGTCGGCCGCAGTGCCGGGAGAAGGGATGCTGCGAGCCTTTCCGCCGAGGGCTGTCGGTTCGAAGACCGTGACGTCGAAACCGCGTTCGATCAGTTCGTGTGCGGCGGTGAGACCCGCCATTCCGCCTCCGAGGACCGCGACTCGTCGCCCGCTCGAATGCACCGCCGGTGAGCGCCGCGCGGGACGGGCCGCCGCCGTGGGCGGGAAGGCGGCGGCGCCGCCGAGCGCGCCCAGGGCGGTGAGAACGGTGCGGCGGGACAGACGTGAATCGGACATGGGACCCCCAGGCTCGACGACCGTAGAGCGTGACGCGCGATGCGGACCGAACAGTTGTAGGCAACGCGCGTTGTCAGATATAGCCGACAATCGGGGCGCCCGTAGGCGAAATCGACATCCGCGCGTGTCAGGATTGGACCATGAGTATCGGAACACTTGTTCTGCTCCGCCACGGCGAGAGCGAATGGAACGCGATGAACCTGTTCACCGGCTGGGTGGACGTACACCTGACCGACAAGGGGATCGCCGAGGGGAAGAGGGCCGGTGCCCTCCTCGCCGAGCACGGTGTGTTGCCCGACGTCTCGTACACCTCTCTGCTGCGCCGCGCGATCAGCACCGCCAATTTCGCGCTCGACGTCGCCGATCGGCACTGGATCCCCGTGATCCGCGACTGGCGTCTCAACGAACGTCACTACGGTGCGCTCCAGGGCAAGAACAAGTCCGAGATCAAGGACGAGTTCGGCGAGGAGCAGTTCATGCTGTGGCGTCGCAGCTACGACACGCCTCCGCCGCCGGTCGAGCCGGGTTCGAAGTACAGCCAGGACACCGATGTGCGGTACGCGGACCTCGACGAGGTTCCGCTCACCGAGTGCCTGAAGGATGTCGTCGCGCGTCTGGTCCCGTACTGGGAGTCGACGATCTCGAAGGACCTCCTCGCGGGCAAGACCGTGCTGGTCACCGCTCACGGCAACTCGCTGCGTGCGCTCGTCAAGCATCTCGACGGGATCTCCGACGACGACATCGCCGGCCTCAACATCCCGACGGGCATCCCGCTGCGTTACGACCTCGACGAGAACCTGCGCCCGCTGAATCCGGGCGGCACCTATCTCGACCCCGAGGCCGCGGCCGCAGGTGCGGCCGCCGTCGCGAACCAGGGCGCCAAGTAGCCGGTTCCCGCCGTGGAGACCCGACCCCGTCGCCGACCGGCGGCGGGGTCGGCTCGTCTCCGTTGGGCAAACATCGGGTTAACAACACTCCAACAGCCGAAAAAGGCGGTGTGACGTGCGCAAAAAGACGACGACCCGCTGTTCGTCGGGGTAGCGGTGTCATTACGATTCCATATGTGAGTGTTACGCAGGCCGTCTTACTGGCCGTGGTCGCCGCCGTCCTCGGCGGTGTCGTCACCGTTGCCCTCGGAAAGATGGCGCAGCGTCGCGCACACGGTGCCGACGAGGCCGACCTCACGATGATCGACGTACTCGACCGCGTCGTCCGTGAAGCACCGATCGGTATCGCCGTGGTCGACAAGTTCCACGACGTCATCCTGTTCAATCCCCGGGCCGAGGAGCTCGGACTGGTCCGCCACCGGCTGATCGAGGATCGGGCCTGGGCGGCCGCGACTCGGGTACTCGAAACGAGAAAGCCGGTCGAACTCGACCTGTGCACGAAGCCCTCACTCGGCCGTGAACCCGTCGCCGTTCGCTGCACGGTCCGTCCGCTGCTGGACCGCGACCCGCGCTTCGTCGTGCTGTACGCCTTCGATGATTCCGAGCACGTCCGGATGGAGGCGACCCGACGCGATTTCGTCGCCAACATCAGCCACGAGCTGAAGACTCCGGTCGGGGCGATGGCGCTGCTCGCGGAGGCCCTCCTCGAATCGGTCGACGATCCCGACACCGTCCGCCATTTCGGTGAGCGGGTGCAACACGAGGCGAACCGCCTCGGCAACATGGTGACCGAGCTGATCGCCCTGTCCAAATTGCAGGGTGCGGAGAAACTACCGGATCTCGAAGTGGTGGACGTCGACACCGTGGTGGCGGAAGCCCTCGACCGGACACGTCTGACCGCCGAGAACGCGTCCATCACGATCAGCACCGACCGGCCGAGCGGGTACGAGGTGTGCGGCGACCGGACGCTGCTCGTGACCGCCCTGACCAATCTCATCGAGAACGCGATCGCATACTCGCCGTCCGGTTCGCCGGTGACGATCAGCAGGTCGTTGCGCGACGGCAAGGTTGCGATAGCCGTCACCGACCGCGGTATCGGGATCGCGAAGGAAGACCAGGAACGTGTCTTCGAACGCTTCTTCCGCGTCGACAAGGCAAGGTCGCGGGCCACCGGCGGGACCGGTCTCGGGTTGGCCATCGTCAAGCACGTCGCGGCGAACCACCACGGTGAGATCACGCTGTGGAGCAAGCCGGGCACGGGCTCCACGTTCACGCTGCTCATCCCGGTCCATGTCGGGGAAGGCGAAGACGACGAGACCGATCTGCACGCCGAGAAGGCGGTCGGATCGTGACGCAGAAGCAGCCCGGCTTCCCGGGTGGACGGACATCGAGGAACAAACGGAGGACCAGGTCGTGACGCGTGTGCTGATCGTCGAGGATGAGGAATCGCTGGCGGATCCGCTGGCCTTCCTGCTGCGCAAGGAAGGATTCGAGACCACGATCGTCGGCGACGGCCCGTCGGCCCTCGCCGAGTTCGATCGGCAGGGCGCCGACATCGTCCTGCTCGATCTCATGCTCCCCGGCATGAGCGGCACGGACGTGTGTAAGCAGTTGCGGACACGTTCCGGTGTTCCGGTCATCATGGTCACGGCCCGCGACAGTGAGATCGACAAG
Organism: Rhodococcus sp. NPDC047139; assembly: GCF_040643435.1. Taxonomy (NCBI): domain Bacteria; kingdom Bacillati; phylum Actinomycetota; class Actinomycetes; order Mycobacteriales; family Nocardiaceae; genus Rhodococcus; species Rhodococcus sp. NPDC047139. The sequence goes on from NZ_JBEYUH010000007.1 coordinate 144,798, forward strand.
GTCGTCGGACTCGAGCTCGGCGCAGACGACTACGTCACGAAGCCCTACTCGGCGCGTGAGTTGATCGCACGGATCCGGGCGGTTCTGAGGAGGGGGGCCGAGACCGAGACCGAGACCGGCCCAGCCGACGGCCTGCTCGAGGCGGGGCCGGTGCGGATGGACGTCGACCGCCACGTCGTGCACGTCAAGGGTGAACCGGTTGCCTTGCCGCTCAAGGAATTCGACCTGCTCGAGTATCTACTGCGCAATTCCGGACGAGTACTGACCCGCGGCCAGCTCATCGACCGGGTATGGGGAGCCGATTACGTCGGCGACACCAAGACCCTCGACGTCCACGTCAAGCGGCTGCGCTCGAAGATCGAGGAGAACCCTGCCAAACCGCGCCACCTCGTGACGGTGCGCGGTCTGGGCTACAAGCTCGAGGCCTGACCGGAAGCGGCTCGGGCTGCGGCGGTCGCGGGATGGACCGCGATCAGGCCGAGTCCCTGACGCCGCCGGCACAGGCGTGCAAGTTCGTCGTAGGCCGCCGCACCGAGGAGTTCGGTGAGTTCGGGCGCGTACGACTGCCACACCGGGCGCTCGCCGACGTGCGCGTCCGGGGAACCCGAGCAGTACCAGTCGAGATCGTGACCGCCTTCGCCCCAGCCGCGCCGGTCGTATTCGGTGATGACGGTGCGTAGCACCTCGGTGCCGTCGGGGCGCTCGACCCAGTCCTGGGTGCGCCGGATCGGCAGTTGCCAGCACACATCGGGCTTCATCTCGAGAGGCTCGATGCCGCGTCGCAGCGCCATCGTGTGCAGCGCGCATCCCGGTCCACCTTCGAAATCCGTCCGGTTGAGGAAGATGCACGCACCCTTGTAACGGCGCGTACGCAGAGCGGGCTCGTCGTCGATCTCGTCTTCCTCGAGGTAACCCTTCTTGCCCAGACCCTTGTCCATGAACTGCCAATCGGCCGGGGTGAGGTGTTTCACTGCCTTCGACAGTTTCTTGCGATCGTCGTCGTCGGAGAGAAAAGCCCCGTGCGAGCAGCAGCCGTCGTCGGGGCGTTCGGCGATGATGCCCTGGCATGCGGGGGTGCCGAACACGCAGGTCCACCGCGAGAGCAGCCATGTCATGTCTGCTGCGATGACGTGCTCGTCGTTGTCGGGATCGGTGAACTCGACCCACTCCCGCGGAAAGTCGAGTGGGACCTCCGGAGCCGGGTCGAGTTTGTGTGGGGCGTGGGACATACCTGCTGTCACAGAACCCGACGGTAGACCCAGTACCGTATTGATGTGCGCTTAGGGGTACTCGACGTGGGAAGCAACACCGTTCACCTGTTGGTGGTGGACGCTCATCGGGGTGGGCACCCCACGCCGATGAGTTCGACGAAAGCCACCTTGCGGCTGTCGGAGAACATGGACGACAACGGTGACATCACCCGCAAGGGTGCCGACCGGCTCGTCGAGACCACTGCCGAGTTCGCCAGCATCGCCCGCACCTCGGGATGCGGAGAGCTCATGGCGTTCGCGACCTCCGCAGTGCGTGATGCGGGGAACTCGGACGAGGTCCTCGCCCGGGTGCGCCTCGAGGCCGGGGTGTCACTGGACGTGCTCTCCGGGGAGGACGAAGCGCGGCTGACCTTCCTCGCCGTGCGGCGCTGGTACGGCTGGAGCGCCGGACGGATCCTCGATCTCGATATCGGCGGTGGTTCGCTCGAGCTCACCTTCGGTGGCGACGAGGATCCCGAGATCGCCTATTCCCTTCAACTGGGTGCGGGCCGGCTCACTCGCGACTGGTTCCGCGAGGACCCGCCCGGCAAACGCCGCATCGCGGCGCTGCGTGACTGGCTCGACGCCGAACTGGCCGAGCCGGCGAAGATGCTGCGCAGCGCCGGAGATCCCGATCTGTGTGTGGGGACTTCCAAGACCTTCCGCACGCTGGCTCGCCTGACCGGTGCTGCTCCGTCTTCGGCCGGCTTGCGGGTACAACGAACCCTGACGGCGAGCGGCCTGCGGCAGCTCATCGCCTTCATCTCGCGGATGACCACGGCCGACCGTGCAGAATTGGAAGGGGTCAGTTCGGACCGGTCCGAGCAACTCGTCGCAGGCGCTCTCGTCGCGGAGGCGAGCATGCGCGCCCTGGGGGTGGAGACGCTGCAGATCTGCCCGTGGGCGTTGCGGGAAGGGCTGATTCTTCGGAAGCTCGATACGAACATGGGTGGCGAACTGGTGGTGGCAACCGGATGAGCGGGAATCGCAGCAATGACACGGGGCAGATCTCCGTTGCCGAGCTGTTGGCGCGTAACGGCCAGAAGGTGGGTACGCGGGCCGGCGGACGACGCCGGCGCGGTGCAGGCGGGGGCATCTCGGTCGCCGAGCTGACGGGCGAGATTCCCGTCACCCGGCCGTCCAGCGGTGAGGACGAGGGAAGCAGACCGTCGGACTCCGGCAGCACCGACGACCGGACGGTTACGGTCGCCCCTGTAGCGGCCGTCGAGGCGGATTCCCGCGAGCCGGAGATCCTGCCGGTTCGGAAAGCTGCCCCGGCGCCCGAGGCGGCCGTGCAGAAGTCGTCAAGCTTCGCGTTGTCCGACGTCGAGAAGACCACCGTGACGCCGCGGGCCGCTGTGGACGCGAAGGAACCGCCGGTCGCGGCGGAGCCGAAGGTGACGGCGGAGCCGAAGGTGCCGTCGGTGACAGCGAAGCCGAGCGCATCGACCGCGACTCCGCCGAAGATCGAGTCGCCGACCGAGATCATCCGCCCCGAGGCGCTTCCACGCCGGGCGCGGGCACATCTCGACACGGTCGGCGCAACGGCCTCGCGGTCCAGCGAAGGTGTGGCGCGAACGGCTGCGTCCGGGCCGAAGAAATCCGAGAATGCGCCGATCGAACCTGCGGTGCCGGTGTCCAAGCCCGATGTCGCCGAGCCGCGACTGCTCTCCGGTCCCGCCAGCGACCTGCAGGGCACGGGTTCCGACGCCGACGCTGCGACCCAGACCTTCGGCCCCGCCGCCGGGGTGTCCGATCCGGTTTCCGGCGAGACGGCACCGTCGACGCGTTCACGGAAGTCGCGCAGCAAGGCGACCGCGGCCGACGACTCGGCGCGTGTCGATGCGGACGACGAGACTTCGGAGGACGCGGAGCAGGGCAGCAGCCTGAAGCAGTGGGTGTTGCTGATCGGCGAGAGCCTCGCGGCCATCGTGGCCGGCGGGTTGCTGTTCAAAGGCTTCGAACGGCTGTGGGATCTGATGCCGTGGATCGCATTCGCCCTGGCGCTGCTCGTGATAGTCGGCCTCGTCGCGTTGGTGCGTGTCCTGCGGCGCACCGACGACATCGCCAGTCAGCTCATCGCGCTCGCCGTGGGAGCGTTCGTCTCGTTCGGACCCCTGTTGTTCCTACTGCCCGGCGGGTGAGCCGATGGCGACCGCGCAGGGAATCCGGGTAGGACTGTCCACCGCTTCGGTCTATCCGGAGAACACCGAAGCGGCATTCCGTTTCGCCGCGGACCTCGGATTCGACGGCATCGAACTGATGGTATGGGCGGAGCCTTTGAGTCAGGAACCTGTCTCGGTGGAACGCCTCGTGCGCAAATACGGCATCCCGGTTCTTGCCGTCCACGTGCCCTGCCTGCTCATCTCGCAGCGGGTGTGGGGAGCGGATCCCGCCGCCAAGCTCGATCGTTCGGTGCATGCCGCCGAGATCCTCGGGGCGGAGACCGTGGTGGTCCATCCTCCCTTCCGGTGGCAACGCCGCTACGCGGACGGCTTCACCGACCAGGTCGCAGCACTCGAGACCGACAGCCACGTCGCGGTGGCGGTCGAGAACATGTATCCGATGAGAGCCGACGTTCTGTTCGGCGGCCGTGATCGCGGCGCCGAACGTCTGCGCAGGCGCGGCCCCGGACGTGCGGTGTCGGCCTACAGCCCGTCGCTCGACCCCACCGACACCGGCTTCGCGCACTACACGCTCGACCTGTCGCACACCGCGACCGCAGGAGCGGACGCCTCCGCGCTGGCGGACCGGATGGGGGAGGGGCTTGTGCACCTCCACCTCGCGGACGGCAGGGGTTCTTCGCTCGACGAGCATCTCGTCCCCGGGACAGGTACGCAGCCGTGCGCGGAGATCTGCCGCCGGCTCGCCGCGAGCGATTTCGGCGGCCACGTGGTGCTCGAGATCAGCACGCAGAGTGCGCGTACGCGTGCGGAGCGCGCGGGGATGCTGGCACGTTCGCTCGCCTTCGCGCGCACGCATCTGAACCGCTCCGCCAGGCGCGCGATCACGACAGCGCCCGAGAATCCCCGGCATGCGGACATCGCACGCATCCCTGCCGCCTCAGAGAGCGGTGATTCCGGCGGCGAGCACGGCGACGCCTGAGATCAGCACGCCCGCAGTGAGGCAGGCCGCGCCGATCGGTACCGAGACGAACATGCGGCCGGGACGTCGAGGGTCGGCGCCGACTACCGACAGGAAGAACCCTGCCGGCATGAGGATGGCAGCCACGAGCACTGCGATGGTGCCCGCTGCCGACCAGCCGGGTGACGCGCCGACCACATGGGTGAGCACGGCGATCAGAAGCCCGAGGACGACCAGTACGCCGGCGTGGGCGTGACCGGCACGGAAGAAGGTCTTCTGCAGGTCGTTGGCCGGCACTCCGCCTGCAGCGACCCGCAACAGGAAGGTGCCCCCGAAGGCGATGCCCACCACAGTGAGCAGGGTGACGCCGAGAACGATGATCACGAGCGGATGCATGACGCCCTCCTCGGGCAGTTCCACCACGCTGGATAGTTTCTCTGTCCAATATTGGATAGCTGTAGTATCCGATGTCAAGGACGGAGGTGGACTGTGCGTATCTCGGAACTCGCCGAGCGCTCCGGCGTGCCGCTGCCCACGGTGAAGTACTACCTGCGAGAAGGACTGCTCATACCGGGGGTGGCGACGAGCGCCACGTCCGCGATCTACGACGAGGGCCACGTCCGCCGTCTGGCTCTCGTCCGGGCACTCGCCGCGCAGGGTCTGCCACTCGAGAAGATCAAGACCGTCGTCGATCTCGTCGACAATCCCCGCGACGATCTGTTCGTCGAGCTCGGCCACGCGATCGCCGCCCTGCCGCCCTATGTGGACGACTCGGCCGGTCCCGACTTTCCCCGGGCCCGCCGGCTGCTCGAACGTCTCGGCCAGCTGTACGACCCGCGTTTCGCCGCCGTGGCGCAACTCGAACATGCACTCGCGGCACTCGAAGCCGCCGGCCTGCGGATGGGGGAACGACGTATCGACACCTACGGCCGGCACGTCCGCGCCATAGCCGAGGTCGACCTCGAGCTGCTGCCGACACGTTCGAGGGAAGCGACCGTGGAGGCCGCCGTACTCGGTACGGCCCTCTACGAGCCGGTGCTCACGGCCATGCGCCGACTGGCCCATCAGCATCTCGCCGCCCGAAGGTTCGGCTCGGACGAACCTCCCACGACCAGTGGCGATCCAGCCACGCACGACCACCGGGAGTAGAAGTGACCATCACCGACCAGCCCTTCCGTGACCTCACCTCGGTCACCCGGGTGCCGAGCGACGCCCCGGAGGGGACCGCCCTCTGGCACGCCCACATCGCCCCGGAATGGAGCATCGGACCCAAGGTGCACGGCGGCTGCATGCTGGCGGTGTGCGCCTCCGCAGCCCGACGGTCGGTGCTCGACGCGGGCGTCGACCCGATCACGCAGCCCCTCGCGGTCAGTGCCTCGTTCGTCGCCGCGCCCGAACCCGGCGACGTCGATCTGACCACCGTCCTGCGCAAGCAGGGCAAGCAGGTCGGTGTCGTCGACGTCGAGCTGTCCCAGGCGGGCCGCGTGGCGGTGCGCGCGACCATCACGCTCGGTACTCCGGACAGCGAGAAGCCTGTGCACTCCGTGCCGCACCGTGCCTCCGTCATGCCTGCGGACCCGCCGGCCGAGTCGGTGCTGATCACGCCGGATCACCCGATGGGCCGGATCGTGAAGTTCGCGTCGGCCTCCCGCCTCCGGATCGACGCCTCCACCGCGCGGTTCCTCGACGGCGAGGAAGGGGAGCCGGTCGTGTCGATGTGGACGCAGCCGTTACCGGGCGACGAAGCCGATGTGGACACCTCGGTGCTGTTCGCCCTCATGTGCGGCGACGTGTCGGCGCCGGTCACCATGAACCTCGGTAGGTTCGGCTGGGTGCCGACCGTGCAGCTCACGGCCTACCTGAGGCAGGTGCCGGCTCCGGGATGGCTGCGCGTGACCGCCGAGAGCAGTGTCCTCGGCAACACCTGGTTCGAGGAGGACCACACCGTCGTCGACTCGACCGGCGCGGTGGTCGTGCAGTCACGGCAGCTCGCCATGATGCCCCGCTGACGCGAGGTGGGGCCGATCCCGCTGCCGGCCCACCGTGATGCGGACCGGATGAGCTGTCGTGGCAGGCTGTCCCCATGACGAGAATCGCAGTGATCGGTGGCGGAAGGATCGGCGAGGCGCTGGTCTCCGGTCTGCTGAAGAACGGCTTCGCGACGAAGGATCTCGTGGTCGCCGAGAAGTTCGAGGAACGACGTGAACAGCTCGGCCGGGACTACTCGATCCGGGTCACCGGCAGCACCTCCGACGCCGCCGAAGGCGCCGACGTGGTGGTCGTAGCCGTCAAGCCCAACGATGTGGATGCCGTCGTCACGGACCTGGCGGCGATCGATGCCGACAACGACGACGAGCAGATCCTGGTGTCGCTCGCGGCGGGTATCCCCACGGTCCGCTTCGAGACCAAACTTCCGGCCGGATTCCCCGTTGTGCGCGTAATGCCGAACACCCCGATGCTGGTCGGTGAGGGTGCGAGCGTCCTGGCCGCCGGCCGGTACGTCAAGCAGCATCACCTCGACACCGTGCGCGAGATCCTCGCAAGTGTCGGAACGGTCTCGGTCGTCCCGGAATCGCAGATCGACGCCGTCACCGCAGTCTCCGGATCCGGCCCCGCCTATTTCTTCCTCGTCGCGGAGGCGATGGTCGACGCCGGTGTGGCGCTCGGCCTGACACGGACGGTGGCCACCGACCTGGTTGTGCAGACCATGACCGGCTCGGCGGCCATGCTCGCGCGATCGGGCGACAATGCCGCTGACCTGCGTGCTGCGGTCACCTCGCCGGGAGGCACCACCGCAGCGGCGCTCCGGGAACTCGAACGCGGGGGCCTGCGCACGGCCTTCTACGAGGCGCTCGACGCCGCGAAACGTCGCTCCGCTCAGCTCGGTGCGGCTTCGGACCAGCCGCCGGCCACCCCCTGAGCCGGCCCTTCCGTAACCGCCTGACAGGCGTCCACGCGAGGCGTAGCGTGGCGACGAATGCCTCGCCCGCCGGAAATTCTCCAGCTGCATCGTCGCACAGGAACCATTCGTCACGCTAAGCTCGAATCAGCACGTGCGTGTCTGTTCCGCCGGAGGGGAAGCCGGCGGCGCGGGCGTGCCGGAGGTGTGTAATGGTTTCAGGAAACACGCCGTCGAAGGGTCAACCTCAAGACGGACAGTCGGTTCTCGCCGGTACCCAGTTCCTGACGGTTGCCGAAGTGGCAGCTCTCATGAGGGTGTCGAAGATGACCGTGTACAGGCTGGTGCACAGCGGCGAACTCCCCGCAGTGCGTGTGGGACGCTCGTTCCGCGTACACGCGAAGGCCGTCCACGACTATCTGGAGACGTCGTACTTCGACGTCGGATAGGGACGGTCCGTGTCGTCGGGACGATAGTCGGCAGGTCGTCGGGGGACGACTGTTCGACGAGTGGCATCCGATGCGTGAGGGAAGTCGCGTGCCGGGACGGACCTCGGTTTCACCCTGGTGCGCCGCCCCGGTAGGATTGCTTGTCGTCGTACCGGCCAGCCGGTGTCGTGAGGCGCTGTAACTCGTCGCCACGAGGCCCAGCGTCGACATACATCAGGCGTACGTCACCGGCGTGCGCAGGAACGCTACAAGGAACGTGAGGGATGCCCACATGGGATCTGTGATCAAGAAGCGCCGTAAGCGCATGTCGAAGAAGAAGCACCGCAAGCTGCTCCGCCGCACTCGAGTGCAGCGTCGTAAACTCGGCAAGTAAGCCCTGCGCCTGCACGATGCCCGTCACCTCCGCGGTGGCGGGCATCGTGCGTGTGTGCATCTCGAGCGAGGAAGGCTCCGCTGTCGTGCGACGTCGGCCGAGTGCCCGTATTGTGGGACGGCATACCGCACCGGGACGAATGTGACCGACGACGCGTGTGTGGCAGCAGGGGGTTTCACGAGTGGTTTCGCAGGGGCACGTTGTGGCACGACCACGAGTCGTGCTGGTCACTGGTGCAAGTCGGTTCCTCGGCGGTTTCCTCGTCACCAGACTTGCCCAGAACCCGGACATCGAGCGGGTGATCGCCGTCGACACCCAGTCGCCCACCAAGGACATGCTCCGACGGATGGGACGAGCCGAGTTCGTGCTGGCCGACATACGTAATCCGCTCATCGGCAAGATCATCCGCAACATGGACGTCGACACCGTCGTTCATGCCTCTGCTGTGACGAAGGCACCCAAGTCCGGCAGTCGCACCGCGATGAAGGACATGAACGTCCTCGGGGCGATGCAGTTGTTCGCGGTCTGCCAGAAGGTGCCGTCGGTGCGCAGAATCGTGCTGCGATCGTCCTCCGTCGTCTACGGCTCGAGTGCCAAGGATCCCGCGAAGTTCACCGAGGAGATGAGCGCACGCCGCCGGCCCACCGGTGCGTTCGCCCGCGACATGATGGAGGTCGAGGGGTATCTGCGTGGAGTGGCCCGACGGCGCAGCGACATCGCGACCACCATCCTCAGACTCGCACCCACCGTCGGGAACAGGTTGCCGGGTTCTGTGTCGAGCTATCTCACGTCTCCGCTGGTCCCGAACGTGCTCGGTCGCGACGCGCGCCTGCAGTTGCTGCACGAAGAGGACGCCCTCGGTGCGCTCGAACACGCCGTGATCGCCGGACCGCCCGGGACGTACAACATCGCCGGGGAGGGGATCGTCATGATGACCCAGGCCGTCCGTCGCGCCGGCGGTCTCACGGTTCCGATGCCCTACTCGCTGTTCCGCACGGTGGGGCACGCGCTCATGGGCTCGGTGATGAACTCCTTCACCAAGGAGGAGCTCGACTATTTCCACTTCGGATGCGGACTCGACACCACGCGCATGCGCCAGGAGTTCGGCTTCGAACCACGATGGAGCACGAGGGAAGCGCTCGACGATTTCGCCCGGGGCCTCGCACTCACCCGGATCGCCAAGACCGAATGGGTGGACAAGGTCGAATCGATGGCGCACTCCCTGCTCGGACAGACGAGGGAGGCGCGATGACGGAGGTCGCAAAGGTCATCCCGTTGCGCGGCGGCAACCGGCGCCCGAGTGAACGGGTCATACGCACGCCTCACCCGTCGATGGGCCCGCCGCCCACCGACGAGCAGATGAGCCGCACCGACCGCTTCTTCGACGACATGCGCAGCACCCTCGCGCAGCAGATCAGCGCCACCGCAGAGTTCGTCCGCCGCCGCATGACCGGCGACTACGAGGTGGACGAGTTCGGATTCGACGCGCACTTCACCGACAACGTCGTCCTGCCGGTCCTGCGGCCACTGTTCGACAAGTGGTTCCGCGTCGAGGTCCGCGGTATCGAGAACATCCCTGCGGACGGCCGGGCGCTCGTCGTCGCCAACCATGCCGGCACGCTTCCCGTGGACGCGCTCATGACATCCGTCGCCGTGCACGACCACGCGAACCGGCCGCTGCGCATGCTCGCCGCCGACCTCGCCTTCGGCCTGCCCGTCGTCGGCACCGTGACGCGCAAAGCGGGGCACACCCTCGCATGTCATCCCGACGCCGAGCGTCTCCTCGCCCAGGATCAGGTGGTCGCGGTGTTCCCCGAGGGCTACAAGGGTCTCGGCAAGCCGTACAAGGAACGCTACAAACTGCAGCGTTTCGGACGCGGCGGATTCGTGTCGGCGGCGTTGCGGACCCAGGCGCCCATCGTCCCGTGCTCGATCGTCGGATCCGAGGAGATCTATCCGAACATCGCCGATCTCAGCTCGCTCGCGCGCCTGCTCGGTCTGCCGTACTTCCCGATCACCCCGCTCTTCCCGGCATTCGGTCCACTCGGGGTCGTACCGCTTCCGTCGAAGTGGTACATCGAGTTCGGCACACCGATCGTCACCGACGTCTACGACGAAGCGTCGGCCGAGGACCCGATGGTGTTGTTCGAGGTCACCGACCACGTGCGCGAGACGATCCAGCAGACGCTCTACAAACTCCTCACGCGGCGCCGCAACGTATTCCTCGGCTGAGTCCGAACCCCGGCCTGTGGTGCGGCGGTGTCGTCGGCACCGTGTGAAGTGAACGCGGTGAAAGTCACCGCCGTGCGGTCAGGCCGCGCGATCTCGGCGGCGACCCACGAGGACCGCGACCGCGCCCCCGGCCGCTCCGAGTCCGAGCGCGGTCGGCACCCCGACCTTCGCGGCCTTGCGCGCGGTCCGGAAATCACGGATCTCCCACCCCCGGGTGCGCGCGACCTGCCGCAGATCCGGATCCGGATTGATCGCAACTGCCGTGCCCACCACCGAGAGCATGGGCACGTCGTTGTGACTGTCGGAATAAGCAGTGCACCGCTTCAGGTTCAAACCCTCGCGGATGGCCAGGGCGCGGACCGCATGCGCTTTGCCCAGACCGTGCAGGATGTCGCCGACCAGCCGGCCCGTGAACCGACCGTTCTCCGACTCCGCGACAGTCCCCAGCGCACCCGTGAGCCCGAGACGTTCGGCGATGACATCGGCCAGCTCGACCGGTGTGGCGGTGACGAGCCACACTTGCTGGCCTGCGTCGAGGTGCATCTGTGCCAGCGCGCGGGTACCGGGCCAGATCTTGTCGGCGATGATGTCGTCGTAGATCTCTTCGCCGAGACGGCGCAGTTCCTCGGTGGACCTGCCCTGTACGAACGACAGGGCCTTGTCGCGGCCGCTTGCCACGTCGTTCAGATTCTCTTTGCCGGTGAGACGGAACTTGACCTGCTGCCATGCGAACTCGAACAGGTCGGATTTATCGAAGTAGTTCCGTGCGACGAGACCACGGGCGAAGTGAATGATCGATGCGCCCTGCACCATCGTGTTGTCGACGTCGAAGAAGGCCGCCGCGGTCAGGTCGTGCGGAACGGGCGGGGTGGCGGGAGAGGGCTCGGGCTCGACCCGGGATTCCTGCAACGCGAGAGCCGCGTCGGCGCTCGCCTCGCCTGCGAGGTTGGCGCGTACCTCTTCCTCGCTCGGCCCGAACTTGCGAGAGAAGAGCCGACGTCCGGGGCGGATGATGCGCGCCCATGTCTCACCCATGCCCCAGCCGTAGGGAAACGAACGTCCTGGCACTCGCACCTCCGGTGTCGTAACGGTCGGGGCTTCGAAACGTGCATGGCCGTGCCCGCCGCGTTCGCGGTCGGCCCGGGCCAAGCCTAGCCCGCGAAGCAGCTCGTCACGGGCAGGTCGTCGCCGCCTCCACCGGGTGTGACGTTCATCTCGACAGCTCGTGCCGCACAGTGGAGGCATGAACGGGTTACCTTCTTCGGCAGCGACCGGGTCCGTGAGCGGCCATCATCTGACGCTTCTCGTCCGCGCGGGATGCGGCGCGTGCGGCCCCGCGCGCGAACAGCTCGAGGCTCTCGGAGAGGAGCTCGGGGTCGAGGTCACCTGCATCGATGTCGATATCGCTGCCGCAACCGATCCCGACCTGAGGGCCGAATTCGGAGACCGTCTGCCCGTCGTTCTTCTCGACGGCCGCGAGCACAGCTACTGGGAGGTCGACGAGCCGCGCCTGCGTGCCGATCTCGCTCGCTGAGCCCCCGCGTCGTCCTCGTACAGCAGGTGGGAAGCACATTCGGGGCCGATCGAGCAACTTTGTGCATGGCTTCACAAGCGGTTACCGTGGTGTGAACGATTTTCCCGGATCACCGTGAGGCCAGGCGTGTGTCCACCGGCCGGACGAGGAGCCACGTACCGTGACGCAGTTGCACCCACCGCAGGGCGAGGACGCTCGCGGCACAGCCGGGTCCGGCGAGGGTGCCACTCCCACCCCTCCGGTCCGCGATATCCCACAGGCTACTGTGACGCGTCTCGCGACCTATCTCCGGGTCCTCGGTGCCTTGGCGGAAGCCGGCACGCTCATCGTCTCCAGTGAGGAACTCGCGGCGGCGGCGGGAGTCGGTTCCGCCAAGCTGCGCAAGGATCTGTCCTTCCTCGGGCCCAACGGAGTGCGTGGGGTCGGCTACGACGTCCTGCGCCTTCAGTCCCGTATCGAAGCGGCCCTCGGGCTCGACCGGGGTCACCGTGTCGTGCTCGTCGGAGTGGGCAGTCTCGGCCGCGCCCTCGCCCGCTATCCGGGTTTCGACCGTCGCGGTTTCACCATGGCCGGACTGTTCGACTCGGACCCGGCCGTCGTCGGCACGCAGGTCGGCGATCTCGTGGTACGCCATGTCGACGGTCTCGAGGCCGTCGCACGCGAACTCGGCGCGACGATCGGTGTCGTGACCACCCCCGACGAGGTGGCGCAGCAAGTGTGCGATCGGCTCGTCCTCGCCGGAGTGCGCAGCATCCTCAGTTTCGCGCCCGTCGAACTCGATGTGCCCGAACACGTCGAGGTCCGCCGCGTCGACCTGTCGGTGGAGATGCAGGTCCTGTCGTTCAACAGCACGCGCCACGACGAGACCGCCCCTGCCGCGAGCACAGATGTTCGCCCCGCAGCCGGTGAGGTACGCCCTGCCGGTATCTCACGGGTCTCCACCAGAAGCTCTGCTCGGCGTACCACAACAGGAAAGGCGGGTCCTATGGGCTCGGCCGCGACCAGAAACGGATCGGTGATCGCGCCGTGAGTGTTCTCCTCGTCGGGATATCGCATAGGAGCGCACCGGTCCCGGTGCTCGAGAAAGTGGCGGTCACGGACACCGACCGCCCCAAGCTGACCGACAAGATGCTGGCGTCGGACAAGATCTCCGAAGCGATGATCGTCTCCACCTGCAACCGGGTGGAGATCTATGCGGTCGTGGATGCCTTCCACGGTGCGCTGGCCGCAGTGAGCGAACTGCTCGCCGAGCACTCCGGTCTACATGTCACCGAACTGCACAAGCATGCCTACGTCCGCTACAGCGAGGCGGCCGCCGAGCATCTGTTCTCCGTCGCGAGCGGTCTCGACTCGATGGTCGTGGGTGAGCAGCAGATCCTCGGTCAGATTCGCACGGCCTATGCCGCCGCCGACGCCCAGCAGGCCGCCGGCCGCACCCTGCACGAACTCGCTCAGCAGGCGCTGCGCGTCGGCAAGCGGGTTCATTCCGAGACCGGCATCGACGCCGCCGGTGCCTCCGTCGTGTCGGTCGCGCTCGACAAGGCCGCGAAATTCCTCGGCGACGGCGGGCTCCGCGGCCGTACCGCCGCCGTCATCGGGGCGGGAGCCATGGGCGGTCTCGCCGTCGCACATCTCACCAGGGCGGAGGTCGGCTCCATCGTCGTCGCCAACCGCACCCGCGATCGCGCCGAGCGACTCGCCGAGACCGCGCGCGCTGCCGGAGTGGACGCGGACGTCGTCGGGTTCGACGATCTCGCGACCGCGCTGGGCCGTGCCGACGTCGCCGTCACCTGCACCGGTGCAGTGGGGACGGTCGTCACGCTGGCCGACGCGCACCGCGCGCTCGCGCAGCCCGGCCGCGGCGAACGTCCCCTCGCGATCTGCGATCTCGGTCTGCCCCGTGACGTCGATCCCGCCGTGGCGGGTCTTCCCGGCGCGCAGGTCTTCGACATGGAGTCGTTGCAGCGCGATCCGTCGGCCGGCGCCGCGGCATCCGATGCGGAGGCCGCGCGCAAGATCGTCGCCGCCGAGTTGGCGGAATACCTCGCCGCGCAGCGCCTCGCGGAGGTCACCCCCACCGTCACGGCGCTGCGCCAGCGCGCCGCCGAGGTCGTCGAGGCCGAACTCATGCGGCTCGAGTCGCGACTGCCCGATCTCGACGACGGCCAGCGAGGCGAGGTCGCCCGTACGGTCCGGCGGGTGGTCGACAAGCTGCTCCACGCACCGACGGTGCGGATCAAGCAACTCGCGTCGACGCCGGGCGGCGACCAGTACGCCGAGGCACTGCGGGAGCTGTTCGAACTCAGTCCGGGCTCGGCCGAGGCCGTCGCGACGCCCACCAAGGAACTGACCTCGCTGACAGATCCCACCCTGGCGGCGGATCTGTCCGCCGCACTGGACCCCGCTGTGACCACCGAACTTCAGGCTTCACGAAAGGACGGCACCGCATGAGCACCGAGGCCGCATCGGTTACCCGCGACGATGCTGCTCGGCAGGATCGTCCCCTGCGGATCGGTACCCGCGGCAGCGTTCTCGCCACAACGCAGGCCGGCACCGTGCGCGACGCACTCGTCGCCGCCGGTCGTCCGGCCGAGCTCGTGATCATCACCACCAAGGGCGACGTCACTCCCGGCCCCGTGCAGCGCATCGGTGTCGGGGTGTTCACCGCCGAGTTGCGGGAAGCCTTGCTCGCCGGTGAGGTCGACGTCGCCGTGCATTCCTACAAGGATCTGCCCACCTTCCAGGATCCGCGCCTGGTCATCGCGGCCGTCCCCGAGCGGGAGGATCCGCGCGATGCCCTCGTCGCCCGCGACGGACTCGTGCTCGGGGAACTGCCGCCCGGATCGAAGGTCGGCACCTCCGCGCCGCGGCGTCGGGCCCAGCTCGCAGCCCTCGGACTCGGACTGCAGATCGAACCGCTGCGCGGCAACATCGACACCCGCATCGGCAAGGTCGACTCCGGGGAACTCGACGCCATCGTCATCGCTCGCGCGGGCCTGTCGAGGATCGGCCGCTTGGACCGGGTCACCGAGTCCCTCGAACCGGTGCAGATGCTTCCGGCGCCCTCGCAGGGGGCGCTCGCCGTAGAGTGCCGCGCGGACGATCCCGAGATGATCGAGCTGCTCGCGGGGCTCGACCATGCGCCGAGCCGCGCGGCGGTGATCGCGGAGCGCTCGCTGCTCGCCGAACTCGAAGCCGGATGCACCGCACCGGTCGGTGCGATCGCCGAGGTCGTCGAATCGCTCGACGACGACGGCCGCGTGATCGAGGAATTGTCGGTGCGTGGTTGCGCCGCCGCCCTGGACGGATCGGATGTGCTGCGAGCGAGCGCGGTGGGGGCGCCGGAACGGGCCGAGGAGCTCGGCCGCCGGATCGCCCGCGAACTGCTCGAACTCGGCGCGCGCGAGCTCATGGTCGAGCACGGAGTCGTTCCCGAGACCGGCCCTGCCGATGATTGACGCAGCCGTGACCAACACCCGATTTGCCCTTACCCCTGATTTGACCGCACTGGAGAATGACCGATGAGCCGAGTCCGTAAGCACAACCCCGGACGCATCCTGTTCGTGGGATCGGGTCCGGGAGATCCTGCGCTGCTCACCGTGCGCGCGCGCGACGTGCTGGCGGGCGCCACGATCGCCTTCACCGACCCCGATGTCGACAAGGGCGTCGTGGCCCTCGTGGGTGTCGATCACGGCACCGATCCGGAGACCGGTGAGCCGGTGGCCGAGGTCCGTCCCGCCCTCGGTGAGCCCGCCGAGGTCGCCAAAACGCTTGTCGCAGAAGCGAAGGCCGGGCGCGACGTAGTGCGCCTGGTAGCCGGCGACCCCCTCACGACCGATTCGGTGATCGCCGAGGTCAACGCCGTCGCCCGCACGCAGGTGGTCTTCGAGGTCCTCCCGGGTCTGCCTGCCGGATCGTCGGTGCCGAGCTACGCCGGCATGGCGCTGGGCTCGTGCCACACCGAGGTCGACGTGCGCGGTGAGGTCGACTGGGCCGCGCTCGCCGCCGCCCCCGGCCCCCTCGTTCTCCACGCGACCTCCGGCCATCTCGCCGAGACCGCCAGTGCGCTGGTCGAACACGGGCTCGCGCCGCAGACACCCGCGGCGATCACCGTGCGCGGCACCACGCGTCAGCAGCGCACCGTCGAGGCGACGCTCGCAACCCTCAACGACGCGGGCTCCGAACTGGTGGGGCCGCTCGTCGTCACGGTGGGCAAGGTGGTCTCGAACCGGAACAAGATGTCGTGGTGGGAGTCGCGCGCACTGTACGGCTGGACAGTGCTCGTGCCCCGCACCAAGGATCAGGCAGGGGAGATGAGCGAGCGGCTCATCACCCACGGTGCCATCCCCATGGAGGTGCCGACGATCGCCGTCGAGCCGCCGCGCAGCCCGGCTCAGATGGAGCGTGCGGTCAAGGGTCTGGTCGACGGTCGCTACCAGTGGGTCGTGTTCACCTCGACCAACGCCGTGCGTGCGGTCTGGGAGAAGTTCGAGGCTTTCGGTCTCGACGCACGGGCATTCTCGGGCGTCAAGATCGCCTGCGTGGGTGAGGCGACCGCCGACAAGGTGCGCTCGCTCGGGATCATCCCCGAGCTCGTTCCGAGTGGTGAACAGTCCAGCCTCGGTCTGCTCGCGGAATTCGCGCCGTACGACGACGTCTTCGATCCGGTCAACCGGGTGCTGCTGCCCCGCGCGGACATCGCCACCGAGACACTCGCCGAGGGCCTGCGCGAGCGCGGCTGGGAGATCGACGACGTCACCGCCTACCGCACCGTCCGTGCTGCTCCGCCGCCGGCCGCGACCCGCGAGATGATCAAGACCGGCGGTTTCGACGCGGTGTGCTTCACGTCGTCGTCGACCGTCCGCAACCTCGTGGGTATCGCCGGCAAGCCGCACGCTCGCACGATCGTGGCCTGCATCGGCCCGAAGACGGCCGAGACTGCGATCGAGTTCGGCCTGCGGGTGGATGTGCAGCCCGAGACCGCGCAGATAGGGCCACTGGTCGATGCGCTCGCCGAGCACGCGGCCCGGCTCCGGGCCGAGGGAGCGCTGCCCCCTCCGCGGAAGAAGTCCCGCGCCCGCCGCTGATGTTCTCGACCACTCGTGCGCGGTTCCGGTAGTCGCCACTACCGGAACCGCGCACGACCTGTATGGAAGGTGTTCTCACCGTGTTCCCCGACATCCGACCCCGCCGGCTCCGCCGTACCCCAGCGATCCGGCGGCTCGTGGCAGAAACCTCCCTCGAACCACGTCACCTCGTGCTTCCGATGTTCGTCGCCGACGGGATCGACGAACCACGTGAGATCGCCTCGATGCCCGGGGTGTACCAGCACACCGCCGACTCGTTGCGTAAAGCTGCGGCCGAGGCCGTATCCGCCGGTGTCGGCGGACTGATGATCTTCGGTGTGCCCAGCCCGGAGGACAAGGACGCGGCCGGCACCGCCGCGACGGATCCGGAGGGCGTACTCAACCGCGCACTGCGCTCGCTGCGCAGCGAACTCGGCGACTCGACGGTCCTGATGGCCGACACCTGTCTCGACGAGTTCACCGATCACGGGCATTGCGGTGTACTCACCGATTCCGGCGTCGTCGACAACGACGCGACCCTCGAGCGTTACGCGGAGATGGCCGTCGCCCAGGCCGAGGCCGGAGCCCATCTGCTCGGTCCGAGCGGAATGATGGACGGACAGATCGGATTCATCCGTGCCGCCCTCGACGAGGCGGGACACACCGAGGTCGGTCAGCTCGCCTACTCCGCCAAGTACGCCTCGGCGTTCTACGGCCCCTTCCGGGAAGCGGTGGGTTCGTCCCTCGAGGGTGACCGTCGTACCTACCAGCAGGACCCGGCCAACCGCCGGGAGTCGCTGCACGAGGTGGATCTCGACCTCGCCGAAGGCGCCGACATGGTGATGGTCAAACCTGCGATGTCGTATCTCGACGTGTTGCGCGAGGTTGCCGACCGCTCGCCCGTGCCGGTGGCCGCCTACCAGATCTCGGGGGAGTACTCGATGATCACCGCGGCTGCGCAGAAGGGCTGGATCGACCGCGACGCGGCGATCCTCGAATCGCTCGTCGGTATCCGGCGCGCCGGTGCGGACATCGTGCTCACCTACTGGGCCGCCGAGGTCGCGGGGCGGCTGTCATGAGTTTCCCGGCACCGCCCGCCGGACCCGGTCCGGCCACGAATCGCCCCGTCCCCGGAGACGTCACGACGGCCTATCAATTGTGGTGTGGCGTACTCGCCCTCGCCGTCGTGAGTTTGGCGGCAAGTCTCGTCGACCTGCTGAGCCGACGCGACGAACTGCTCGAGCTCATGACCACGATGGCCGAGGAGCAGGCACTCGAAGGCGTCACCACACAGCAGCTCGAATCGGCGGTCCCGATGCTCGTCGCGCTGACCGCAGCCGTCGGTCTTGCCTTCGTCGGTCTGCTGTATCTGGTGGTCAGGCAGCTTTTGAAGGCCAAGAACTGGGCCCGGATGCTGCTGACCCTGCTCGGCGTGTTCATGTCCCTGTCGACTCTGCCCACCGTCTTCGGCGTGGGCGTCGGGGAGGGCGGCGCCGGGTGGATACTCGGTGTGGTGGGCATTTTGCAAGCCGTCGCGACAGTCGGCGCGATCGTGCTCATGCATCGGCGGGAGGCGAACCGCTTCTTCCTGCGGCTGCCGGAAGAGTAGACGGACCACTCGGTTTCATTGCGCGCGAGGGAATAGTACGGTGGGCTCACCATCCGGGGGCCTTACGGCCCTTCCTCCGAGCGAGAAGGACGTCATGCAGGTGGAACCGCGGCCCTATGGGCGCCGTCGCGAATTGGTGCTGATCACTCTCATCGCCGTCCTCGGCCTGCTGACCACGGTGCTGCTGGTGATCCCCGGCGCGTTCGCCGCTTGACCGCTCGACCCGGGTCCGACGCGACCGGTGGTGCCGGACCGCTGTTCCACGAACCCGGAGCGCGATGGGGAGCTGTAGCCCTCGGCCCGGCGTTCTGCATGGTGGCGCTCGTCGTCGAACTCGTCACCGGACCCGTCGTGCACTGGCTCGCGCTCCCGATCCTCGCGGTCGTCCTGGCCGGTTTCTCGTACGTCACGGTCGTGGCGGCCCGCCGGCACGTCAGCGTCGAACTGACACCCACCACCCTGCGGCAGGGCACGGAGGAGTTGCCGGTCGCCGAGATCGAAGCGGTGCTGCCCCCGCCGGACGACGGACGGGAACCCCAACGCTGGGAAACCGCCCGCAGTCTCGGAGAGCTGTCCGATGTGCCGCGTCGCCGCACCGCCGTCGGGTTGCGGTTGAAGGGGGGTGTGTTCGTGCGCGCGTGGGCGAAGGACGCCGACGAGCTTCGAGCACGGCTCGAGGAGCTCGTCGGCGACTCCGGTCAGACCGCGACGTCCTGAGGCGGAACCACCGCACCCTCGCGTTCGAGCATGGCGGCACCGAGCAGGTACTCGGGCACACCCAGCCCCTCCACGAGCGTGAGTGCGTGCGGACGCAGGGAGCGGCACCGTTCGTTGATGCCGCGAAGAACCGCCTTGGCGCGTTCGACCGAGAGCAGGCGGTGCTCCATGAACCACGCCTTGTCCTCGTCGATGATCGTCAGCGCGTAGAGATCGCACAATTCCGTGAGCAGATCGCGGGCGGTCTCGTCCGTGCAGTCCTCGATCGCCGCGACGAACGCCTCGAGCACGACCCGATCGATGTGCGCCCGGGCCGCGTGCAGAACGTGATCCTGCACGAAGTTGAAGGCGTCGAACGGATTGTCCTCCCGTTTCATGGCGGCCTGGAGACGACGCGCTGCCGTGGACAGCAGGTACTGTTCGCGGTCCTCGAACATCGCCACCTGCGTGCCGCGGTTGAAGAGGCTGCCGTCCTCCTCGTTGTCCTGGCGCGTGTCGACGATCGTCTGGATGATCTGCTGCGCCGCGGTGCGCTTCTTGACGATGTCGGAGATCGTGGTGGCGGCGAAACGCATCCACTCGACCGGGCTCATGCCCTGCACCTCGTCGGCGTACGAGGTGAGAAGTTCCTTCGCGACCAGCTGGGTCAGGACGTGATTGTCCCCCTCGAAGGTGGTGAACACGTCCACGTCGGCGCGGAGCGCCGTCAGCCGGTTCTCGGCCATGTAACCGGCACCGCCGCAGGCCTCGCGGCATTCCTGGATCGCTCGCGAGGCATGCCACGTATTGGCCACTTTCAGACCGGCCGCACGTCCCTCGAGTTCGCGCTGCTCCTGCGGATCGAGATCCTCCAGCGACATCGACTGCAGCCGGTGCATCGTGGTGAGCAGCTCGTTCTGGGCGAAACCGAGCGCGTACGAGCGGGCGATCAGCGGCAGCAGGCGACGCTGGTGGACGAGATAGTCCATGATCGGCACCTCCTCGTCGCGGCCGGGCGCGTCGAACTGGCGGCGCTTCTCGGCGTAGCGGGTGGCGATCGTCAAGGCGACCCGCGCGGCGGCACCGGCCGATCCACCGACGGTCACCCGGCCACGGACCAGCGTGCCCAGCATGGTGAAGAACCGTCGGCTCGGGCTGTCGATGCCGGAGACGTAGGTGCCGTCCGGTTCGACGTCCGCGTACTTGTTGAGCAGGTTCTCGCGCGGAACGCGCACCTGGTCGAACACGATGCGGCCGTTGTCGACGCCGGGCAGACCGCCCTTGTATCCGCAGTCCGAGGTCGTCACTCCCGGCAGGTCGTTTCCGGCGTCGTCGCGGATCGGCACGACGAAACAGTGCACCCCGTGGGTCTCGCCCTTCGTGACGAGCTGGGCGAAGACCGCCGCGAACCGGGCGTGCTGCGCCGCACCGCCGATGTAGTCCTTCCGGGACGACGGCGTGGGGGAGTGGATCACGAACTCCTGCGTGTCGGGATCGTAGGTCGCCGTGGTTTCGAGCGACTGCACGTCGCTGCCGTGCCCCGTCTCGGTCATCGCGAAGCAGCCGAGCACATCGAGATCGATGAGCCGTTCGACGTACTTCTTGTGGTGGCGCTCGGTGCCGAGGTTCTCGATGGCGCCGCCGAACAACCCCCACTGCACCCCGGCCTTGACCATGAGCGACAGATCGGACATCGCGAGCATCTCGATCGACGCGACCGCGCCGCCCGCATCACCGGTGCCGCCCGACTCGACGGAGAAGCCGGAGGCGGCATAGCCGTGATCGGCGAGTAGGCGCATCTGCTCGAGTGTGATGGCCCGGGCCTTGTCGATCTCGGGGGTGTAGTGCGGTGCGAACTTCTCGTGCGCGAGGTCGGTGCGCGCGCGTTCGCGGGCTTCGTGCCACGCGCCGTCGAGGGCTCTGCGGAGGTGTTCAGCTGTGGTCGGCATGCTGAAGACGATAGGTGCGCGAAGTCACTCGCGGCGCCCGATTTTCCTGGTACGGGAGAAATGACACACCAGGTTTGGTGAGGCGGATTTTTGGCAAATCTCGCGAAACTACGGACACTGGAAGTCGTGACTGCGACCCCCGATGCTTCGTCCACCCGCGACACCCGCTCCGCCGCACTCTTCCACCGGGCATCGAAGGTGACACCCGGGGGTGTCAACTCGCCGGTTCGCGCATTCGGATCGGTCGGTGGCAACCCGCCGTTCTTCGCCTCGGGAGCCGGTCCGCTGCTGACCGATGTCGACGGAAATACCTA
Organism: Rhodococcus sp. NPDC047139; assembly: GCF_040643435.1. NCBI lineage: Bacteria > Bacillati > Actinomycetota > Actinomycetes > Mycobacteriales > Nocardiaceae > Rhodococcus > Rhodococcus sp. NPDC047139. The sequence continues at coordinate 166,253 of NZ_JBEYUH010000007.1, forward strand.
CGTCGACCTGGTGTGTTCTTGGGGCCCGATGATTCTCGGACACGCTCATCCCGCCGTCGTGGAGGCCGTCCGATCCACCGCTACGGCCGGCCTGTCCTTCGGTGCCCCCACCGAGGGCGAGGTCGAGCTCGCCGAGGAGATCGTCGCGCGCATCGCTCCCGTGGAGCAGGTCCGTCTGGTCAACTCCGGGACCGAGGCGACGATGAGTGCGGTACGGCTCGCGCGCGGATTCACCGGTCGCTCGAAGATCGTGAAGTTCGCAGGCTGTTATCACGGTCACGTGGACGCCCTGCTCGCCGAAGCCGGTTCCGGCCTTGCGACCTTCGGTCTGCCCACCTCGCCCGGCGTCACGGGCGCGCAGGCAGGTGACACCGTCGTCGTTCCCTACAACGACCTCGCCGCCGTGCGTGCCGTCTTCGAGGCGAACCCCGGCGAGATCGCGGCGGTGATCACGGAGGCTGCTGCCGGCAACATGGGCACCGTGCCGCCCGTGCCCGGTTTCAACGAGGGGCTGCGCGAGCTCACCCGTGAGCACGGCGCGTTGTTGATCATGGACGAGGTGATGACCGGCTTCCGCGCGAGCGCGACCGGCTGGTACGGCATCGACGGGGTCGCCGGCGACCTGATGACCTTCGGCAAGGTCATGAGCGGTGGCCTTCCTGCCGCTGCCTTCGGCGGTCGCGCCGACGTGATGGCCCACCTGGCCCCGAGCGGTCCCGTCTACCAGGCCGGAACCCTGTCCGGTAACCCGGTCGCCGTCGCCGCCGGCCTCGCGAACCTCCGTGCCGCGGACGCCGACGTCTACGCAGCGCTGGACCGCAACGCCGAGACTCTCGGCCGCCTGCTCGGTGACGCGCTCGCCGCAGAAGGGGTGCCGCACCGCGTCCAGTACGCCGGCACGATGTTCAGCGTGTTCTTCACCGAGGAGCCGGTGACGAATTACGAGCAGGCCAAGGCCGCGCAGACCTGGCGCTTCCCCGCCTTCTTCCACGCCCTGCTCGAGCGCGGTGTCTACGCACCCCCGAGCGCCTTCGAGACATGGTTCGTCTCGTCCGCGCTCGACGACGACGCCCTCTCGCGGATCGCCGATGCACTGCCGCATGCCGCGCGCGCGGCCGCCGCGGCGAGCGCGCAGTAGCCGTACCCCTCCCGACCAGACGAGCCCGCCCTCCCACACCCTCGAGGAACACCGACGTGACCGACGCCGCCCCGTCCGAGACCCGCACGATCGTGCACGTGCTACGCCACGGAGAGGTGCACAATCCCTCCGGAATCCTCTACGGTCGCCTGCCCGGTTTCCGGTTGTCGGTGACCGGCGAAGCACAGGCACGAGCGGTCGCGGCGTCGCTCGCAGATCACGACATCGCCCACGTGGTCGCGTCTCCGCTCGAGCGGGCGCAGCAGACGGCTGCTCCGATCGCCGAGAAGCACGGATTGCAGATCCGTACCGACGACAACCTCATCGAAGCCGCCAACGACTTCGAGGGCCTGAAGGTCTCTGTCGGCGACGGTGCGCTCAGCCGCCCGCGGCACTGGTGGAAGCTGCGCGATCCGTTCACCCCCTCGTGGGGCGAGCCCTACCTCCAGATCGCCCACCGAATGCTCGCCGCCGTGAACGCCGCCCGTGTGGCCGCGGTGGGGCGGGAAGCGGTGTGCGTGAGCCATCAACTTCCGGTGTGGACACTGCGCCGATTCCTCGAGGGCGAGCGCCTGTGGCACGATCCGCGCCGCCGCCAGTGCAGCCTCGCGTCGTTGACCTCGCTGGTCTACCAAGGCGACACCCTGGTCGACCTGGTGTACTCCGAGCCGGCCGGTGCCTCCGACCCGAACGTTCACGGCGCATGAGAAAGGCATTCCGAACGGCGGCTGCTGCGATACTCGGCGCCGTCCTTCTCACCTCCTGTGCCACCGGAGACGACGCCGTCGCCACCGGCGGCACCTTCGACTTCGTCTCTCCCGGTGGCCAGACCCGGATCTTCTACGACCCGCCGGCCGAACGCGGCACCCTCGGTGAACTGTCCGGTGAGGACCTCATGAACGAGGGTGAAACCATCTCCCTCGACGATTTCGAGGGACAGGTGGTCGTCCTCAACGTCTGGGGCCAGTGGTGCGCACCTTGCCGCAGCGAGGCCGACGACCTCGAGCAGGTCTACGAGGCCACCAAGGATCTCGGGGTGGCGTTCCTGGGTATCAACGTCCGCGACAACCAGCGCGACAAGGCGCAGGACTTCGTGACCGACCAGCAGATCGGCTACCCGTCGATCTACGACCCGCCGATGCGTTCCCTGCTCGCCCTCGGACGGAACTACCCCACCTCGGTGGTGCCCACGACGGTCGTCCTCGACCGTGAGCATCGCGTCGCCGCGGTGTACCTGACCGAGTTGCTCGCCGAAGACCTGCAACCGGTCGTCGAGCGCGTCGCGGCAGAGCCGGATTCGGAGCGGTAATCGTGATCCTTGCGTCGGGAGTGGGGGAGACCTTCCAGAACGCGGCTCTGTCGGGCCCGTTGCTGCTGGCCATGGGCGCGTGCCTGCTGGCTGGCCTCGTCTCCTTCGCTTCCCCCTGTGTCGTCCCGCTCGTGCCCGGCTATCTGTCCTATCTCGCAGGAGTCGTCGGGGCGGAGGCTCCCGCGGTCACCGCCGAGCAGGCCGGTGCCCGCACGACGACCGTCCGCAGCGACGGGCGGCTCCGGGTGGCGGGCGCCGCAGCGCTGTTCGTCGCGGGTTTCACGGTGGTCTTCGTCCTGGCGACAGCCTCGATCTTCGGTGCGATCTCCGCGCTCGCCGTCAACCGCGAGTTGCTCATGCGTATCGGTGGCGTGATCACCATCGTCATGGGCCTGGTCTTCCTCGGTCTCATCCCGGCCTTGCAGCGCGACACGCGGCCGACGCCGCGGCGCATCTCCAGCCTGGCAGGAGCGCCGTTGCTCGGGGCGGTGTTCGCGCTCGGATGGACCCCCTGTCTCGGGCCGACCCTTGCCGGGGTGATCTCACTCGCCGCCGGTACGGAGGGTACGACCGCCGCTCGGGGTGTCGCGCTGATCGTCGCGTACTGCCTCGGTCTGGGCCTGCCGTTCGTCGTGCTCGCGCTCGGTTCGGCGCGCGCACTGCGGGGGGTCGGCTGGTTGCGGAGGCACGCGCGTACCGTGCAAATCGTCGGCGGCGTGATGCTCATGGCCGTCGGTATCGCTCTCGTCACCGGTGCGTGGGACCTGTTCGTGTCCTGGGTCCGGGACTCGTTCATCTCGGAAGTGGTTCTCCCCATATGACCGCGACAGACACCCCGACTCCCGCACCTCAGCCGTCGTCTCCGCCGCGGCAGAGCGCTGTCGGACGTGCAATGGCTCTCGTGCGCAACACCTGGCGCGGCCTGACCTCGATGCGGACCGCGCTGGTCCTGCTGTTCCTGCTCGCGCTCGCAGCGATCCCGGGTGCGCTCCTGCCGCAACGCAGCCTCAACGCCCAGAAGGTCGACGAGTACATCGCGGCCCGTCCGGCTCTCGGACCCATCATGGACCGGTTCGAGCTGTTCGACGTCTTCGGCAGCTTCTGGTTCACGGCCGTCTACGTGCTGCTGTTCATCTCGCTCGTCGGCTGCATCCTGCCGCGCTGTGTCGAGCATCTGCGCGCTCTGCGGACACCGCCGGTCGCCGCACCCCGCAACCTGAAGCGTCTTCCGCATCACGCGGAGACCACCGTGGACGAGACCCCCGATGCGGCCCTCGACCGCATCCAGGCGCAGCTGCGCGGATGGAAGGTCGTACGGCGCGAGGGCGACGCCCGGGGGCGCGACGGTGAGCTGACCCTGTCGGCGGAGAAGGGCTATCTGCGCGAGGCCGGCAACCTCGTCTTCCACATCTCCCTGGTCGGGCTGCTCGTCGCCGTCGCTGTCGGCAAGCTCTTCGGCTACGAGGGGCAGCGCATCCTGGTCGCGAACGGCGAGGAGTTCTGCACGACCTCCCCGGCTTCGTTCGACTCGTTCCGGGCCGGAACCACGCTGGACGGGACCGGCCTCAATCCCCTGTGCGTGCGGGTGAACACCTTCGCAGCCGACTATCTCGACAACGGTCAGGCCGAGATGTTCACCTCCGACATCGAATACCAGTACGGCGAGGACCTCGTCACGAACACCTGGCGCGAGACGCAGCTGAAGGTCAACCATCCGCTGCGAGTGGGCAGCGACCGCGTCTACCTGCAGGGCCACGGATACGCCCCGACGTTCACGGTCACCTGGCCCAACGGTGAGACCCGCACCGAGACGCTGCAGTGGGCACCCGACGACGCGACGACCTTCCTCAGCAGCGGGGCGATGCGTTTCGACCCGCCCGGCGGGATGTTCCCCGACGCCGACGAGCGCCGGAAGAACCAGATCGCGATCGAGGGGCTGTTCGCCCCGACGGCGTCCTTCCACGGCACGCTGCTGACGTCGACCTTCCCGGCGATGCTCGACCCGGCCGTGGCGATCGACGTCTACAAGGGCGACTCCGGCCTCGACACCGGCAACCCGCAGTCCCTGTTCTCGCTCAACAAGGAGCTGATCAACCAGGGCCGCCTGGTGAAGCAGGACCGCGTCAATCTGCGGCCGGGGGAGAGCGTGACGCTCGCCGACGGCACGCAGGTACGGTTCGACAAGGCCACCGATTTCGTCAACCTGCAGGTCTCGCACGACCCGGCCCAGCAGTGGGTGCTCGTCGCGGCGATCTTCATGATGGGCGGACTGCTCGTGTCGCTGCTGGTCAAACGACGCAGAGTGTGGGCGCGGGCGTACCCGGACGGTACAGTGAACGACGGCGAACGACGAACCGTAGTAGAACTCGGCGGTCTCGCACGAACCGATCAGGCCGGATGGGGCGACGAGTTCGACCGGTTGGTCGAGCGCCTTCTCGGCGATGATGCACCCTCCGCCCAGGCGGCACAGGAGAAGAAGAACTGATGACAGAGAACGACACCCTCGCGCAGTACAGCGACTGGGCTTTCGAGTCGGCCTTCGCTGTGCTCGTGCTGGCTCTGGTCCTGCTCATCGCCGAGTACGCGACCTACCGGGCCGACGTCGTGGCGGAGCGCGAACGTGAACTCGTGGCCGCCGGCAAGCAGGCTCCTGCGAGCGTGGAGCGCGCGGCCGGGCCGGGCAGGATCGAGCAGACACCGAAGCGCAGCCTGTCGCAGCGTCTCGGCAACATGGGACGCGCGCTCGTCGTCGTGGTCGCCGGACTGCAGGTCGCCTCGATCGTGCTGCGCGGGCTGGCCACCGAGCGTTTCCCGCTCGGCAACATGTACGAGTTCGTCTCGATGGCGTGCACCGCAGCGGTGATCTTCGGGTTGATCGTCCTCCGTAAGCCCGCCTACCGGATCATGTGGGTGTACCTGCTGGTGCCGGTGCTGATCCTCATGTTCCTCGCTGCGACGGTGCTCTATGCCGACGCTGCCCCCGTGGTTCCCGCGCTCCGGTCCTTCTGGCTGCCCATCCACGTGACGATCATCAGTGTCGGCAGCGGCATCTTCCTCGTCTCGGGTGTCGCGAGCGTGCTGTTCCTGCTGCGCATCCGCTTCCCGAAGGGCGAGGCACGCAGCGGTGTGCTCGCGGCGATCGCCGAGCGACTGCCCGACGCCCAGACCCTCGACCGGCTCGCCTACCGCACCACGATCATCGGTTTCCCCCTGTTCGGCGCAGGCATCATCCTCGGCGCCATCTGGGCCGAGGCCGCATGGGGACGATTCTGGGGCTGGGACCCGAAGGAGACGGTCTCGTTCATCTCGTGGGTCGTCTACGCCGCCTATCTGCACGCGCGTGCGACCTCCGGTTGGCGGAACACCCGCGCGGCGTGGATCAACGTCGTCGGTTTCGTCACGGTGCTGTTCAACCTGTTCATCATCAACATGGTCGTCTCGGGCCTGCACTCGTACGCCGGACTCAACTGAGACTGCTATCGTCGCGCCGTCGTCCATGACAGTCGGCGGGGGGAGAACAGGTGGATGCGGCCGGCATCGATTCGTCGGGGCTCGACGCGAACTCGTTGAACGCGACGGCGCTGGACTCGTCGCTACTGGTACGCCCGATCGCGGCCCCACCGAGAAAGGGCTGGCGGCGCGTGGTCTACCGCGCAACCGGCGGCCGCGTCCACATGGGAGAGAGCGCCCGGCAACAGCGCAAGGACGAACTGGCCGAGCGGGTGCGTGCACCGCTGCACGGCTGCTACCGGATCGCTCTGCTCAGCCTCAAGGGCGGAGTGGGGAAGACGACCACTACGGTCACTCTCGGCTCGACGTTCGCCGACCTGCGCGGTGATCGGATCGTGGCGGTCGACGCCAATCCGGACCGCGGCACGCTGAGTCAGAAGGTCGCCGGACAGACACCGGCCACCGTACGAACACTGTTGCGGGACGAAGCGCTGCTCGAGACGTATGCGGACGTCCGGGCCTACACCTCACAGAACGAGCATCGTCTCGAGGTGCTCGCCTCCGACACCGACCCCGCTGTCTCGGAGGCGTTCAGCGCCGACGACTACGAGCGCACGCTGGCGCTGCTCGAGCGGTTCTACAGCATCGTCCTCACCGATTGCGGCACCGGGCTCATGCACTCGGCCATGAATGCGGTCCTCGAGAAGACCGACACGCTGGTGGTGATCAGCTCCGGTTCGGTGGACGGTGCCCGCAGCGCATCGGCGACCCTCGACTGGCTCGACGCTCACGGTTATCGCGAACTCGTAGAGGGGTCGGTGGCCGTGGTCAACGCGGTACGTCCACGGTCGGGCAAAGTCGATCTCGATCTCGTGGTGCGCCATTTCGCACAGCGCTGCCGCGCCGTGCACGTCCTACCCTTCGACCCTCACCTCGAAGAGGGGGCCGAGATCGAATTGGAACGTTTGCAGTCGGGAACGCGCCGAGCGCTGCTCGGTCTCGCCGCCGATATCGCCGACGGCTTCGCGGTATCCCAGCGTCGTCCGGGCGGTCAGTCGCCCCGTTCCTGATCGGAATCCGTCGGACCCTCGCTGCCGCCGCGGCGACGGTGCACCTCCCGATCGACCTTCCACAGGAAGTCGGGGTCGTCGTCCGGTCCCACCACCCGTGTCGGAGGCCGCGAGGCGGGACCGTACGCCTTCCACAGCAGGACGGCGAGGGTCGCCGCACCTATGAGTGCCAACAGATAGAGCACGTTGCACCTCCTGGCCGTGGCAGTGCCGGACGTGGGTGTTCCCTTTCCGTACACTTCCGGCCGACGGCTACCGGCGACCGGATTGTCCACATTCTATGTGTGCGGAACCGGATCCGGCACGTGGGTTCCGTGGGGCGGGTGGCCGGGGTCCCGCATATGCACGCCGGAGATGCAGATCCTCGAATTCAGCGCGTCGCCTCCGTGGTGAGCGAGCGGAGGAGTGCGAGAACCTCGGACTCACGGAATCGGCGGTGGCCACCGGGCGTCCGCAGCGAGCCCAGCCGGCCTGCGTGAGCCCACCGGGTGACGGTCTTGGGGTCCACGTGGAACAGGGCGGCCACCTGTCCCGGGGTCAGCAGGGATTCCTTCGCGCCGTTGAAAGTGGGTGCGCTCATTGCGAATGTCCTCCCGGTTGTCGTGATCGAGTTTTTCGAGGTGATCGAGTTGTTCGATCGGGATGTCCATGCACATGGTGGCACCGATACCCCTGGTTGCTCGAACGGTCTACGGTTGGTAAAGCGGAGGTAATAGACAAAACGGACGAGTGTCCTACTCCGGGGAATCGACCGCGATTTCGCGCGCTCCGAGGCCGGTTAACCTGGACTTGTGAACGATGAACGCCGGAACGAACCCTCGAACACCTCCTCTCAGCGCACTCCGACTCCTCACGGCGAAGGCGCGACCGCAGCCGGTCGTCGGGCGGGGACGGGCTCCCTGATCAAGGATGTCGCGCTGTACTCGGTGGCCCGCCTCGCTCTCGTGGTAGTGCTCACCCTGCTCATTCTCTATGTTCCGCGCGTATTCGGTGTAGAAATCCCCCTCCTCATCGCGGCTCTGTTCGCGGTGCTCATCGCGCTGCCCCTCTCGCTCGTGCTGTTCTCCTCCCTCCGTCGCCGGGTCAACGAAGGCATCGCTGCGGTGGACGAGCGCCGTCGCACGGAACGCGCCGACCTCGAGAACCGCATGCGTGGCGAGAACGGTCGGTGACCGGCACCGGCGCGGTCGTCGATCGCAGCGCACCCCGGGGCTGGGTCGACGACGCCGTCCGTCTCATCGAGGCCGACGCTCAACGCAGTGCCGACACCCACCTGCTGCGCTACCCACTGCCGGCCGACTGGAAGATCGATCTGTATCTGAAGGACGAGTCGACGCACGTCACAGGCAGTCTCAAGCATCGTCTGGCACGCTCGCTGTTCCTCTACGCGCTGTGCAACGGGTGGGTCCGCGAGGGGACACCGATCATCGAGGCGTCGTCCGGTTCCACCGCCGTGAGCGAGGCGTACTTCGCGCGGCTTCTCGGCCTCGATTTCGTGGCCGTGGTGCCGCGCCGTACGTCGCCGGCCAAGGTCGCGCTCATCGAGGCGCAGGGTGGCCGGTGCCACTACGTCGATCGCCCGCCGGAAATCTACAGCGAGGCACAGCGCCTCGCCGACGAACTCGGTGGCTGTTTCCTGGACCAGTTCACCAATGCCGAGCGGGTGACCGACTGGCGCGGAAACAACAACATCGCCGAAAGCATCTACTCGCAGATGCGGCTCGAGCGTCATCCCGTCCCCGAATGGATCGTGGTGGGAGCGGGGACCGGCGGGACGAGCGCGACCCTCGGCAGGTACATCCGTTATCGCCGGCACCGCACGCGCCTCGCGGTCGTCGATCCGGAGAATTCCGCCTTCTTCGGCGGTTACGAGACGGGATCGGCGGACTTCACCACGGGCATGCCCTCGCGCATCGAAGGGATCGGACGGCCACGCGTCGAACCCTCCTTCGTGCCGGAAGTCGTCGACCGGATGATCCGCGTGCCCGACGCGGCGTCGATCGCCGCCATGCGCCACGCGAGTGCCCTGCTCGGACGTCGCGTGGGTGGGTCCACCGGCACGAATCTGTGGGGAGCCTTCGGGCTGATTGCGGAGATGCTCTCGGACAGTCGAGAGGGGAGCGTCGTCACCCTGCTGTGCGACGGCGGTGAGCGCTACACCGGCACCTACTTCTCCGACGAGTGGGTCGCTGCGGAAGGCATGGATCTGGGCGCTCCCCTCGCGAGGCTCGAGAAGTTCACGGCCACCGGGCAGTGGTCCTGGTAAAGCGGGTCCTGGTAAAGCGGGTCCTGGTAAAGCGGGTCCTGGTAAAGCGGGTCCTGGTAGAGCGGGCCCTGGTGAAGTGACGGCGCGATAGGGCGGGGCGCGCGAATTCGGGTGTCAACTTTTGTTGACGCGCCTTCGGTGTCAATTTATATTGACAGTATGAGTGAAGCCACCACCCTCGCCGCCGCTGCCGCGAGTTCCGATCCCGCAGTGGGCCTGCGAGCCGTACGCGCCCTGCGTCGGCTGCTGGAACGGCTCGAAGAGGTTCAGGTTGCCAACGCTCGCGAAGGAGGCTGGTCCTGGCAGGCCATCGCCGACGAACTCGGGGTCAGCCGACAGGCGGTACACCAGAAACACAACCGGAAGCGCAGGTGATCGACATGTTCGAACGATTCGCCGACAATGCCCGATCCGTCGTCGTTGCAGCGCAGCAGGAGGCCGTCCGGGTCCACGAGCCCCGCATCGAGGCGTCGCACCTGCTCGTCGGGGCGGCCATCGCTGCGGACGAACCGCTCCGGGCGCTGCTCGGAGAGGCCGGGCTCACGGTCGACGTTCTCCGCTCCGAGCGCGCCGCACGCGCCGACGACGACTCCCCGTTCGGAGCCGAGGACGCCGCGGCGCTCGAAGCGATCGGCATCGATCTCGACGAGGTCCGGGCCCGTCTCGAAGCGACCTTCGGCAAGGGGGTACTCGACCGGGGAAGCGCAGGCCGGCGAGGTCTCGCGAGCCGGTTCGGACATATTCCGTTCGACCGGGCAGCGAAGAAATCTCTCGAACTCGCGCTCCGCGAGGCGATCGCGCGCCGCGAACGCGTCATCCGGGCCGAGCACATCCTGCTCGGACTGTTGCGCAGCGACGATCCGTCGACCACCGCCCTCGTCGAAGCCCGAATTCCGCGCGAGCAACTTCGGCAGCGGCTGAACACGCACCTCGACACCGCTGCCTGACCTTTCGGTCGCTCAGACGTCCGAGCGGGAACGCCGGGACGGTTGCTCCGGCGCCGCGATCGGGAGAACGACCGCCGCGACGAGCAGCATCGCGCCGATCGCGATCACCGCATACGGCCACCACTGCCGATCGGCCGTCGCGACCACCGGGTCGGGCTGAGCCTCGGCGGCACCGGCCGCGGTCCGAGGAAGCGCCTCGGTGGCCGAGCGGACGTTGTCTGCGATGCCTCCCACCACATCGGCCACCGGCCCGACACCGTCGACGAGTTGTCCGGTACCGTCCGTCAGCGCCCGCCCGCCGTCGTCGAGAAGCACGAGGCCGTCCCGGAGCTGCTGTGACCCGTCGGCGGCCTGCGCCATACCGGCGACGAATCGGGCATTCGGATCGGTGAGTTCGTAGGCGAGTTGCCGGGCTCCCTCCCGCAACTGCGCGAGCTGGCCGAGGGTGTCCGGGCCGAGGCCTTGCGTGTCGAGCGTCTCGACGAGCTCGCGCACCTGTGCGGCCGCGTTCCGCGAGACCGGGTCCGGCGAGACGCCGAGCGTATCGGCGACGGCGCTGAGACGGGTGGTCACGTCGCCCTGCATCTCACCGAAACCCGAGAGCCGCCCGACGACCTCGTCGACCCCGCCGCTGACCTGGCGCGCACCGTCACCCAGCAGGTCTACACCGCCGTCGAGTTCCCCGAGCCCTGCAGCGAGTTGCTCCCCGCCCTCGCGAGCCTGCCGGAGGCCGTCCGAGAGCTGGTGGGCACCGTCGTTCAACTGGGTGCTTCCCTCGGTGAGTTGCCCGACGCCGCCGTCGAGCACGGACAACGGCAGTCCGGCTCGCTGAAGGTTGCTGCGCGCCGCGTCGACTCCCTCCGTCGAGGGGGCGGTCTCTTCCGAAACCGCGACGACCGTCGTCTCCGGAGTGTCGAGCCAAGCAGATATCGAGCCCGTGACCACGAGGAGCAGGCCGGTCAGGGAGAGGACCAGAGGGAGAAGACGTGAACGCACGCCCGTCGACGCTACCGACCCTCATCGAGCCGACTCCCAGTGGGGAGGGGCGCCCCCACCGGCGTCCGTTTCGACCGTTCCGGCGGTCAGCTCACATGTGCCACAGTGGCACCATGATTTCTCTGATACTACGGCTGATCATCAACGCCGTCGGGTTGTGGCTCGCGGTCGAACTCGTCGACGGAATCGATTTCACGGACCCGGCGGGCACGACCGACACGACGCGCAGGATCATCACCCTCGTCGTCCTCGCGCTCATCTTCACCGTCGTGAACGCCCTCGTGAAACCGCTCGTGAAAATGTTGTCGCTGCCGCTGGTGATCCTCACTCTGGGGCTGTTTCTGCTGGTCGTCAACGCCCTGATGCTCCTGCTCACCGCCTGGCTCAGCGGCTTCACCGAGTACGGCCTCACCATCAGCGGCTTCTGGCCGGCGCTGTGGGGCGGCATCATCATCGCCATCGTGAACTTCGTCCTCGGCCTGGTCGTACCCGACCGGGATTGATCGCGTGCGCCGCCGAACCCGCGCGAGGTCAGCCGAAGGCCAGCGCGGGCGCGGTGGCCACCGCCCACACCAGCATCGCGACGCCCGAATCGCTCAGCGCCGGGATCAGGGCGAGCCCGAGTGCCCCGGCACGCACCGGCCGATGGGCCCGGATCGCGAACGGAGCCGCGAGGAAGCCTGCGAGCGCCCACGGCGTCGCGGCGACCAGCAGGAGCGACATCACGAACGGCACGACGACGAGGACGAGGTGGAGCGTACGGGTCCTCGGATCACCCAACTTCACCGCGAGGGTCCGCTTGCCGGTTTCCGCATCGGTGGCGATGTCGCGGAGGTTGTTCGTCACGAGCACCGCCGTCGACAGCGAACCGACGGCGACCGCACACGCCAGACCCACCCAGTCGACGCTGCCGGCCTGCACGAACTGTGTCCCCAGGACCGCTACGAGGCCGAAGAACACGAATACGCCGATCTCCCCGAAACCGCTGTAGCCGTAGGGATTCTTCCCGCCCGTGTAGTACCAGGCGCCGGCGATGCAGAGCGCACCGACGAGGACGAGCCACCATGCGGTGGTGACCGCGAGCGCGAGACCCGCGACCGCCGCGATGCCGAAGCACACGAAGGCCGCCCGTTCGACCGCACCCGGGCTCGCAGCTCCCGAACCCACCAGCCGCATCGGCCCGACCCGTTCGTCGTCGGTACCGCGGATACCGTCGGAATAGTCGTTGGCGAAGTTCACGCCGATGATCAGGCCGAGCGCCACGACGAGTGCCAGCAGCGCCTTCCACCACACGGCCTCTCCGAGCGCCGCGGCGGCACCGGTACCTGCCAGGACCGGCGCTATCGCGTTGGGGAGTGTGCGCGGACGAGCGCCTTCGATCCATTGACCAGCCGTTGCCATGAACCGATCTTTGCACTCGAGCCGGGGCGGCGAGTGGCGCGCACCCGTCAGGAGAAGCGCGATACCAGGGTGTGGCGGTCCACCTTGCCCGGTCCGCGCAGGGGCAGCGCATCGACGAGCCGCAGTTCACGAGGTGCCGCGGTCGCGTCGAGCGTGGCTTCGACGTGCGTGCGCAATTCCTCCAGCGTCGGCGCGGCGCCGGGCGTGGGCACCACGACCGCCGCTACCCGCTGCCCGAGTCGTTCGTCGGGCAGACCGACCACCGCGACCTCCCGCACACCCGGATGCTCGGCGAGGACGGTCTCGACCACCTGGGGAACCACCGTGAGTCCACCGGTCGAGATGGCCTCGTCCAGTCGTCCCAGGATGCGCAGGACCCCGTCCTCGAGGATCCCCGCGTCGTCGGTACGGAACCAACCGGGTTCGGCGAAGGCCGGATGGTCGGGAAGACCCCGATAGCCCGATGCGAGGGTCGTGCCCCCGAGCCACACTCGCGAGTCGGCGTCCACGCGGATGTGCACGCCGTCCAACGGAACGCCGTCGTAGACACAGCCGCCGCACGTCTCGCTCATGCCGTAGGTGCGTACGACGGTGATGCCGGCCGCACGGGCTCGTTCCAGAACCGGTAGCGGGGTCGCGGCACCGCCGAGCAGGATCGCGTCGAGACGTGCGAGCGCTGCGGTGGCGTCGGGATGGTCGAGGGCTTTGATCAGCTGAGTGGGAACCATCGAGCTGTACCGCCGCGGTCCCGGCATGGCGTCCACCGCCGCGGGAAGGTCGCCGGGATCGAAACCGGCGGACACGTCGACGACCACGGGTTCGGTATCCGCGAGCACGCTGCGCAGCAGCACCTGCATCCCCGCGATGTGGTGGGCGGGCAGTGCGAGTAGCCACGAGCCCCTTCCGCCCAGCCGGGAATGGGTGGCGTCACCGCTCGCGCGCAGCGCGTCCGGAGACAGCTGCGCTCCCTTCGGGATCCCGGTCGTACCGGAGGTCGCGACCACCAGCCCGACGCCTCCCGCGACCGGCTCACCGGGCCGCAGCGCGTCGCAGAGCCGGAAGGTCTCCCGGTCGTCCCCGGCCGGGACGGGGAGCAGCGCCGGGCCGTCGCCGCACAGCATCCGGTGCAGAGCGGGCAGGACGGTGCGAACAGCTGCCCCGGCCGGGACGGGAAGAAGTTCGAGTGTGGTCACAGATCGAATTGTGTCGTGTCCCATCCGCCGGCCTCGAGCTGGCGGCGGACACGGTCCACATCGTCGGACGACGGCATATTGTTGGTGATCTTGCTGATCAGGACGGCTATGTCGATACGGGTGATCGGGAGGTCACCGTCCTCGACGAGCGTGTCCGCGATCTGGGCGACCTCCTCGTCGGACAGGCGCCGCGCGAGGAGTGCGAAGAGCGGGACGTAGTCCTGCTCCGGTACCCCTTCGGGGTAGCCGGCGCGGAGCCACTCGACGATGGAAGCGAGAAACGGCGGGAGAGCCACCCGTCACCCCGATCAGAAGAGGTCGATGCCGAAGGTTCCGGCCAGGAAGTCGTCGGCCAGCAGGAGGATTCCTGCCAGGACGGCGCATGCCACGACAGCGAAGCACAGGACGGCTGCGGACTTGGCGGTCGGAGTCGGCGCGCCGTCGCTGCCGCGACCGGTGTCGAGCGCGCGTACCCCCAGGGCGAAGAGCGAGGGCAGACCGGCGCCGAGGAGCAGGCCCACGAGAACGACCTGCCACAACGAGTCGAGGGTGTGTGTCAACAGGTTCACGAGCGTCCTTCCCCGACGACCGTTCCGGAGGTCTCCGTCGCCGGGGCGCGCGAGTCGTCCCAGTCGGCGGTGACATTGGAGGCGTCGACCGGCTGCCGGCGCGAGCGGAGCCACATGAGCAGGGCCAGCGCACACAGGATGGCGAAGACCACGAGCACACCGGGCATGCCGCCGATCATATGGGCGATCGCCCAGCAGACTGCTCCGACGACGGCGGCACACGGCAGGGTGATCAGCCACGCGACCACCATGCGCCGCGCCACGGACCAGCGCACCTCGGCACCCTTGGTACCCAGTCCGGTGCCCAGGATCGATCCCGTGGCGACATGCGTGGTCGACAGCGGCAGACCGAAATGGCTCGAGGTGAGGATGATGGCAGCCGACGACGACTCGGCGGCCAGACCCTGCGGCGGGGCGATCTCGACGAGACCCTTGCCGAGGGTACGGATGATGCGCCACCCGCCGAGGTAGGTCCCCAGAGCGATGGCGACGGCACAGGCCACTTTGACCCAGAACGGCATCTCGGTCTCGGCGGTGATGCTCCCGTGCGCCACGAGGGCCAGGAAGATCACGCCCATGGTCTTCTGGGCGTCGTTGGTGCCGTGGGCGAGCGACATCAGGGACGCGGTACCGATCTGGCCCATCCGGAATCCCCGGTCGCGGTGCTCCGTGGAGACCGAGCGGGTCAGACGGTGCATCGACCAGATGCCCACCGTGGACACCAGAGCCGCGATGACGGGCGCGAGCACTGCGGGAAGCAGGACCTTGCCCAGCACTCCGTCCCACACCACGCCCTGGACGCCGATGGACGCCAGCGCCGCACCGACGAGTCCGCCGAACAGGGCGTGCGAAGAACTCGACGGCAACCCGAACAGCCAGGTCGCGATGTTCCAGAGGATTGCGCCCACCAGGCCTGCGAAGACGATGAGCAACAGATCGCTGCCACCGACGGTGTCGAGGTCGACGACACCCTTCGCGACGGTCGCCGCGACTTCCACGGAGAGGAAGGCGCCTACGAGGTTGAGAATCGCGGACAAAGTGACCGCGGTCTTGGGTTTGAGGGCGCCGGTGGCGATGGATGTCGCCATGGCATTGCCGGTGTCGTGGAAGCCATTGGTGAAATCGAATGCGAGGGCAGTGACGACCACCACCAGGAGCACGACGAACTCTGCGGTCACGTCTGTCGATTGTGGGGTAGCGGGCACGTGAATGTACAGCGACGGCACTGTGAACTCTGCGCCTCACCGACGGACTCCGGCGGTGGTTTCCGACTCCGACCATGAGCGGAGGCGAGAGCGGACCGTGGGGCTTGTGTGCAAGATCACCGCGCCCGGGGGATCGACCTCGCTTCGATCCGGGTATCGCTGTTCTTCAGCGGAGATCGCGGCGCAGGGGATGATCCTCGGGGATCTGGACCAGCACGATCGGAATCCCGTCGGGATCGGCGATCCACAACTCGTGCAGTCCCCAGGGCTCCTGCTGTGCGCCCCGGACGATGCGAACTCCCTTGACGGTCAGCTCGGCCTCTGCGTCGTAGACATCCCGCACCTGGAGCCACAACGCTCCGTGGAAGACCCCGTCGTTGTCGTCGGATCTGCCGTGCGCAGCGATCTCGATGAGCGACTGCCCCGCGAAGAAGACGGTTCCGGCGGGATACTCGCGGGCGACGGCCAGCCCGAGGGTCGAGCCGTAGAAGTCGAGGGTGGCCTCGTAGTCGCGCGGTCGGAGGATGGTGCGGCTGCTGAGAATTTCCACGTCACTGCCCCTCGAGCGGGCGGGCTTCGTGGTGACGCCGGCC
This sequence comes from Rhodococcus sp. NPDC047139, assembly GCF_040643435.1. Lineage (NCBI taxonomy): Bacteria > Bacillati > Actinomycetota > Actinomycetes > Mycobacteriales > Nocardiaceae > Rhodococcus > Rhodococcus sp. NPDC047139. The sequence continues at coordinate 182,390 of NZ_JBEYUH010000007.1, forward strand.
GTGTGTGCGCCGCGACTCCTTCATCTCCGCTTCGAAGAGATGACGCCGGCCGCCGACGAGCTCGTCGCGCACCTGCTTCTCGAAGTTCCGGAAATCCGACCAGTAGCCGTCGTCGAACTCCTCGACGAGTTGGAAGGTCCATCGGCCCTCGACGATGTTGCGTCCGACGATCCCGGTGGCGAGCCGCTCGGCGATATCGGGGTGTCCGGCCTCGCGGAGCAGGTCCTCGGCGTCTCCGGCGTACAGGTCGGCACGGCCCATCAACTGGTGGAAGGCATAGAGGTGGCCGCGTGCCCGCTCGACGATCTCGAAGGCCTCCGAGAGTTTGCCCATCGCTTCCACGGTGGCGTCGGAGACACCATCCGGGCGTATGTGTGCGGTGCGCGGGGTCTGCCGGTCGCTCATGACCCCAAGTGTGCCCGAGAGCACAGATCTTGAACGTAACTCCACATATGCGTTTGACGAAGCTCCCATTGGGACATTACTGACGGCAACGGTGCCCATGACAGCACCGCCCCTGCCACAGCGACTCTGTCGCAGCCGAATTTCCGACTGCGCGATGCCGCCGAAAACGAGTGAGGAGATCTGCATGGCGACCGACTACGACGCTCCCCGCACCACCGACATCCTGGGTGGCGGTGGCACTGCCCTCGACGAGCTGGACCTGAAGCCCACGGTGGCCGCCGACACCGACGAGGGAGAGATCCTCGAGACCCTCGTCCTTCCCGGAGCCGACCTTTCTGCACTGTCGGCCGAGGAACTCTCGGTTCAGGTACTGCCGAAGCAGTCCGACGAATTCACCTGCATGGGTTGTTTCCTGGTCCAGCACCACAGCCGTCGCGCCGGCGTCGTAGGCGATCACGCGTACTGCCGCGACTGCGTCTGATCCCACAGTTCTCCACGCGACGAACCGTGGTCCGCATCCCTTCCGGGGAAAGCGGACCACGGTTCGTCGCGTGAGGATCAGTAGTAGTGCGGATAGGGCGACCAGTCGGGGTCACGCTTTTCGAGGAACGCATCGCGACCTTCGATCGCCTCATCGGTCATGTACGCCAGACGCGTGGCCTCACCTGCGAACAACTGCTGTCCCACCAGCCCGTCGTCCTGCAGGTTGAAGGCGTACTTCAGCATCCTCTGGGCTTGCGGCGACTTGCCGTTGATCTTCTGCGCCCACTCCAGTGCGACGTTCTCGAGGTCGTCGTGATCGACGACCTTGTTGACCGCTCCCATGTGGTGCATCTCCTCGGCCGTATAGGTGTCACCGAGGAAGAAGATCTCCCGCGCGAACTTCTGGCCCACCATCTTCGCAAGATAGGCGCTGCCGTAGCCACCGTCGAAGCTGCCCACATCGGCGTCGGTCTGCTTGAACCGGGCGTGCTCCCGTGAGGCGAGCGTGAGGTCGCACGTCACGTGCAGGCTGTGGCCGCCGCCTGCGGCCCATCCGTTGACCAGTGCGATCACAACCTTCGGCATGAATCGGATCAGCCGCTGGACCTCGAGGATGTGCAGTCGGCCGGCGCGTGCCTTGTCGACGGTGTCGGCGGTCTCACCGCTGGCGTACTGGTAACCGCTGCGGCCGCGGATGCGCTGATCGCCCCCCGAACAGAACGCCCAACCGCCGTCCTTCGGGCTCGGGCCGTTTCCCGTGAGCAGCACGACTCCGACATCGGAGGTGGTCCGCGCATGGTCGAACGCGCGGAAGAGCTCGTCGACCGTGTGCGGACGGAATGCGTTGCGCACCTCCGGACGGTCGAACGCGATGCGGACGGTGCCCTGCGTCACGTGCCGGTGATAGGTGATGTCGGTGAGGTTCTCGAACCCGGGTACCGGGCGCCACAGTTCTGGATCGAAGGTCACCTCGTCACCATAAAGGCCCGGGCACCGGTCCGCCGCGGCCTGCGGCCCGATAACGTGCACAGGCATGAGCGAGCAGACCGATCCCCGGGACGAGTACGAGCACCACGGTGGCTTCCCGGTCTACGAACCGGTCAAGGCCGGACCGAACTACGGTCGCTTCGTCGAGAGCTTCCGGCGGTTGCAGGACCTCATGGTGTCGACGAACCCGCCGGACGAGGTCGTCGACCGCGCCATCGAGCAGACCGAGGCCCTCGTCGATCTTCTCGCCGATCATGCCGTGTCCGAAGGGCGGTCGCCCGCCGGCTTCAACGTCGACCTGCCCGGCCGGGGCAGCTCGCTGCTCCTGCCGTGGACGATCGAGCGATACGGGCCGGACGGGGTCCGTGAACGCGGTGTCTTTCGTCGCTTCCACCTCGGGGGCAACGGTGCCGCGCACGGCGGAACACTGCCACTGCTGTTCGACGACCTGTTCGGCATGGTCATCCATGCGAACGGCCGTCCGATCGCCCGCACCGCGTATCTGCACGTCAACTACCGGAAGATCACCCCGATCGAGACCGAACTCGTGGTCGACGGCTGGGTCGATCGCGTCGAGGGGCGCAAGGCATTCTGCAAGGCCGAACTGCGCGACCTCGACGGAGCCCTGCTCGCAGACTGCGAAGCCCTGATGATCGAACTGTTGCCGGGCCAACCGTGAACACCCGGCTTCTGCCGTCCGCCGACGAACTCCTCGACGGAGCCGTCGTCGTCTCGCTGCCCATGCGGGTCCGCTTCCGGGGCATCACCGAGCGCGAGGTGCTCCTGTTGCACGGACCGGCGGGGTGGGGCGAGTTCGGACCGTTCCCCGAGTACGGCGACAGCGAGGCCGCGCACTGGTTGCAGTCGGCGGTCGAGGCGGCTTGGCAGGGCCACCCCGCCCCGCACCGATCGCGGATCGAGGTGAACGCGACGGTGCCCGCCGTCGGGCCGGAGCGGATTCCCGAGATTCTCGCTCGTTTCGACGGCGCACGTACCGCGAAGGTGAAGGTCGCCGAACCGGGCCAGGACCTCGCGCAGGATCTCGCCCGGGTCCGAGCCGTACGCGAGCACCTGCCGAACGTCCGGATCGATGCGAACGGCGGCTGGAGCGTGGACGAGGCCGTTCGGGCACTGACCGCGCTCACGGCGGACGGGCCACTCGAGTACGCAGAGCAGCCGTGCGCGAGCGTGCCCGAACTCGTCGAGGTTCGCCGGCGCCTTCCCGGGGTGCGTATCGCCGCGGACGAGAGCATCCGCCGAGCCGAGGATCCACTCCGCGTCGTGCGCGCCGGTGGAGCCGACGTCGCTGTCGTGAAGGTCGCGCCGCTCGGAGGAGTCCGGCGTCTCGTGGCCCTCGCCGACGAACTCGCCGGACAGGGTGTCGATGTGGTGGTGTCGAGCGCCCTCGACTCGGTGGTGGGTATCGCCAGCGGGCTCGCAGCCGCGGCCTCCCTACCTGCGCTTCCGTACGCTTGCGGTCTCGGCACCGGCGGATTCTTCGACGCCGATGTCGCTCCGCCGTTGCGCATCTCGGAGGGAGCGCTCGACCTCGCCACCGTCGCCCCGGATCCGGACATGCTCGCCGCCGTGCGAGCTGCGCCCGACCGGACCGAGTGGTGGTACGAACGCCTCAGGCGGTGCCGCAGCGTGCTCGCCGGATGCGGGCTGTGATGCGGCGGGATCGTCGTATATCGTTCCCCGAGTCCCAACAGTCACAAGTGTCACATCTACGGAGGCAGTGAAAGTGGTTGCAGCTCTGGGCGATGCCCTCCTCGGCGCCGACAAGTTCCCGGCGGTCAAGGCAGACGTCGAGGCCCTGATCGATGCAGAGGTGTCGGACAAGAAGGGTGCGTCCGGTCTTGCCCTCAAGGGCGGATACGCAGCAGTGAAGAAGGTTGGCCCGAACATCGTGCCGGGCGCTGTCGAAGGCCTGCTGCCCGAATTCGTCGAGAAGCTCCAGCCCTTCTGGGTGGAGTACGCGGGCAACGGATCGTTCGCCGATTTCCTGGTCGCTCGCGGTGAGACCGTCGCCGACGCTCTCCTCGGCGTGACCGACGAGCGCATCGAGGGCTCGTCGAAGAGCGCTGTGAAGAAGGTTTACGACTCGCTGCGCCCCTCGGCCAAGAAGCACGTCATCGAGGCGCTGCCGCGCGTGGGTGCTCTCATCCAGAAGCACGCCGGCTGATTCGTCGACGACAGGACGTCGCGGTCCCGAACCGGTTTCTCCGGTCGGTACCGCGACGTTCGTCGTTTCGCCCGGGTGACGTCTCGGCGACGTCCCGCCCCGCGTTCGCCGCGGGGCGACCTCAGACCGGGCTGCCGGGCCGCTCGAGTTTCCGCACCCGAGGGGTCAGACCCCATTCCGTCCGCCCCAGCCGGCTCGCCGCGCCGAGGGCCGCGAAGTCGGGCATGCCGTCCTCGGCCAGCACCTCCGGATCGACCGTCAGGGCAAGCACGTCGCCCATCACGACGAACGAATCGCCGACCTCGATCACGCGGCGCAACCGGCACTCGATCGATGCCGGCGCCTCGGCGACTCTCGGGGGCCGGACCCGCTCGCTCGGCTCGGCGTGCAGGCCCACCTCCGCGAACTCGTCGACGTCGTGGGAGAACGGCGCCGACGAGGCGTTGACCTGATCCATCAACCGCACAGTCGCGATGTTGATCACGAACTCGCCGGTCTGCTCGATGTTCCGCAGGCTGTCCTTCCGCCCCACGGATGTGAACTGGACGACGGGTGGGTTCGTACTGGCGACGGTGAAGAAGCTGTACGGCGCGAGATTGAACACACCGTCCTCCGACTCCGTCGACACCCACGCGATCGGTCGTGGGACGACGGTCGCGGTGAGAAGCCCGTAGAAGCGGCCCGGACTCGACTCGGTGGGATCGAATACTCTGCGCACGGCCTCCATTCTGACCACACCCGGACCGGCCGTGCTTCAGGCGCAACTACCCTGGACTCCGTGAATCCGTCCACTGCCCAGGCCACCGCTGTCGTAGACGAACTCGCCCGGGGTGGTGTCCGGGACGTCGTCCTGTGCCCGGGTTCGCGCAACGCGCCGCTTGCCTTCGCGCTCGAGGCCGCCGACAGAGCAGGACGACTCCGGCTGCACATGCGCATCGACGAGCGCACCGCCGGATTCCTCGCGATCGGTCTGGCGCTGTCGTCGGGGCGGCCGGTCCCCGTCGTCATGACCTCCGGTACCGCCGTGGCCAATCTTGCCCCGGCCGTGCTCGAAGCGAACTACGCCCGCGTCCCGCTGGTCGTGCTCAGCGCCAACCGTCCCTACGAACTGCTCGGATCCGGCGCGAATCAGACCGTCGAACAACTGGGGATGTTCGGAACCCAGGTGCGCGCGACGATCAGCCTGGGTCTCGCCGAGGGCATCGAACAGAACAGTCAGTGGCGTTCGGCGGTGTCACGTGTCCTCGCCGCCGCCCGCGGAACCCGCTCGGGCAACGCCGGACCGGTCCACTTCGACATCCCCCTACGCGAGCCCCTCGTTCCCGAACTCGACGCGAAGGGCCCGGAGCCCGAGGGGCGCCCTGACGGGAAGGCATGGACCACCACGGTGCATGCCACCCTCGACGTCCCGCTCGAGATCGAACTGACCCCGGACACGGTGGTGGTCTCCGGTCACGGTTCCGCCTACCGGCCGGAACTGTCGGGTCTGCCGACCGTCGCAGAACCCACCGCGCCGTTGCACGGCATCCCGCTGCATCCGATGGCGCTGCCGCACCTGAAGCCGCGCCAGGCGATCATCACCGGCCGGCCCACGCTGCACCGCCCCGTATCCAACCTGCTCGCCGACCCAGCGGTAACCGTGTACGCCCTGACCACCGGTCCACGCTGGCCCGACGTGTCGGGCAACGTGATCGCGACCGGCACCCGAGCCGTGGTGTCCGGAACGCCCGACGAGGCGTGGCTCGAACGCTGCCGGCAGCTGTCGGCCCACACCGACAAGGCCGTGCGCGCCCAGCTGGACGGACATCCGAAGGCCACCGGCCTGCACGTCGCCGCGGTGGTGACGGACGCGCTGAAGGAAGGCGACCAGCTGCTGCTGGGCGCGTCGAATCCGGTGCGCGACGCGGCACTCGTGAGTTACCCGAAGCCGGGTGTGAAGGTGCTGTCCAATCGCGGTGTCGCGGGGATCGACGGCACGGTGTCCACGGCGGTCGGCGCCGCACTGGCCTACGAGCAGGGACGGACCGTGGCGCTGCTCGGCGACCTGACCTTTCTCCACGATGCTTCGGGTCTGCTCCTCGGGCCCTCCGAACCGCGCCCGAGCAATCTCACCATCGTCGTCGCGAACGACGACGGCGGCGGCATCTTCGAACTGCTCGAACAGGGTGATCCGCAGTACGCGGGAGTTTTCGAGCGGGTCTTCGGCACACCGCACGGCATGGATCTCGCTGCGCTGTGCGCGGCTTACCGGATCCCGCACGAGAGAGTGGACCTGCAGGGCCTGGCCCTGGCTCTCGCGGACACCGCGGCGCCCCCCACGGGTATCCGCGTGGTCGAGGTGACGACCGATCGTGCGGGTTTGCGAGAACTCCACGCGGCGGTGCGGGCACAGCTGTGAGCGGACCCGAGCGCGCACGTCGCGCGGTTCTCGTCGTCGCCGTGGCGATCTCCGCGCTCGCGGTGATCCTCTTCCTCGGCGCCTTGCGCAACGACCACACCATCCGCTCGGACACGGGTACGGCCGTCGCGGAAGTACTGTCCGCGGGATCTCTCCGCTCGGCAGTGAGTTTCGTCACTCCCGACGGGGTCACGCACAACCCGGAACTGGGAATCCTGTACCCGACCGGACTGACCACGGGGCAGCGCATCGCTGTCGAATACGCACGCAGTGATCCGGATCTCGTGCGCGTGACCGGTCGCGATGCGCGCGTCGCGCTGGTGCCCACCGGCTCGGTGATTGTCGTCACATGGGCGGTGGCCGTGCCGATTCTGATGTTGATCCGGCGCAGAACCGCAGCGCCCGCGGACGACCTCGTGCCGAGGCGCGGAGACCCGCAGGTGTGACGAGCGGAACGACCCCGGGCCCGCACACGCCTCTCCCGGTGCCGCACGACGGGCGGTGTCCGGTAGGGGAGCGGGTAACGTTTCGGCCGTGGCAACAACTCACGGATCACGTGCGTCCCTGGACAAGGACCCGCGTGAGGTCGCGTCCATGTTCGACGGGGTGGCTGCACGCTACGACCTGACCAACACCGTCCTGTCGTTCGGTCAGGACCGCGGCTGGCGACGGGCGACGCGCGCGGCCCTGGACCTGAAGCCGGGAGAACGCGTTCTCGACCTCGCAGCGGGAACCGGAGTGTCCACGGTCGAACTCGGGCGGTCCGGCGCGTGGGTCGTGGCCACCGACTTCTCCAAGGGAATGTTGCAGGCCGGCGAGTTCCGCAACGTTCCCATGGTTGCAGGGGACGCGATGCGACTGCCGTTCGCCGATGCGGTCTTCGATGCTGCGACCATCTCATTCGGTCTGCGCAACGTCGCCGATCCGGACGAGGGTCTGCGTGAGATCGCGCGGGTGGTCAAGCCCGGCGGGCGCCTCGTGGTGTGCGAGTTCTCCACTCCCGTGCGAGAACCGCTGCGCACGGTCTACATGGAATATCTGATGCGGACGCTGCCGCGCGTCGCGCGGGCGGTCAGCAGCAACCCCGACGCCTACGTCTACCTCGCCGAGTCGATCCGGGCCTGGCCGAACCAGGAGCAACTCGCCCGGCGCATCGAGGCCGCGGGGTGGGCGGACGTGAAGTGGCGCAATCTCACCGGCGGAATCACCGCTCTGCACCACGCGGTGCGGTAGCGGCCACGCCTCGACCGGGCGGTGTGCAGCGACTCAGACGAACAGCGGTTGCCGATCCCATCGCATCGAGAAGTGACCACTCGTCCGCCATAGCCGGGCGACGAGGTCGGCGTCCTCATCGGTGACGAGGTTGCCCATCACCCGCACCGCAACCGACATGAGCATCCGCGACCGCATCGCGATCGGGCCCGTCGTCGGCAGGAACTTCGGAATCGTGAGCAGACTCGCGAGACGGCGCGCGGTGGAGAATGCGCGGCCGTAGTGCGAGCGCAGCATCTCGGGCCACAGAACGGTGAGGTCGTCCGCGTCGAGCAGCCCGGCGACCAGGCGACCGCCTTCGAGTCCGTAGTCGATGCCTTCGCCGTTGAGTGGGTTGACGCAGGCCGCGGCATCGCCGATCAGCGCCCAGTTCCTCCCCGCGACACCCGATACGGCTCCGCCCATGGGGAGCAGTGCCGATGCCACGCGCGTCACCTCTCCGAGTTCCCACTCGCTGCGGCGCTGGCGCGCGTAGAGGTCGATGAGCGGTCGCAGCGATCCCTTCGCGGGCCGCGAAGCGGTCGCGAGGGTTCCCACTCCCAGGTTCACCTCGCCGGTGCCGAGTGGGAACACCCAGCCGTAGCCCGGCTGGACGGCACCGGTGTCGTCGCGCAATTCGAGATGCGAGGTGATCCACGGATCGTCGCTGCGTGGGGAGCTGGCGTAGGCGCGCGCAGCCACGCCGTACGTGGTGTCGCGATGCCAACGGCGGCCGAGCACCTTGCCGAGCGGCGAGCGCACTCCGTCGGCCACGACGAGCATCCGGCAGGCGACGGTCCTCGGGCCCTCGGCCGTGTCGAAGACCACGCCGGTGACCCGGTCGCCGTCGCGTTCGACGTCGACGGCCTTCGTGCCGTCCACGGCGCGTGCACCGGAATCGAGCGCGACCTGCCGGATTCGGGCGTCGAGCTCGGTGCGGGGCACGGCGCTGCCCACCCGGGGGAACGACGACTCGGGCCACGGGAGTTCGAAGCGTCCCCCGAAGCCCTCGAGGCGCAGACCGCGATTGACGGTGCGTGTCCGCAGCCAGTCGCCGAGTCCCAGTTCGTCCAGTTCGGCGACGGCGCGTGGCGTCAGTCCGTCCCCGCAGGTCTTGTCGCGGGGGAAGGTTGCGGCGTCGACGAGCAGAACGTCGCGACCGTCTCGGGCAGCCCACGCGGCGGCAGCGGAACCGGCTGGACCGGCGCCGACGACGAGAACATCGGTAGTGTCGGGGACGCAGGACTGGGGTTGCCGCGGATCTCGCGCGGCGTGTTCGGCCACCACCGTTCCATCTTCTCAGGCCGCGATCGGCTGCCTCGACGAGGTGGACGGGGGACCGAACGACTAGGTTCACTACCGTGGAGTCGAGGCGACAGAACAGGATGGGTACGTCATCGTGAGCACTGAGGGGGCGGCACGCACCGCCGGTTCGGCCGATGCGGCGCCGAGCACCGTCGTGGCCGGTGTGGAACTCGGCGATCCGATCCTTGCTGCGACCGTCAGGGACGGCCTCGCGAGCGTCGAGAAACTCCTGGTCGACGAGCTGTCCGATGGTGAGGACTTTCTGACCGAGGCCGCACTGCACCTGGCGAAGGCGGGCGGCAAGCGGTTCCGGCCGCTGTTCACGATCCTCACCGCGCAGCTGGGGCCGCAGCCGACCGACCCCGCCGTGGTGACCGCGGCGACCGTCGTCGAACTCGTGCATCTCGCGACGCTGTACCACGACGATGTGATGGACGAGGCCACGATGCGGCGTGGGGCACCGAGCGCCAACGTGCGCTGGGGCAACAGCATCGCGATCCTCGCCGGTGACTATCTGTTCGCGCACGCCTCGCGGTTGGTGTCGACCCTGGGTCCCTCCGCCGTGCAGATCATCGCGGAGACGTTCGCCGAACTGGTGACCGGCCAGATGCGCGAGACGATCGGCGCACGCGCGAACGACGATCCGGTCGAGCACTATCTGCGGGTGATCTGGGAGAAGACCGGGTCGCTGATCGCCGCAAGCGGACGCTTCGGCGGTACCTTTTCGGGAGCCGACCAGGAACACGTCGAGCGCCTCGAGCGACTCGGTGATGCAGTGGGTACGGCTTTCCAGATCGTCGACGACATCATCGACATCTCGTCGGACACCTCGGAGTCGGGCAAGACACCGGGAACGGATCTCCGCGAGGGCGTGCACACCCTTCCCGTGCTCTATGCCTTGCAGGAGACCGGACCGGACGCCGACCGGTTGCGCGAACTGCTCGTCGGGCCTCTCGAGAACGAAGCACACGTAGCCGAGGCGCTGGAGTTGCTCGTGTCCTCGCCCGGGATGGCTGCGGCGAAGGCGACGCTCGCGACCTACGCCGAGCGTGCCCACACCGAGCTGGCCGCCCTGCCGCAGGGGCCGGCCAACGAGGCCCTGCGTCGTCTCGTGGACTTCACGGTCGCCAGGGTCGGTTAGACGGCCCTCGTGCACGTCGCTGCGGCGACGGCCGGGAACCGCACCGCGAGCTTGTTCGTTGGACGAACGAGTGGGCAATCGTGGTGCGGAAGGAGTGCGACGTGCACGGGTACTCGAACCGTCTCAAGACGGCCGGTCTCCTCATCGGGATGTCCGCGCTGATCGTGTTCATCGGGGCGCTGTTCGGCAACTCGACGATCCTGCTGGTCTCGATCGTCCTCGCGGTCGGGATGAACGCCTACGCGTACTTCAACAGTGACAAGCTCGCGCTGCGGGCGATGCACGCCCAACCGGTCACCGAGGTGCAGGCGCCGGCGATGTACCGGATCGTGCGCGAGCTGGCGACCACAGCGCACCAGCCCATGCCGCGCCTCTACATCAGTCCGACCAACGCACCCAACGCATTCGCGACCGGGCGTAATCCGCGTAACGCCGCCGTCTGCTGTACGACGGGCATCCTCGAGATCCTGAACGAGCGGGAACTACGTGCGGTGCTCGGGCACGAACTCGCGCACGTCTACAACCGCGACATCCTCATCTCGTCGGTGGCCGGGGCCATGGCCGCCGTCATCTCGGGTCTGGCGAACTTCGCGTTCTTCGCTTCCGCCTTCGGCGGTAATCGGGAGGGAGGAGCGAATCCACTGGCGCTTCTGCTGGTCTCCCTGCTCGGCCCGATCGCGGCGTCGGTGGTCAAGCTCGCCGTGTCGAGGTCGCGCGAGTACCAGGCCGATCAGTCGGGTGCCGAGCTCACCGGTGATCCGCTGGCCCTCGCATCGGCGCTGCGGAAACTTGCAGCGGGCACCCAAGTCGCGCCGTTACCGCCCGAGCCGCAGCTCGCGGCGCAGTCGCACCTGATGATCGCCAACCCGTTCCGGACGGGCGACAAGATGAGCCGACTGTTCTCGACGCACCCGCCGATGGCGGACCGCATCGTCCGTCTCGAGCGCATGGCCGGGATCCGCTGATCCCCGCGGCGATGCCGATCCCACCTCGAACACGGCTCCGCCCGCGACGATGGCCGCGGGCGGAGCCGTAGGGGTGGAATGCCTCAGCGGTAGTTGACGAACTGCAGGGCGATGTCGAGATCGGCATTCTTGAGCAGGGCGATGACCGCCTGCAGGTCGTCGCGCTTCTTGCTGCTGACCCTCAGCTCGTCGCCCTGGATCTGGGCCTTGACGCCCTTGGGGCCCTCGTCGCGGATCAGCTTGGAGATCTTCTTCGCGTTCTCCTGGCTGATGCCCTGCACCAGAGTGCCGGTGATCTTGTGGACCTTGCCGGACTGGGTCGGTTCGCCGGCGTCGAAGGACTTCAGCGAGAGGTCGCGGCGGATCAGCTTCTCCTTGAAGACGTCCAGTGCGGCGAGAGCACGATCCTCGGTCTCGGCCGTGATCGTGATGGCCTCCTCGCCCGACCACTCGATGTGGGCCCCGGTGTTCCGGAAATCGAAGCGGTTGGCGATCTCCTTCGCTGCCTGGTTCAGTGCGTTGTCCACTTCCTGGCGGTCGACCTTGCTCACCACATCGAACGACGAATCAGCCACGTCTCACTCACTTCCGGATCGATCTTCAACGGTTGTTACCCAGCCGACGCTATCGGGTCCATCGGGGCTGTGACCACCCGGTTTGCGTTTCGGGGGGGTGTGCGTTGTATTCTTCCAAACGCATCGAGGACGCGGTCCCGATCGCACCCGGCAGGTTGCCCGAGCGGCCAATGGGAGCGGACTGTAAATCCGTCGGCTTACGCCTACGTAGGTTCGAATCCTACACCTGCCACCGGAACGGCCCCGGTTCTTCGGAACCGGGGCCGTTCTGCGTTCCGGGGGGTGTCCCCGAATCCCTGTGTCCGGTGCGTCCCGAATCGTGGTGTCCGGTGCCGTCCCGTATCGGTCCGCAGCCGGGGTTCGGTTCGTCGGGTTGGGGAAGGAGCCACGTTTATGTGCCACTACCAGCGGATTTTGCACTCCGACGGAGTGTGTGTAATCTTTTGGAGGCCGCAGCGAGCAGAGATGCTCCGAAGGCCACGCCCCCTTAGCTCAGTCGGCAGAGCGTTTCCATGGTAAGGAAAAGGTCGACGGTTCGATTCCGTCAGGGGGCTCGCTGGATTGGGGTGCCGCCTTCGTAGCGACACTCGGCACCGAGGCGGTGTAGCTCAGTTGGTAGAGCAAACGACTCATAATCGTTGCGTCGCCGGTTCAAGTCCGGTCACCGCTACCAAAAGTTCATTGATCCACCCTGATCGATACTGATCGGATTGACGCGAAAGAAGGCATCCCGTGGCCTCCTCTACTGACGTTCGGCCGAAGATCACCTTGGCCTGCGAGGTGTGCAAGCACCGTAACTACATCACCAAGAAGAACCGTCGCAACGACCCCGACCGGCTCGAGCTGAAGAAGTTCTGCCCGAACTGCGGTACGCACCAGTCGCACCGCGAGTCGAAGTAGCCGGTAGGAACGACGTCGACGCGTAAGGTCTCCGCAATATCGACCGCGCCAGTTGGCGTCGTCGGAATTGCGGAGGTTTTGCGTATGACGAACGTACTCGAGAACCAGGAATCGGTAGACGCGACCGAACAGGCCGGGATCCAGTTCGATGTCGCCGCGCACGCCAAGTCGATGGTCGGGCACCACTACCGGGTGGACGACTACTACGAGGTGGGTCGCGAGAAGATTCGCGAGTACGCCCGTGCCGTGCGGGATTCGCACCCGGCGCATCACGACGACGAAGTGGCCCGAGGCCTGGGTTACGACGGAGTGATCGCACCCCTGACCTTCGTGTCGATCATCGGCATGATCGCTCAGCGCAAGCTGTTCGAAGAGATCGTCACCGGATACGACCTCAGCCAGATCATGCAGACCGACCAGAGGATGGTCTACCACCGGCCGATCCAGGCCGGAGACCGGTTGTTCTGCGACGTCCACCTCGACGATTTCCGTCAGGCGGCCGGCAGCGACATCATCACCACCAAGAACGTCATCACGGATCAGCACGACAACCTCGTCCTCACCTCCTGGACGACGCTCGTGGCGCGATCCGGTGGCGAGGTCGACGACAACATCGCGCATGCGGTCAAGGATGTGGTGATGCACAGTGACACTCCGTAGCTTCGTGGATATCGCGGTGGGTGACGAACTTCCGTCGAAGGTCGTCACGCTCACCCGCGGAAATCTGGTCAACTATGCCGGTGTATCGGGGGATCCCAACCCGATCCACTGGAGTGACAAGGTTGCCGAACTGGCCGGCTTGCGCGATGTCGTCGGGCACGGCATGCTCTCGATGGGCATCGCGGCCGGCTTCGTGACGGAGTGGCTGGGCGACCCCGGAGCGGTGATCGAATACAACGTTCGATTCACCAGTCCGGTATATGTGGAGGCCGACAAGGCCGCCGAGATCGAGTTCACCGGCAAGATCAAGTCGGTGGACGAGGAAAGCAAGACAGCAGTGGTCGCTATCGTGGCGAAGTCGGAGGGTCGGAAGATCTTCGGACGGGCCACGGCAACGGTCCGTTTGGCCTGACGGCCGAGCGGATTGGGTTTGTCCCGGGGCAATGCAGTACACTTAGGCTTCTGGGATCGCGTAGCAGCGCGCTGCTCTTCGAAGGCCCCGACGGGCCCGACGGAGTAGCGCGCGTGTCATGTGGTCACAGATGGGTCGGTTCCGGACACTCGCCTCGTACGAGGAGTGTCGATGTCCGACCAAAGGGGCGTAGCTCAATTGGCAGAGCAGCGGTCTCCAAAACCGCAGGTTGCAGGTTCAAGTCCTGTCGCCCCTGCCCCCGGACTGCCAGCGACCGAGAGGAACGATGTGAGCGAGGAGCGCGGTCAGCGCCACACCGGTACCGCAGGGAACACTCCCGGCGATGCCGACACGGCCACCGGCGCGACCCCCGACGGTTCCTCCGTGGCCGCTCGGCCCACCGGAAAGCGTGCTGCCCGTCGGGGCTCCGCCGCAGCGACGAGTGGGGTGTCCACGACGAAGGCTCCCCGCACGGCCACGGCCGTGCGCGATCACCCCGCCGCGAAGTCCGAGAATATCTTCAAGCGTCTCGCCCGATTCTTCCGTGAGGTCGTCGCCGAGCTCCGCAAGGTGATCTGGCCCAATCGCAAACAGCTGACCACCTACACAATCGTGGTCCTTGCGTTCGTGACCGTCATGACGGCGTTCATCTTCGGATTGGATCTGGCGTTCGTGCAGGGTGTCAGCTGGTTGTTCGGTTAGCGCCTGTCCGCGCGAGACGAAAAATGTGATCGACGAGAGGAAAGTGCCCGGTGAGCACCCCCGAGAACGACTCGTACGAGGCTTCGGCCGAGGACCACGTTTCGGACGAGGCCTTGGTTGACGACGTGACGGCCGAGTCGGCGGATGCGGACACCGAGGTCTCCGAGTCCGACGTTGCCGGCTCCGACGACGCAGAGGCAGCCGAGGAGGTCGATCCGGCCGAGGCCCTCGAGAAGCAGCTGCGGCGCGAGCCCGGCGACTGGTATGTCGTGCATTCGTACGCCGGCTACGAGAACAAGGTGAAGACCAACCTCGAGACCCGCGTGCAGAACCTGGACCTCGCCGACTACATCTTCCAGGTCGAGGTTCCGACCGAAGAGGTCACCGAGATCAAGAACGGTCAGCGCAAGCAGGTCAACCGCAAGGTCCTGCCCGGCTACATCCTGGTGCGGATGGAACTCAACGACGAGTCGTGGGGTGCCGTGCGGAACACGCCCGGCGTGACCGGTTTCGTCGGAGCCACCTCCCGCCCGTCGCCGCTGACGATCAAGGAGGTCGTGAAGTTCCTCCTGCCGCAGCAGACGAAGAAGAAGCCGGCGGCAGGCGCCCCGGCAGCCGGGGAGCAGGCTCCCGCCGCCGCTGCGAAGCCCACCATCGAGGTGGACTTCGAGGTCGGCGAGTCCGTCACCGTGATGGACGGGCCGTTCGCCACCCTGCCGGCGTCCATCAGCGAGGTGAACGCCGAGCAGCAGAAGCTCAAGGTCCTGGTGTCGATCTTCGGCCGTGAGACTCCCGTGGAGTTGTCGTTCAACCAGGTGTCGAAGATCTGACGGTCCTTCGGACCCGACGGCGCCGGCATGCGGCGCACAAGCTTGCAGTAGCAGTACGCAAGAACCACACCGAGCAAGAAACTAGGAATAGAGATGCCCCCCAAGAAGAAGAAGATCGCCGGGCTCATCAAGCTCCAGATCCAGGCCGGCCAGGCCAACCCGGCTCCGCCGGTCGGCCCCGCGCTGGGTCAGCACGGCGTCAACATCATGGAGTTCTGCAAGGCGTACAACGCCGCGACCGAGTCGCAGCGCGGCAACGTCGTGCCGGTCGAGATCACGGTCTACGAGGACCGCTCGTTCGACTTCAAGCTGAAGACCCCGCCGGCCGCGAAGCTGCTGCTCAAGGCTGCGGGTGTGCAGAAGGGCTCCGGCGAGCCGCACAAGACCAAGGTTGCGAAGGTGACGATGGATCAGGTGCGCGAGATCGCCAAGACCAAGCAGGAAGACCTGAACGCCAACGACATCGAGGCGGCCGCGAAGATCATCGCCGGCACCGCTCGCTCGATGGGCATCACCGTCGAGGGCTGAGTCCTCGACAGGGTGGGGGACGACCCCAACCCGCTGTAGCACTCGTGGGAGGGCCGGCCAGGCCCGCTACCACGCCCGAACCATTCACCTGATGGTGAGAAGTTAGGAAAGAACATGGCAAAGCGCAGCAAGGCATACCTCGCCGCGGCCGAGAAGATCGACTCGGATTCTCTGTACAGCCCCCTCGCAGCTGCCAAGCTCGCGAAGGAGACCACCTCGAAGAACTACGACGCCACCGTCGAGGTCGCCATGCGACTCGGTGTGGATCCCCGTAAGGCGGACCAGATGGTGCGCGGCACGGTCAACCTGCCGCACGGCACGGGTAAGACCGCTCGCGTCATCGTCTTCGCGGTGGGCGAGAAGGCTGCAGAGGCAGAGGCCGCAGGTGCCGACGTGGTCGGCGCCGAGGATCTCATCGAGCGTATCCAGGGCGGCTGGCTGGACTTCGACGCCGCGATCGCGACCCCCGACCAGATGGCGAAGGTCGGCCGTATCGCCCGCGTCCTCGGTCCCCGCGGTCTCATGCCGAACCCGAAGACGGGCACGGTCACCCCGGACGTCGCGAAGGCCGTCACCGACATCAAGGGCGGCAAGATCAGCTTCCGCGTCGACAAGAACGCCAACCTGCACTTCGTGATCGGCAAGGCCTCGTTCGACGAGACCAAGCTGGTCGAGAACTACGCCGCCGCTCTGGACGAGGTGCTCCGCGCCAAGCCGTCCAGCGCGAAGGGCCGCTACATCAAGAAGGTCACGATCGCTACGACCACCGGCCCGGGCATCCCGGTGGATCCGCAGCGCACCCGCAACCTCCTCGAGACCGCGGAGTAGATTCGCACTGCAGGTTCACTACTGCAACAGGTCCTGCGCAGTAGGTACGCATCCGAACGGCCGGCACAGCATTGCTGTGCCGGCCGTTTTGCATCGCGGCGACGTCATCCGCTACAGTGGTCGGGTAGTTCGGCGTGTGCCGATCTCCACCCCGATCATGTTCTACCCAAGACCGTTGGTCACCGAATCCGCGTGCGGATCGGTTGAAGGTCCGGATTCGTCCGGCGGCCCACGCAGGAGGACGAGGTCAGGAAAGATGTGAACCGCGAACGTGCTTCGAGCGCGATCGATGTTCCTCCTCCTGTACGCCCCGTGTGCCCTGCGCCGGGGCGTTCGTCGTTTCCGGATCCTGCGGTCCCCCGGTGGAGCGTCCCAGTCGGGACACCGGGAAAACGACTGTTACTGAGAGGAGGCGAAGTATGGCAAAGCCCGAGAAGGTTTCCGCGGTTGCGGAGATCACCGAGCAGTTCAAGACCTCCACGGCCGCCGTGATCACGGAATACCGTGGTCTGTCGGTGGGACGTCTGACCGAGCTGCGTCGCGCTCTCGGAGAGGGTGCCACCTACTCCGTCGCCAAGAACACCCTGGTCAAGCGTGCCGCCGCTGAGGCGGGCGTCGAGGGTCTCGACGATCTGTTCGTCGGTCCGACCGCCATCGCGTTCGTCAAGGGCGAGCCGGTGGACGCTGCGAAGGCCCTGAAGACCTTCGCAAAGGACAACAAGGCACTCGTCATCAAGGGCGGCTACATGGACGGCGCTGCGCTGTCCGTGGAGCAGGTCAACCAGATCGCGGACCTCGAGTCCCGCGAGGTGCTGTTGGCCAAGCTCGCCGGCGCGATGAAGGGCAACTTGGCAAAGGCCGCAGGCCTGTTCAACGCCCCCGCTTCGCAGGTGGCCCGCCTCGCGGCCGCTCTGCAGGAGAAGAAGGCGGGCGAAGAAGCCGCCTGACGCTGATCCGCATCATTGCGAATCCGCATCACCGCGAAAGATACATCCACGCGTGCTCCGGTACGCACCATCCCATCGAGTCGCGGACCGGCGACATGGGACTTATCAGGAAGGACCGCCACCATGGCGAAGCTCACCACCGAAGAGCTGCTCGACGCGTTCAAGGAACTGACCCTGCTCGAGCTCTCGGAGTTCGTTAAGGCATTCGAGGAGACCTTCGAGGTCACCGCTGCTGCTCCGGTCGCCGTCGCTGCTGCCGGCGCCCCGGCTGCCGCTGCCGAGGCTGCTGAGGAGCAGGACGAGTTCGACGTCATCCTCGAGGGTGCCGGCGAGAAGAAGATCCAGGTCATCAAGGTCGTTCGCGAGATCGTCTCCGGCCTGGGCCTGAAGGAAGCCAAGGACCTCGTCGAGGGTGCTCCGAAGCCGATCCTCGAGAAGGTCGCCAAGGACGCTGCCGACGCCGCCAAGGCCAAGCTCGAAGAGGCCGGCGCCAAGGTCACCGTCAAGTAAGACGGTTTCCGGACTTTCCGAGAGCGCTCCGGCGCTCTTCGGAAACGGTTTCGCACAAGGGCCGTTTCCGCGAATTCGCTTCGCGGAAACGGCCCTTCTGCATATCGTTGAAAAGGAACTCCGAGCAAAACGCCCGGTATCGCGAAAATGGTTCCGCCCGTGTTCGCGCAGGTCACGGCGTAACTCAACATATGTGAACCCCCTTGTCCGAGATCCTTACTCATGAGTAGGATCGCTTGTCACAGGTACCACTATCCATGCGATAGAGTGGCCCAACCCACACGGGGGCGACGGTATCGGACAGCGGAGGTAATAGTGGGAGTCGAGGTTTCCGTCGAGGGGCTGACCAAGTCCTTCGGCTCGCAGCGCATCTGGCAGGACGTGACCTTGACCTTGCCGGCGGGCGAGGTCAGCGCTCTGCTCGGCCCGTCGGGTACCGGTAAGTCGGTGTTCCTCAAGTCGCTGATCGGCCTGCTGCGCCCGGAGCAGGGTTCGATCGTGATCGACGGCACAGACATCCTGCAGTGCTCGAGCAAGGAACTCTACGAGATCCGCAAGCTGTTCGGCGTGCTGTTCCAGGACGGTGCGCTGTTCGGCTCGATGAATCTCTACGACAATGTGGCATTCCCGCTGCGCGAGCACACCAAGAAGCCCGAATCCGAGATCCGGCAGATCGTGATGAGCAAGCTCGAACTCGTCGGCCTGCTCGGCGCGGAGGACAAACTGCCCGGTGAGATCTCCGGTGGTATGCGCAAGCGCGCCGGACTGGCCCGGGCGCTGGTGCTCGACCCGGAGATCATCCTCGTCGACGAGCCCGACTCGGGCCTCGATCCGGTGCGCACCACCTACATCTCGCAGACGCTGATCGACATCAACGCCGAGATCGACGCGACGATCCTGATCGTCTCGCACAACATCAACCTGGCCCGGACGGTGCCCGACAACATCGGCATGCTGTTCCGGCGGCAGCTGGTGATGTTCGGTCCACGGGAAGTGTTGCTGACCTCGGACGAGCCGGTGGTCAAGCAGTTCCTCAACGGCACGATGATCGGTCCGATCGGCATGTCGGAGGAGAAGGACGAAGCGACCATGGCACACGAGCAGGCGCTCGTCGAAGCCGGTCATCACGCCGGTGGTGTGGACGACATCGAAGGCATCGTGCCGCAGATGCAGGCCACCCCGGGGATGCCGGAACGTCAGGCGGTGCGGCGGCGTCAGGAGCGGGTCCGGTCGATCCTGCACACCCTGCCCCAGGCCGCGCAGAGCGCCATCCTCGAATCGCTCGATCACGGCGGCGCGCCTGCCGCTCACAGTGGCTACACCGACGACGACACCCAGGTCATTCCCGTCTACTCCGGAGAGGGATACGAACAGGCGCAGGTCCAGAAGTAATACAGCCCCGAGGTAGTACAGCCCCAGAAGAAGTACAGCCGCAGGCTGGAGAAGTAGGAGTTTAGATGGGGGCGGGCAGCTCGCTCGTGCGACCGGTTCACGGCGCACTCACCCAGGCCGGCAACATCGTCGAACTGTTCGTCGACGTCGTGCGGAATACCTTCCGCCGACCGTTCCAGTTCCGGGAGTTCATCGAACAGGCGTGGTTCATCGCCAGCGTCACGATTCTGCCGACCGCGCTCGTCGCGATCCCCTTCGGGGCGGTCGTGTCGCTGCAGACCGGTTCGCTGATCAAGCAGCTCGGTGCCGAATCGTTCACGGGCGCGGCGAGCGTGCTCGCGGTGATCCAGCAGGGCAGTCCGATCGTGACAGCCCTGCTGATCGCCGGCGCCGCCGGTTCGGCGGTCACCGCAGATCTCGGCTCGCGCACGATCCGCGAGGAGATCGACGCGATGGAGGTGCTGGGCATCAACCCCGTCCAGCGTCTCGTCGTTCCGCGCGTACTCGCGATGGTGCTCGTCGCGATCCTGCTCAACGGACTCGTCTCCGTGGTCGGTATCGCGGGTGGCTACTTCTTCAACGTTGTCCTGCAGGGCGGCACACCCGGCGCCTATCTCGCATCCTTCTCGGCTCTCGCACAGCTACCCGACCTGTATGTCGCCGAGCTGAAGGCCGCCATCTTCGGCTTGATCGCCGGGGTCGTCGCGTCGTACAAGGGCCTGCACCCGGGCGCGGGACCGAAAGGTGTGGGCGAAGCCGTGAACCAGACCGTCGTCATCACGTTCCTGCTGCTGTTCTTCGCGAACCTGATCCTGACGATGGTGTACCTGCAGATCGTTCCTGCGAAGGGATCCTGACCAGATGACAGTCTCCAGAGGCCGCGGAGATCTCGTCCTTCTCCGGGGTCGCCGAGCGGTGCGCGCACCGCTCGACGTGCTCGACCGCGCGGGCGACCAGATGTCCTTCTACGCGCGGGCCGTGGCGTGGACACCGAGAACCCTCACCCACTACCGCAAGGAAGTCCTGCGGTTGCTCGCCGAGGTCACCTTCGGCAGTGGTGCGCTCGCCGTGATCGGCGGCACGATCGGCGTCATCGCGATGATGTCCGGCTTCACCGGCGTCGTGGTGGGACTGCAGGGTTACGCCGCGCTCGAGCAGCTCGGTTCGTCGGTGCTCACCGGCTTCCTGTCGGCCTATGTCAACACCCGTGAACTGGCCCCCATCGTCGCGGCCCTCGCGCTGTCGGCGACGGTGGGCTGCGGCTTCACGGCACAGTTGGGCGCCATGAGGATCAGCGAGGAGATCGACGCTCTCGAGGTGATGGCCGTGCCGTCGTTGCCGTTCCTGGTCACCTCACGGATGATCGCCGGATTCGTCGCCGTGATCCCGCTGTACATCATCGGGCTTCTCGCTGCCTACCTCGCGACACGCACGATCAGCACCTTGTTCAACGGCCAGTCGAGCGGCTCGTACGACCACTATTTCTATCTGTTCCTGCCACCCGAGGATGTCCTGTACTCGTTCGCGAAGGTGCTGGTCTTCGCGTTCGTTGTGATCCTCATCCACTGCTACTACGGCTTCCATGCCAGCGGCGGACCGGCCGGTGTGGGTGTGGCAGTGGGTCGTGCGGTGCGCACCGCGATCGTCACGATCGCGATCCTCGACTTCTTCCTCAGCCTCGCGATCTGGGGCACGACGACCACGGTGAGGGTGGCCGGATGAGCGATACGACCCCGTCTCCGCTGCGTCGCCGCACCCTCGGACTGATCTTCTTCGTGGTGCTGGCGTTGTTCCTGTACGTCTCGATCGCGATGTACAACAAGACCTTCACCAAGGTGGTCAAGGTCGATCTCCGTACCGACAGCATCGGCAACGCACTCCCGCTCAACGCCGACGTCAAGGCGCGCGGTGTGCT
The DNA here is from genome assembly GCF_040643435.1 of Rhodococcus sp. NPDC047139. Lineage (NCBI taxonomy): Bacteria > Bacillati > Actinomycetota > Actinomycetes > Mycobacteriales > Nocardiaceae > Rhodococcus > Rhodococcus sp. NPDC047139. The sequence goes on from NZ_JBEYUH010000007.1 coordinate 203,709, forward strand.
CGTCGGTGAAGTGCGCGGAACGAGCGCCGAAGGCGGAGAGGTCACGGCACATCTCGCCCTCCACCCCGACAAGGCCGCCCAGATTCCGGTGAACGCTACCGCTCAGTTGCTGCCGAAGACCCTGTTCGGCGAGCGATACGTCTCGCTGATCCTTCCCGACGATCCGGGTCGCCCAGTCGCCGACGGCGACGTCCTGGTGCAGGACACCAGCGAACGCACCGTCGAACTCGGCGACGTGCTCGACGGGTTGCTCCCGCTCCTCGAGGCGATTCCACCGCAGGATCTCGCCAACACGCTCGGTGCCCTGGCACAGGGACTGAGCGGACGCGGCGAGAAGCTGGGACGGACGGTCGACGATCTCGAACGGATCTTCCGCGAGGTGAACGTCGAACTGCCCACGCTGCAGGAGGACCTGCGTGGACTCGCAGACTTCTCCCAGACCTACTCCGAGGCCGCACCGGATCTTGTCGAGGCGTTGAACAACCTGCGCACCACCGGTGGGACGATCGTCGAACAGCAGAACCAGATCCGCACGCTGCTCGCCAGTGCGACCGCGGCGTCGTCGCAGACGGCGGATTTCCTCGAGCAGAACTCCCGTTCGATCATCAGGCTGTCGGCGGACTCGAAGGAGGCCCTGCAACTGCTCGCGCGGTACTCGCCGTCTTTCCCCTGTGCGCTGAAGGGCTTCGCCGACGCGAAGCCGGCCGCGACCGACCTGCTCGCCGTGGACGACCCGTTCCCGGGGGTGCGTGCGAACGTCCAGTTCACCAATCCAAAGGGCCGCTATCTGCCGAATCAGGACGAACCCCGGCTTCTCGACGATCGCGGGCCGGCCTGCTACGACGACGTCACCGCCCCCGGCCGGAAGTTCCCGCAGTATCCCGGCGGTTCGGTGAACGATGGCTCGTATCAGATCCCGTCGCGTAACCCCGGCCCGGAGAACATCGAGTTCTTCCCTGCTCCGGAAGGATCCGGCGTGCCCGACTCGGTCGGCGAGATCATCGGCACCCCGAACGCCGGAGCGACTCCCGTCTCCTATGCGGGGTCGCGTCTGGAACAGGACACGCTCGACGTGATCTACGGACAGGCCACCGGTGTCGAACCCGAGGACGTTCCGTCCTGGACCACCCGGCTCGGCGCTCCGGCGATTCGCGGGACGGAGGTGAGCTTCCAGTGAGAGGCCTGGCAGCACCACTGATCAAACTCGTCGTCTTCGCCGTCGTCACCGTCGTCGCGACAGGTGTCCTCGCCGCGACCATCGCGAGTGTCGGCGGTGGAGGGGGAACGAAATTCCATGCGATCTTCTCCGACGTCACCTCGCTCAACCCCGGTGACGACATCCGCATCGCGGGGGTGCGAGTGGGGCAGGTCGAGGACATTTCCGTCTTCGACGAGCGGCAGGCGCGGGTGACCTTCTCACTCGAGGAGCGCGACTGGCTCCCGGCGGGTGCCACCGCGACCATCCGGTTCCGCAATCTCGTCGGCCAGCGGTACATCGCCCTCGGTCAGGGAGAAGGGCCGCAGGGCGAGAGGATCACGGAAGGGGACACGATCCCGATCGAACGCACGAAACCGGCGGTGAACCTCACGACGCTCTTCGACGGCTTCCGGCCGCTGTTCCAGACCCTGAGCGCCGACGACGTCAACAAGCTCTCGTTCCAGATCATCCAGGTGTTCCAGGGCGAGGCCGGCACGATCGACGATCTGGTCCGCAGCACCGCGTCGCTGACGAACACCATCGCCGACAAGGACCGGGTGATCGGTGCGGTGATCGACAACCTCAACACCGTCCTCGCCACGATCGACCAGCGCGACGCGCAGCTCGATTCGCTGCTGGTCAACACGCAGGCCCTGGTCAGCGGGCTGTCGGCCGACCGGGCCACGGTCGGATCGGCCGTGCAGTCGCTGGCCGGGCTGACCGACGCCGTCTCCGACGTGCTCGAACCGACCCGTCCGTCGATCGCGCAGTCCATCACGGCTCTCGAACAGGTGACCTCGAATCTCAACGCGAACCGCGACGAGGTCGACCGGGTCCTCGAGACCCTGCCGGTCAAGCTCGACAAGCTCGGGCGCGTGGCCAGCTACGGTTCGTGGTTCCAGTTCTATCTGTGCGGCATCGACGTCGTCGCAGGTCCCGGTTCGGTTCCGTACCTGAACCTGCCGACGGGGCTGCCCACCGTGAACCAACCCATCTATACGAATGCGGCGAAGCGTTGCTCGCAGGACGGGATGCAGGAGTTGCAGGGACGATGAGCAAACGTCGTAGTCCGGCGGCCGCCGGTGCTCTGGGCATCGTCGTGGTGCTGCTGGGGACACTGTCCGCCTTCTTCCTCGACGAACTGCCCATCATCGGGGCGGGCGCGACCTACAAGGCCGAGTTCAGCGAGGCCGCGGGTCTCAAGCCCACCAATGAGGTGCGGATCGCCGGTGTGAAGGTCGGAAAGGTCACCGGAGTCGACCTCGAGGGAGACCGGGTGATCGTCTCGTTCAAGGTCCAGGACGCCTGGGTGGGCGACGACACCTCTGCCTCCATCCAGATCAAGACCATCCTCGGGCAGAAATACCTTGCGCTCGACCCGCGGGGTTCGGAGGTGCTCGACCCGGACGATCGGATCCCCCTCGACCGGACCGTGGCGCCGTACGACGTGATCGAGGCGTTCTCGTCGGCGGCCACGACCATCGGCGAGATCGACACCGAACAGCTCGCGACGGGCTTCGAGACCCTGTCGGAGGCGTTCTCGGAGACGCCCGACGACATCCGGGCCTCGCTCGACGGCGTCAGCCGCCTGTCCGAGACGATCTCGAGCCGAGATCAGGAGCTGAAGAAGCTTCTCGACGCGACCGGCAACGTCTCGAAGGTGCTCGCCGACCGCAATGCCGAGTTCAACCGGTTGCTCTCCGACGGTGCCCTGCTCGTCGCCGAACTCAACAACCGGCAGCAGGCGATCTCCCAGTTGCTCGACGGCACCAAACGGTTGTCGGCCGAACTCACGGGGCTCGTCGAGGAGAACCGGGAGACCATCGGTCCCGCTCTGCAGCAGCTGCGCGGTGTCGTCGACATCCTCCAGGAGAACAACGACAACCTCGATCGGGCCATGGAACTGTACGAGCCCTTCGTCCGCGTCTACACCAACGTCGTCGGTAACGGCCGGTGGTTCGACCAGGTCATCGTGAACCTCACCCCGCCGGGTCTGCCGGAGATCCCCGGATACCGCGAGCCCGGGCGCCGCCTGGAAGGGGGCAACTGATGGCACACTCCGAAAACGGGGAGTCCCGCAGCAATCGCGGGCGCATCGCGCTGATCGCGGCCGTCGTGGCGGGTGCGGTGGCACTGGCCGGGGTGGGGTGGTGGTTGTTCACCCGTCTGGGCACCACCGAGATCACCGCCTATTTCGACAAAGCCGTCGGGATCTACGAAGGCTCCGACGTCCGAGTGCTGGGTGTCGAGGTCGGGACGGTGACGTCCGTCGAACCTCAGGGCGATCTCGTGAAGGTCGGCCTGAGGGTGAATCGGAGCATCGACATCCCGGCAGACGCCCGGGCCGTGCAGATCACGCCTTCGGTGGTCGCCGACCGGTACGTGCAGCTCACCCCGGCCTACAGCGGGGGCGACAAGATGAGCAGCGGCGCGGTGATCGAACGCGATCGCACCGCCACCCCCGTGGAGGTCGACCAGCTCTACGCGAGCATCGACGAGCTGTCGCGCGCGCTCGGTCCGAACGGCGCCAACCGTGAGGGTGCGCTGACCGACTTCGTGGAGGTCGGAGCCCAGAACCTCGCCGGAAACGGTGAGGCACTCGGCCAGAGCATCGAGAACCTGTCGGCGGCCGCACGCACACTCGACCAGTCCCGTGACGATCTCTACGGCACGATCGAGAACCTGCAGGTCTTCGTCAGTGCGCTCGCGGCCAACGACGAGCAGGTTCGGCAGTTCAACGCGCAGCTCGCCGATCTGTCGGGCTTCCTGGCGGGGGAGCGGCAGAATCTCGGAGAGGCTCTGAACACCCTGTCGGTCACCCTCGGCGACGTCGCGACGTTCGTCCGCGACAATCAGGCGGCCGTGAAGGACAACGTCGACGCGCTGGTGCCGATCACCGAGACATTGGCGAATCGTCGCCAGGAACTCGTGGATTCGCTGACCCTGCTGCCGCTCGCCGTGAGCAATCTCGTCAACTCCTACGACGCCGAAGCCGGGGTGCTCGCGTCGCGGCTCGTTCTGCCCGACCTGCAGGATCCCGCGGGAACGGTGTGCAAGCTCATCGACCTGGGGAATCTCGTTCCGGGCGACCCACGTTTCGAGCAACTCGGCCGGCAGATGCAGCCCCTGATCGACCGTTGCCGCGACATCGCGACGCAGATCACCGAGGACCAGAGGTCCCCGGATCTGATCCTGCCGTTCGGCGTCCTCAGCGGCGAGAACATCCAGCGGCAGGTCACCCCGGGCACGGTGCCCGGAGTGGTCTCGCCTCGGTTGGACATCCAGGGAGGAGATCGGTGAGCGGCGCGAAGAGGGCGAGTCGCGCAGGTGCGTTCGGCGCGGGCGCGTGCGTGGTCGCGGTGACGATCACGGGCTGCGGCGGTCTGTCCGACATCCCGCTGCCCGGTGGCGCCGACGTGGGTAGCAACCCGATCCGTCTGTCCATTCAGTTCGAGGACGTGCTCGACCTGGTTCCGCAGTCGAGTGTGAAGGTGGACGGTGTGCCGGTGGGGCGCGTCGAATCCATCTCGGTGGCATCGGACTTCGGCTGGACCGCGGACGTCGGGATCGTGCTCGATTCGACGGTGGATCTACCGGCGAACGCGTTCGCGACCGTCGAGCAGTCGAGCCTGCTCGGCGAGAAGTTCGTCCAGCTCACCCCTCCCGAGGACGAGCCTCCGACCGGACGGCTCGCCGACGGTGACGTCATCCCGCTCGAACGTACGCGGCACGCCACCGAACTCGAACCGGTGCTCGGCGCGCTGTCGCTGCTGCTCAACGGTGGCGGGGTCGGTCAGCTCGCGCCGATCGTCAGAGAGTTGTCGACGGCCTTCGACGGGCGCGAGGACACCACGCGCAGTCTCATCGAGCAAGCCGAGGCACTCATCACCGGCCTCGAACAGCAACGCGACGACATCACCCGGGCACTCGACGGCCTCGATCAGCTGACGGTGCGGGTCGCCGAGCAGAACGAGAAGATCGCCGGGATACTCGACGAACTGCCGGTCGCGACGGAGGTACTCGAGCAGCAGAGGCCGGAGCTGACGCAGCTGCTGGCCCAGCTCGACCGGCTCGGCAGCACGGGCGTGGACATTCTCGACCAGTCCAAGGAAGACCTGATCGCGGATCTGCTCGCACTGCGTCCGACCCTTCAGCAGTTGGCAGCGTCGGGCGACGACCTCGTCGAGGCACTCGCCTTCGTGCCCACCGTGCCCTTCCCGGACGGTGTGGAGAAGATCGCGCTGGGCAACTCGGTGAACCTCTTCCTCGTGGTCGACCTGCAGATCGGTGATGCGCTGGCCGCGCTCGGCGTGGGCCAGGGTGAGCCGGTCTACCGCGAGCCGCGGTTCGGAAATCCGAAACCTCTGGTCGACCCGTCCAATCCGTACTACGGCGGGAACGGGCCCGCACCCGGTTGGCCCACCGTGTCGCTGCTGCCGGTGCTGCCTGCCCCGCGCCTGCCGGAAGGGCTCACACTGCCCGACGGCGTGCTGCCCGACGGGATCGAGATTCCGGGCGTCACCGATGCAGGCGCGGACAGGAGCACCGAAGGTGAACCGGCTCCGCCACCGGGGCCGCTGGAAGGATTGCTGAATCGGCTCGGACTCGGGGGTGGACAGTGAGATCGCGCCTGGTGAAAGTGCAACTCGCGCTTTTCGTGATCATCGCGCTGTTCGGCATAGTGTTCGTCGGCGCGCAGTACGTGCGCCTCGACAACCTGCTGGGGTTCGGTCAGTACACCGTCAACAGCCGGTTCCCGACCGCCGGCGGCATCTTCCCGAACGCCGAGGTCACCTACCGCGGCGTGCCCGTGGGGCGGGTCGGTTCGCTCAGCCTCACCGACGACGGCATCAACGTCGAGCTGCGTCTGGACAACGGCGGACCTCGGATCCCCGCGTCGGCCACGCCCGTGGTGGCGAACCGGTCGGCGATCGGTGAACAGTACGTCGACCTGCAGCCCCCGAACGACGAGGGCCCCTACCTCGAAGAGGGATCCGTCATCGAGGGCACCGAGGAAGATCTGCCCACACCGGTCGAAGAGCTGCTGGTGAGCACGAACGACCTCGTGTATTCGGTTCCGCTAGAGCCGCTGCGCACCGTCGTCACCGAACTCGGGGCGGCGTTCGACGGGCGGGGCGACGACCTGCAGGTGCTCGTCGACGCGCTCTCCGGTCTCAGCCGGAAGGGGGCGGAGAGCCTGCCGCAGACGGTCACTCTCATCCGGGACAGCCTCACGGTCCTCGACACGCAGTCGGAGCAGGCGTCGGCGATCCAGCAGTTCAGCTCGGATCTGGACCTGGTGACCGCACAGCTCCGCGACAGCGACCCCGATCTGCGCCGCCTGATCGAGACCGGCACCGATGCCGGCGACCAGCTCTCGCAACTCATCGAGGGTTCCGGGCCGGGTCTGACGACCGATCTGACCAATCTCGCGGCGTTGGCGGAGACGGCTGCGCCGCAGGCGATCGCTCTGCAGCCGCTGCTGGCCTTCCTGCCTGCCGTCGCGGGTAGCGCGAGTACGGTCGCGCCGGGCGACGGCGCGGTGCGGCAGGGCATCGTGCTCGAGACCAACAATCCGCCGTCGTGCACCATCGGGTACGAAGGAACGCAGGAACTCCTGGCTCGTCTGCGCGCGGAGAATCCGGACTTCGACGACACCCAGCAGGACTTCCCCTACGACACGAACGTCTCGTGCGAGGTTCCGCAGGGCAGTGTCACCGGCGTGCGGAGCGCGAACCGCATCGTCTTCGCCGACCCCAATACGATTCAACCCTGGGATTTCAAGCCGAAGAAGGACCCCGACAGGCTCAACCTGAATCCGATCGCGACGCAGCTCGCGCCGTTGCTCGGAGTCACCCCGAAGTGAGCAGTAAGTAGGTTTGTGGAGTGAGTGCACCAAGATCCTCCGACGCTCCGTCCATCCCGTCCACATCCGCCGGCGACGAGTCGCGGGCGGGTGTGCGGGTGACGGGCACGGCACGCAGGACCGCTTTCATCGTGGTCTCGGTGCTCGCTGTCATCGCTCTCGCGGCGGCGGTGTGGTTCGGTTACGGCTGGGGGCGCGCGCTCCTGGTGGATCGCGCCGCTGCGGAGGCGCGCGATGCCGCATTGTCCGGAGCCGTGCAGGCAGCCGTCAACCTGAACAGCGTCGACGCGGAGAATGTCGACCTGTCCATCGAGAACATGCGATCGTCGATCACCGGCGACGCGCTGCGCAACGATCTGGAAGCGACCGAGGAGGACATCCGGGCCCGGGTCGCCGAGACCGGCACGAGCATGTCGGCCGAGGCTCTGTTCGGAACGCTCACCGAGCTCAACACCGACGACGAAGTGGCCAAGGCCCTCGTGGTGCTTGCGGTGCGGACGGAGACTCCCGAGCTCTTCGCGACCAACAAGGTGCCGGTACTCGTGTCGTTGCGCAAGGACGGCGACGTGTGGAAGGCAGAGACCATCGAACCGCTCGCCTCCGTCGAGATGGAGTCGGGCCCGGTAGCCGGTGCACCGCCGCCGGCGCCCGCGCCCGGTGCCCCTGCTCCCGGAGCGGAGACCGCACCCGAGGGAGAGGCCGGTCCGTGATGTTCGGCGAGTCGACGAAGGAGAACGTGTAGTGCCCCCGCAACAGCGACGGAAATCCGGCCCGAGCGGACCCCCGCGCCGACGGCCGAAGGTCGCGGGATCGTCCCGCCCGCCCCGGGTGACACCTGCCCAGGACGAGCGCTCGACCGCACCGGACCGGCCGGTCACACCTTCCGAACCGGCGGACGCTCCCCCCACGCAGACACCACCCGCCGAGGTGAGCCTGGAGAAGCCGGCGACCGGCACGGCTGCGCGAGAGAGCCAGAGCCCCACCGCCGAGACCGGGACACCGAAGAAGCCGGAAACCTCTCCCGGACGTCCGGGAGATACCGACGTACCGCATGCCTCCGGTGGGTGGCGCCCGGTGCTCTCGGTCGGCACGGTGGCGGTGGTGCTCGCTGTGTTCGCGGTGGTCGCCGCCTTCCGCCCCGGTGCCGAGGTCTCGAATGCCGCCTGGGTCGACAACGCGGCCACACAGGAGGTCACCGAGGCCGCGAAGGTCGCGATCGAGACGATGCACGGCTACGACTACCAGACCATCGACGAGGACTTCGCGCAGATCCGGGATCTGCTCACCCCGGAGCGGCTCGAGGAATTCGATTCGACGGCCGAGGTGACCAAGAAGGCCGCGGTCGACACCCGCACCGTGACCGAGGTGATGGTGGAGCACATCGGCGCGACGATGCTCGACGACACGCGCGCCGAGGTAGCCGCCTACATCAACGTGAGCGCCACCGGCGACGGCATCGCGCAGGGGAGTGCCGCTGCGCCACTGCTGGTGAGAATGGAGAAGTCCGACGGGCGATGGCTGGTATCGGAGATTCGCGACCAGTGACGGCCGATCGGTGACGACGGGGCGCAATTGCCCCGGACGGCGGGGTCCGCGCGTGCGACGCGCCCACTCTTCCGGACGTCCAGTCTTGACGAAGGCGACGCGAGCGGTCACTCTATCGGTACGCCTGTTCGACCCGAGGCCTCCTCATGAGCCGCTCGTGGTCGTTTGCCAGGTTTCTTTCAGGCACCCCTGTGGACATTTCGCCTCTTCAGGTGTACGTTAGTTCTTTGCGCTGGCTGCCTCCTGTTCACCTTCTGATCGTCGAGTCGGAATTCGCCCGTACGGGCGAGACCGTCCCGTTGTGTCGGTGGGGTTCGCAATCGGGTTGCGACCAGCGAAAACGCCCCACATGAAGAAGCAGGTACAGCGGCGGTCGCACCGGTTGGAGCGGCCCGCGTGAGGTGCTGGAAGGACGCATCTTGGCAGTCTCTAGCCAGACCAAGGCAGTAGCCGGAATCCCCGGAGCCCCGACGAGGGTGTCGTTCGCGAAGATTCGCGAACCCCTGGAAGTTCCCGGGCTCCTCGATCTACAGACCGATTCGTTCGAATGGTTGATCGGCTCGGAGCGCTGGCGCGCGAAGGCTGCCGAGCGCGGCGACGGCCACGTCGTCGGTGGCCTGGAGGAGATCCTCGACGAGCTCTCGCCGATCGAAGACTTCTCGGGTTCGATGTCCCTTTCCTTCTCCGATCCTCGGTTCGACGAGGTCAAGGCCTCCGTGGAGGAGTGCAAGGACAAGGACATGACGTACGCGGCTCCGCTGTTCGTCACTGCCGAGTTCATCAACAACAACACCGGTGAGATCAAGAGCCAGACGGTCTTCATGGGTGACTTCCCGATGATGACCGACAAGGGCACCTTCATCATCAACGGCACCGAGCGTGTCGTGGTGTCCCAGCTCGTGCGCTCGCCGGGCGTGTACTTCGACAAGACCGTCGACAAGAGCACCGAGAAGGACCTGCACAGCGTCAAGGTCATCCCGGGTCGCGGTGCCTGGCTCGAGTTCGACGTCGACAAGCGCGACACCGTCGGTGTGCGTATCGACCGCAAGCGTCGCCAGCCGGTCACCGTGCTGTTGAAGGCGCTCGGTTGGTCCACCGAGCAGATCGTCGAGCGTTTCGGGTTCTCCGAGATCATGATGTCGACGCTCGAGAAGGACAACACCGCGGGCACCGACGAAGCGCTGCTCGACATCTACCGCAAGCTCCGTCCGGGTGAGCCGCCGACCAAGGAGAGCGCGCAGACCCTGCTGGAGAACCTCTTCTTCAAGGACAAGCGCTACGACCTGGCGCGCGTGGGCCGCTACAAGATCAACAAGAAGCTCGGCCTGAACACGGGCCAGCCGATCGAGGCGTCCACCCTCACCGAGGAAGACATCGTCGCCACGATCGAGTACCTCGTGCGACTGCACGCCGGCGAGAACAAGATGACGGTCCCCGGTGGCGTCGAGGTCCCCGTCGAGGTCGACGACATCGATCACTTCGGAAACCGTCGCCTGCGTACGGTGGGTGAGCTCATCCAGAACCAGATCCGTGTGGGCCTGTCCCGCATGGAGCGCGTGGTTCGCGAGCGTATGACGACCCAGGACGTCGAGGCGATCACGCCGCAGACCCTGATCAACATCCGCCCGGTCGTCGCCGCGATCAAGGAGTTCTTCGGAACCTCCCAGCTGTCGCAGTTCATGGACCAGAACAACCCGCTGTCGGGTCTGACCCACAAGCGCCGCCTGTCGGCACTGGGCCCCGGCGGCCTGTCGCGTGAGCGCGCCGGCCTCGAGGTTCGCGACGTCCACCCGTCTCACTACGGCCGCATGTGCCCGATCGAGACCCCGGAAGGCCCGAACATCGGCCTGATCGGCTCGCTGTCGGTGTACGCGCGGGTCAATCCGTTCGGCTTCATCGAGACGCCCTACCGCAAGGTCGTCGACGGAGTCGTCACCGACGAGGTCGAGTACCTGACCGCAGACGAGGAGGATCGCTACCTCATCGCGCAGGCCAACTCGCCGATCGGTTCCGACGGCCGCTTCGCGGACGAGCGCGTGCTCGTCCGTAAGAAGGGCGCCGAGATCGAGTACGTCGGTGCCGACCAGGTCGAGTACATGGACGTCTCGCCGCGCCAGATGGTTTCGGTCGCGACCGCGATGATCCCGTTCCTCGAGCACGACGACGCCAACCGTGCCCTCATGGGTGCGAACATGCAGCGTCAGGCCGTGCCGCTGGTGCGCAGCGAGTCCCCGATCGTCGGTACCGGCATGGAGCTTCGTGCTGCCGTCGACGCCGGCGACGTCATCGTCACCGAGAAGAGCGGCGTGATCGAAGAGGTCTCCGCCGACTTCATCACCGTGATGGCCGACGACGGAACCCGCAAGACCTACCGTCTGCGCAAGTTCGATCGTTCGAACCAGGGCACCTGCTCGAACCAGCGTCCGATCGTGGACGAGGGTCAGCGTGTCGAGGCCGGCCAGGTCCTCGCCGACGGCCCTTGCACCGAGAACGGTGAGATGGCGCTCGGCAAGAACCTGCTCGTGGCGATCATGCCGTGGGAGGGCCACAACTACGAGGACGCGATCATCCTGTCGCAGCGCCTCGTGGAGGAGGACGTGCTCACCTCGATCCACATCGAGGAGCACGAGATCGACGCCCGCGACACCAAGCTCGGTGCCGAGGAGATCACCCGCGACATTCCGAACGTCTCGGACGAGGTCCTCGCCGACCTCGACGAGCGCGGCATCGTCCGCATCGGCGCCGAGGTCCGCGACGGCGACATCCTCGTCGGCAAGGTCACGCCGAAGGGCGAGACCGAGCTGACGCCCGAGGAGCGTCTGCTCCGCGCCATCTTCGGCGAGAAGGCGCGTGAGGTTCGCGACACCTCGCTGAAGGTGCCGCACGGTGAGAACGGCAAGGTCATCGGCGTGCGCGTCTTCTCGCGCGAGGACGACGACGATCTGCCTCCGGGCGTCAACGAGCTCGTCCGCGTGTACGTGGCGCAGAAGCGCAAGATCCAGGACGGCGACAAGCTCGCCGGCCGCCACGGCAACAAGGGCGTCATCGGCAAGATCCTCCCGCAGGAGGACATGCCGTTCCTGCCCGACGGCACGCCGGTCGACATCATCCTGAACACCCACGGCGTTCCGCGTCGTATGAACATCGGTCAGGTGCTCGAGACGCACCTGGGCTGGATCGGCAAGGCGGGCTGGAAGATCCAGGTCGCCGACGACGGCAGCCGTCCCGATTGGGCGCAGAACCTCTCCGAGGAGATGCTCGCGGCCGAGCCCGACACCAACATCGCCACCCCGGTGTTCGACGGTGCCCGCGAGGAGGAGCTGACGGGTCTGCTGTCCTCGACGCTGCCGAACCGCGACGGTGAGGTCATGGTCGGACCCGACGGCAAGGCGACGCTGTTCGACGGCCGTTCCGGCGAGCCGTTCCCGTACCCGGTCTCGGTCGGCTACATGTACATCATCAAGCTGCACCACCTCGTCGACGACAAGATCCACGCGCGTTCGACGGGTCCGTACTCGATGATCACGCAGCAGCCGCTCGGTGGTAAGGCCCAGTTCGGTGGCCAGCGCTTCGGTGAGATGGAGTGCTGGGCGATGCAGGCCTACGGTGCCGCCTACACGCTCCAGGAGCTGCTCACGATCAAGTCCGACGACGTGGTCGGCCGCGTCAAGGTCTACGAGGCGATCGTCAAGGGCGAGAACATCCCCGAGCCCGGTATCCCCGAGTCGTTCAAGGTGCTCCTCAAGGAACTCCAGTCGCTGTGCCTGAACGTCGAGGTGCTCTCCAGCGACGGCGCGGCCATCGCCATGGCCGACGGCGACGACGAGGACCTCGAGCGGGCGGCCGCCAACCTGGGCATCAACCTTTCCCGCAACGAGTCGGCCACGGTCGACGACCTCGCGAACTAGGAGCCGAGCCGATGCGGTACGCAACCGGATTCAACCGGGCGTACCGCGTCGGGTCCCGGCAGCGATAGCGACAACTAGCAGCAATACAACCCGCACAGGGGAAAGGAAGTTACGTGCTCGACGTCAACTTCTTCGATGAACTCCGAATCGGCCTGGCCACCGCCGAGGACATTCGTAACTGGTCGTACGGCGAGGTCAAGAAGCCCGAGACCATCAACTACCGCACGCTCAAGCCCGAGAAGGACGGCTTGTTCTGCGAGAAGATCTTCGGTCCCACCCGGGACTGGGAGTGCTACTGCGGCAAGTACAAGCGTGTCCGCTTCAAGGGCATCATCTGCGAGCGCTGCGGCGTCGAGGTGACCCGCGCCAAGGTTCGCCGTGAGCGCATGGGCCACATCGAGCTCGCCGCTCCGGTGACCCACATCTGGTACTTCAAGGGTGTGCCGAGCCGCCTCGGCTACCTGCTCGACCTCGCGCCGAAGGATCTCGAGAAGATCATCTACTTCGCCGCGTACGTCATCACGTCGGTCGACGACGAACTGCGCCACAACGAGCTCTCCACGCTCGAAGCCGAGATGGAGGTCGAGAAGAAGGCGGTCGCCGATCAGCGCGACGCCGACCTCGAGGCCCGGGCACAGAAGCTCGAAGCCGACCTCGCCGAGCTCGAGGCCGAGGGCGCCAAGTCCGACGTCCGCCGCAAGGTCAAGGACGGTGGCGAGCGCGAGATGCGTCAGCTCCGCGACCGTGCGCAGCGTGAGCTCGACCGTCTCGACGAGATCTGGACGACCTTCACGAAGCTGAAGCCGAAGGATCTGATCGTCGACGAGATGATCTACCGCGAGCTCCAGGACCGCTACGGCGAGTACTTCACCGGGGCCATGGGTGCCGAGGCGATCCAGAAGCTCATCGAGAACTTCGACATCGACGCCGAGGCCGAGTCGCTGCGCGAGACCATCCGCAGCGGCAAGGGCCAGAAGAAGCTCCGTGCTCTCAAGCGCTTGAAGGTCGTGGCGGCGTTCCAGCAGTCCGGCAACTCGCCGATGGGCATGGTGCTCGACGCTGTTCCGGTGATCCCGCCGGAGCTGCGTCCGATGGTGCAGCTCGACGGTGGCCGCTTCGCGACCTCCGATCTCAACGATCTGTACCGCCGCGTCATCAACCGCAACAACCGTCTCAAGCGACTGATCGACCTCGGTGCTCCCGAGATCATCGTCAACAACGAGAAGCGGATGCTGCAGGAGTCCGTCGACGCGCTGTTCGACAACGGCCGTCGTGGCCGGCCGGTCACCGGTCCCGGTAACCGCCCGCTCAAGTCGCTGTCCGATCTGCTCAAGGGCAAGCAGGGTCGCTTCCGTCAGAACCTGCTCGGTAAGCGTGTCGACTACTCGGGCCGTTCGGTCATCGTCGTCGGTCCGCAGCTCAAGCTGCACCAGTGCGGCCTGCCGAAGCTGATGGCGCTCGAGCTGTTCAAGCCGTTCGTCATGAAGCGTCTCGTCGACCTCAACCACGCGCAGAACATCAAGTCCGCCAAGCGCATGGTCGAGCGTCAGCGTCCGCAGGTGTGGGACGTCCTCGAAGAGGTCATCAACGAGCACCCGGTGCTGCTGAACCGCGCACCCACGCTGCACCGCCTCGGTATCCAGGCGTTCGAGCCGCAGCTCGTCGAGGGCAAGGCCATCCAGCTGCACCCGCTCGTGTGTGAGGCCTTCAACGCCGACTTCGACGGCGACCAGATGGCCGTGCACCTTCCGCTGTCGGCGGAAGCGCAGGCCGAGGCCCGGATCCTGATGCTGTCGTCGAACAACATCCTGTCGCCGGCATCGGGCCGTCCGCTCGCCATGCCGCGTCTGGACATGGTGACGGGACTGTTCCACCTGACCCGTCTGGTCGAGGATGCCCCCGGCGCCTACAAGCCCGCGACGGCCGACGAGCCCGAGCAGGGTGTGTACTCGTCGCCGGCCGAGGCCATCATGGCCGTGGACCGCGGCGTGCTGTCGGTCCAGGCTCCGATCAAGGTGCGTCTGACGCAGCAGCGTCCGCCGCGCGATGTCGAGAGCGAGCTGTTCCCGGAGGGCTGGAAGTTCGGTCAGCCGTGGACCACGCACACCACCCTCGGTCGTGTGATGTTCAACGAGCTGCTCCCGACGAACTACCCGTTCGTCAACGACATCATGCCGAAGAAGCGCCAGGCCGCGATCATCAACGACCTGGCCGAGCGGTACCCGATGATCGTTGTCGCGCAGACCGTCGACAAGCTCAAGGACGCGGGCTTCTACTGGGCTACGCGTTCGGGTGTCACCATCTCGATGGCGGACGTCCTCGTTCCGCCGGAGAAGAAGGAGATCCTCGAGCGGTACGAGACGCAGGCCGACGCTATCCAGCGGCAGTACGACCGAGGCAAGCTCTCGGAGGACGAGCGTCGCGACTCCCTCGTGAAGCTGTGGCAGGAAGCGACCGAAGAGGTCGGCCAGGTCATGGAGGCGCACTACCCGGACGACAACCCGATCCCCACGATCGTGAAGTCCGGCGCTGCGGGCAACATGACCCAGATCCGCTCGCTGGCGGGTATGAAGGGTCTGGTGACGAACCCGAAGGGCGAGTTCATTCCCCGCCCGATCAAGTCCTCCTTCCGTGAGGGCCTGACCGTCGCCGAGTACTTCATCAACACGCACGGTGCGCGTAAGGGTCTGGCCGATACCGCTCTGCGTACCGCCGACTCGGGTTACCTGACCCGTCGTCTGGTGGACGTCTCGCAGGACGTCATCGTCCGCGAGGTCGACTGCGGCACGCCGCGTGGCATCGAGATGACCATCGCCGAGCCTGCTCGCGACGCGAGTGGTCAGCCGACCGGCGAGCTCGTGCGCGACGCTCACATCGAGACCAGCACCTACGCCCGGACGCTGGCGACGGACGCGGTCGACGCGAACGGTAACGTCGTCGTCGAGCGTGGTTCCGACCTCGGCGATCCGGCGATCGAAGCGCTGCTCGAGGCAGGTATCCAGAAGGTCAAGGTCCGTTCGGTCCTGACCTGCGACACCGGCACCGGCGTGTGCGCGACCTGCTACGGCCGTTCGATGGCGACGGGCAAGCTCGTCGACATCGGCGAGGCCGTCGGCATCGTCGCCGCCCAGTCGATCGGTGAGCCCGGTACGCAGCTCACGATGCGTACCTTCCACCAGGGTGGCGTCGGTGAGGACATCACCGGTGGTCTGCCGCGTGTCCAGGAGCTGTTCGAGGCCCGTGTCCCCAAGGGCAAGGCCCCGATCGCCGACGTCTCCGGACGTATCCGTCTCGAGGACGACGATCGCTTCTACAAGATCACGATCGTTCCCGACGACGGTGGCGAGGAGGTCGTGTACGACAAGCTGTCCAAGCGTCAGCGTCTGCACGTCATCCGCAAGGCCGACGGCACCGAGGGCGTGCTCTCGGACGGCGACCACGTGGAGGTCGGTCAGCAGCTGCTCGAGGGCTCTGCCGATCCGCACGAGGTGCTGCGCGTGATGGGCCCGCGTCAGGTTCAGGTCCACCTGGTCCACGAGGTCCAGGAGGTCTACCGGAGCCAGGGCGTGTCGATCCACGACAAGCACATCGAGGTCATCGTGCGCCAGATGCTGCGTCGCGTGACGATCATCGATTCGGGCTCGACGGAGTTCCTGCCCGGTTCGCTCGTCGAGCGCAGCGAGTTCGAGGCTGCGAACCGCCGGGTGGTCCAGGAGGGTGGCGAGCCGGCCGCCGGTCGCCCGGTCCTCATGGGCATCACGAAGGCGTCGCTGGCCACCGACTCGTGGCTGTCGGCGGCGTCGTTCCAGGAGACCACTCGCGTGCTGACCGACGCGGCGATCAATTGCCGCTCGGACAAGCTGATCGGTCTCAAGGAGAACGTGATCATCGGCAAGCTGATCCCGGCCGGTACCGGCATCAACAAGTACCGGAACATCGAGGTTCAGCCGACCGAGGAGGCCCGCGCAGCCGCGTACGCCATCCCGGCGTACGACGACCAGTACTACTCGCCGGACGGCTTCGGCCAGAACACCGGCGCTGCGGTACCGCTGGACGATTACGGTTACTCCAACGACTACCGGTAGTTCGCTGCCGTAGTAGGCGATGAAGGTCCCGCCCTCTTCTCTTCGGGGGCGGGGCCTTCGTCATTTCCCGGGAGGGAGCATCTCGCGGTGGGCCCGGTGTGCCGTCGAGATCGGCATCGATGCGTCTCGGCGGGTTACCTCGCGATATGGAAGTCCACGAGTTCTGCGGCGCCATGGGATAATTCGGCCCACGAGCCCCTCACGGTCAGAACCGCGAGGGCGGAGGTGGGGAACTTCTCGGCCACCTGATGGGCGGCATCGGTGCTGTGGTCGGTGATCAATCCGAGCACGGTGGCCGACAGCGTCGGCTCGTGTCCGACCACCAGCAGGGTGTGCACGTCGTCGGAAACTCCCCGGATCTCGGCGATCAGCGTCTTCGGGTTCGCGTGATACAGACTTTCGAGATGCTTCACCGGTGCCTCGACCGCGGCCTCGGTCAGTGTCTTGCGCGCCCGCGTGGCCGTGGAACACAGCACGGCGTCGACATCGGGCAGATTCGCCCGGATCCAGCGGCCGGCGAGTCCGGCTTCGCGGCGTCCGCGGGGGGAGAGGGGCCGGTCGTGATCGTCCACGTCGTCCGGGTACGCGGACTTGCCGTGGCGCAGCAAGATCAGGGTACGGGTCATGGGGTCCACCGTAGAGCGTCCGGATTCCGGGCGATCCACGCGACTGCACGACTGTGATCCTCGACGGTGAACCACACCGTCATTCCGTCCTCGCGCAGGCTGGTCCTGAGGGTGATGGTCTCGCCGGCGGCGGTGGGGCGCAGGTGCTCGATCACGGCGCGACAGGGTGCGGCCGAGAGGCCGGGTTGCAGGGCGAGGACCTCTTCGAGGCCGTGCCAGTAGACGGCATTGTTCACGTGCCCGAACGGATCGAAGTCGGTGGCGCGCAAGGGGAAAACGCGCTCGTCGTCCACCTCGTCCGGTGCGCGGCCGGGCAACCAGGCCTTCCACTTGAGACGTGTGTCCTGTGCGTAGCGGGACATGTGTGCGAACAGTCCGTCGCTGATCCGGGTCGGGGCACCGGTCGTCGGCCCGATGTCGATCCAGAACGCCGCCGTCTCGATAAGGGGCCCTCGGGGATCGTCGTCCGGATCGTCCAGTCGAACACGGACATTCGCCCAGCGCGTCGACAGGGCGTCGCACCAACGTCGAAGGCGGAGGTTTCGGCCGTATTCGGCCGGGCGATGGACGTCGACGACGGTGCGCCGGACGATCCACAAAGGGTCGGAGTCGTTCGCGCCCACTGCGATGAGGTTGTCGGTACCGATGTCCTGGAGATAGCGGGCGACGCCGTCGAGTCGGAGTCGCTTCCCGGTGTCGACATCGCCCGTGCGGACGGTGCGCACCGTCGAGTAGGGGTTCGCGCCGTCGGGTAGTGCCGTCAACGGCCGGGTCCAGGGCTGATCGGTTGTCGGCGTCGGCGTGGCCATGAGTCCCCCGCTTCGGATCGGATCGTGCGATTCTCGCAGCTTCCGCACGCGGTCGCAGGTTCTCTTGCGAACCGGGGAAGGTTGACGCTAGAGTCGTATTAACTGTTACGGACTGTTACATGAACTTGGCGGGTACTCCGCCCGGCTTGCGAGGACCTTTCCATGGCCTACGTGATCACCCAGACCTGCTGCAACGACGCGAGTTGTGTCGCGGTCTGCCCCGTGAACTGCATCCATCCCTCGCCTGACGAGCCCGAATTCGCGACGGCGGAGATGCTGCACATCGACCCGCAGACCTGTATCGACTGCGGTGCGTGTGCCGATGCCTGCCCGGTCGAGGCGATCCTTCCCGACGACAAGCTCGCCCCCTCCCAGGCCCGGTTCGCCGAGATCAACGCAGCGTGGTACGAGAGCCACCCCGCGCCGGAGGGCTGGCAACCTCTCGCACCCACTCCGGCGCCCCCGCGCGATCGCGGGACCTTGCGGGTCGCGATCGTCGGTGCCGGTCCCGCCGCCTGCTACGCCGCGCAGGAACTGCTCGAACGATCCGACGTCGAGGTCGAGATGTTCGATCGGCTCCCGACCCCCTTCGGGTTGGTGCGTGCCGGTGTCGCTCCCGATCATCCTGGGACCAAGGCTGTCACGGAGTCGTTCGAATGGTCGTTCCGGCGAGACGAGTTCGCCCTCCATCTCGACACCGAGGTCGGTCGCGATATCACCCACACGGAGCTGCTCGACCACCATCACGCCGTGATCTACGCGACGGGGGCGTCGTCCGATCGGCGACTCGGCATCAGCGGGGAGGATCTGCCCGGCAGTCATGCCGCCACCGAGTTCGTCGCCTGGTACAACGGCCATCCCGACTACGCCGACCGCGATTTCGACTTGTCCGGTGAACGCGCCGTGATCGTCGGGAACGGCAACGTCGCTCTGGACGTCGCGCGGATCCTCACGATGGACGTCGACGAGCTCGCGCGCACCGATATCGCCGACCACGCGCTGAAGGCACTGCGGGCGAGCAACATCCGGGAAGTCGTGTTACTCGGACGGCGTGGTCCGGCCCAGGCCGCGTACAGCAATCCGGAATTCCTCGCCCTCGGCGAGCTCGCAGGTGTCGATGTAGTGATCGACGAAGCGGAGCTCGAACTCGATCCGCTCAGCGCGCGCGCCGCAGAAGACGATCCGGCCACCGCGCTGCGTGTGCGGCTCGCCCGCGAGTACGCCCGACGCCCCGTGCGTCCCGGTCACCGCCGTATCGTCTTCCGCTATCTCGCCGCGCCGAGTGAACTCCTCGGAGCCGACCACGTGACCGGTGTGCGGGTCGAACGCACCGAACTCGTCGAGGACGGGGCTCGCCTCACCGCCCGTCCCACCGGCCGGTTCGAGGATCTGCCCGCGACGCTCGTTCTGCGGTCGATCGGCTATCGCGGGGTACCCGTGCCGGGAGTGCCGTTCGACGACGCCCGCGGTGTCGTCCCCAACACCGGTGGTCGCGTCGACACCGGCGTCTACGTCACCGGCTGGGCCAAGCGCGGGCCGAGCGGCGTCATCGGGACCAACAAGGGTTGCGCGAAGCAGACGGTCGCAGCGCTGCTGTCCGATTTCGACTCCGGGGTGCTCACCGCACCTCGTGGCGACCGCCGTGCGTTGAACAGACTGCTCGACCGGCGCAGGCCGGATCGTGTGGACCTGGACGGTTGGAAGGCGATCGATTCCGCCGAGCGCAGGGCCGGGCGTGACCAGGGCCGCCCGCGGGTCAAGATCACCGATCGGGAGACCCTCGTCGAGGTCGGCCGCCGCCGTCGTCGCCTGCCGCTGCTCGCGTCGCTGCGCAGGTAGTGGCGTGCAGGTGACCCAGGTCGCGGCCCGTTCGAACGTTCGTCGATAGGCTCGGGAGACCAGATCTCGACCCGAACGGACATGTGCATGAGCAACGATTTCCTCGACCGTACGGCGTTGACGCGACGCACACTCATCGGAGGCGCGGGCGTGGTTGCCGCCGGGGCGGCACTGACAGCCTGCGGATCGTCCGGTGACGCCGGTGAGGATCGGCCGGCAGCGCAGGCACCCACAACCACCGCGCCCCCCGGCCCCGAAGCCGAGGTCGTCGCGGCCGTCGCCGACGTGCCGGTCGGTGGTGGCGTGCTCCTCGAATCGGACAGGCTCGTCCTCACCCAGCCCGCGGAGGGCGACTTCCGCGCCTTCATCGCGATCTGCAGTCACCAGGGGTGCAATCTCAGCGGTGTCGAGGGCGACCGCATCATCTGCCCGTGTCACGGCAGCCGCTTCGACCTCGACGGGGTGCCGGTCGATGGACCGGCGAAACGCCCCCTGAAGTCCCGTCCCGTGGCGGCTCGCGGATCCGATCTCGTCGTGGGCTGACCGTCTGCGGGGATAGAGTCCGCTCCGTGGAGACCCGCGGAGGCTGGCGCCCGAAGGCGCTGCGCGAAGGCAACGATCCCGATCCTCGCTTCACGCTCGCCAACGAGCGCACTTTCCTGGCGTGGGTTCGCACCTCGCTCGGCATCATCGCCGCGGCGATCGGACTCGAGGCGTTCGCAGGCGACATCATCTCCGGGGGAGTCCGCACGACGGTCGTCTGTACCCTTCTCGCCTTCGCTACCGTGCTCGTGGTCTTCGCGCTCATCCGCTGGCACAGTGTCGAACACGCGATGCGGACCGGACGTCCCCTTCCGGTGCCGTGGACGGCCTATCTGCTCGCCGCGGCCCTCGCGGCCGCAGGGGTGGTGCTCGCCGTCGCGATCATCCGGTGAGAAGGGGGCGCGGTGAGGCCGGACGATCTGCAACACGGCGACGTGGGGTTGCAGCCCGAGCGGACCAGCTTGGCGTGGATGCGCACCGGTGCCGTACTCGGGGCAGTGGTGCTCGGCTTCATGAGGTTCGTTCCCGGTCCTGGCCCCGTGGTCGCGACCATCGGGCTCGTCTGTCTCGCGCCGGCTCTCGTGGTGCTGCTAGCGGGCCGGGTGGGGCACCGCGCGCGGGTGCGCGGTCTGGTCGAAGGTCGCGCGCCCTACTTCTGGTGGCGCAATCTCGCCGTCACCGTCACGGTCATGGTGCTCACGATCTCGTCGGTGGTACTGATCCTCACCGAGGACTGACCGACAGCACGCCGGCCAGTGCCACCGCCGCGACCCAGACGGTTGCCGCCGCTGCGAGCGCGATCGGGCGCCACCCCACTCCGCGGAGCACCTCCCGGCGCACCCCTGCCCCCAGTGCGAACATCGCGGTCGTGAGCAGCGCGGTCTGTACGGTCTGCGCCGTGTCCAGGGCGAGGGGGCCGAGCAGTCCCGTCGATCGCAGGGCGACGCATGCGAGAAAACCCAGCAGGAAGAACGGCATGATCGGGGGTGCCTCATCGTCGCCGCGTGCGTCGCCGCGGCGACGGGCGACGACGCCGATGATCGAGACCACCGGAGCAAGCAGGGCGACCCGCGCGAGCTTGACCGTTACTGCCGCCGCGAGGACTCCTCCCGCAGCGGCGTCGAGAGCGGTGCCGGTGGCGACGACCTGAGCGACCTCGTGAATCGCCGCGCCCGCCCAGAGCCCGGCGGTCCGCGGTCCGAGTCCACACAACTCCGCGACGAGCGGAACGAGCGGGATCATCGCCGTGCCGAACACCACCACGAGCGCAACCGTGGTCACGAGTTCGCGCTTGCGAGAATCGATCACGCCGTCGACCGCTGCCGCTGCCGCTGCACCGCAGATCGAGAACCCGCACGCGATGAGCAGGCGCTGTGTCCAGCCCACGCCGAGCCACCGGCCGAAGGCGAGAGATCCGCCGATGCCCGCTACGACGACCGTCGCCGCGACCAGCGCTGTTCCCCAGCCCAGATCGGCGAGTTCGGAGACCGCGAGCTGCAAGCCGAGGAGAGCGACGCCCACGCGCAGCAGTCGCTTCGACGCCACACCCAGACCCGGCTCGAGGACGCAGGTGGCAGCCGCCGGAAGGCCCGCGTTCGCCACGACCACGCCGAGGACGATCGCGACGAGCAGCGGACTCGTTCCCGGCATCAGGTGGGCCGCCGCCAGCGCGACGAGCGCGCCCGAGGTGGCGACCAGCAGGCCCGGGACGGCGGTCGGCCGGGACGAGGGTGCGTGGACGGTGGGCATGCTCCGACCCTTCCGCCCCGGCGCCTCCCGCACCAGCCGTCGATCACGCATGAGGTCATATCGAATCGATATGCATCGGCGAAGACGCATATCGTCTGTGCATGACCAGTTGGCCCGATCTTCTCGCTCTGGAACTGCTCGTCGGGATCGACGACCGGGGCGGACTCGGTGCCGCTGCCCGAGCTGCCGGTCTGGCTCAGCCCAACGCGACCCGCGCCCTCCGCCGGCTCGAACGGCAGCTGGGGGTCGTTCTCGTACGCCGGGGCCGTACCGGGTCGGTACTCACTCCCGAAGGCACGGTGGTGGCGCACTGGGCGCGGGAGGTGCTCGCCGACGCCGGTCGCCTGCTCGACGCCGCTGCCGCCCTGCGCGTAGAGCAGCAACCCGAACTGATCGTCGCCGCGTCCATGACCGTCGCCGAACATCTCATCCCGCGATGGCTCGGCGCCTTCCGCCTGATCCGGGACGACGTCCAGATCCAGCTGCAGGTCCACAACTCGGTGCGAGTGTGCGAGGTCGTCGCGGACGGCGGATGCCATGTCGGGTTCGTGGAAGGGCCGACCGTTCCCGGTGGATTGCACAGTGTGGCGGTGGCACGCGACCGCCTCCTCGTGGTCGTGCCACCGGGGCATTCGTGGGCGCGGCGACGCCGTCCGCTCACCGTGGCCGAACTCGCCGCCACTCCGCTGGTCGTGCGCGAGGAGGGTTCCGGAACGCGCCGCACCCTCGATCTCGCCCTTCAGGAGTACGAACGAGCGACGCCCCTGCTCGAACTCGGGAGCGGGGCTGCGGTCCGTACGAGTGTGCTCGACGGCACCGGACCGGCCGTGCTCAGCACTCTCGCGGTGGAGGAGCATCTGGGCTCCGGTCGGCTGGTGTCGGTCGAGGTGGACGGCCTCGACCTGCAACGCGTGCTGCGCGCGGTCTGGCGGCCTCCGCGGGCGCTCTCCGGTCCGGCCGGGGAGCTGATCCGCATGATCACGCGTGGCCGCTGACGCCGGTCACGTCCGCGAGTGGCGTAGCGCACCGATACCTGCTGCCACGACGAAGGCGATACCCACGGCGGCGAGGGGCTCGACGAGTTGGCCGAGAACCACGAGACCTGCGAGTGCGGCCGCGGCCGGTTCGAGCGCGATGAGGATGGCGAACACCTTCGGCGGAAGGTCGCGCAGGGCGCGTATCTCGAGCGTGTACGGAATCGCCGACGACAGCAGCGCCACGGCGAGGCCCGCGAGAGCGAGGTCGGGCCGGACGAGCTGCGTGCCGGCCGACACCGCCCCGAACGGCAGGACGACGACGGCTGCGATGGCAGTGGCCCCGGCCAGACCGGCGGACCCGGGCAGGGTCGTGGCCACGCGCGAGCCGGCCACGATGTACCACGCCCATCCCGCTGCGGCGACCAGCGCGAAGGCGACGCCCACCGGATCGAGTCCGGTGGAGAGCCCGGCCCCGTCGCCGACGCCGAGCAGCGCCACCCCGGCCGACGCGAGCAGAAGCCACAGTGCGTCCCGGGCGCGTCGCGACAGTATCGCGGCCAGTCCGAGCGGTCCGAGGAACTCGATGGTGACGGTCGCGGCCAGGGGCAATCGCGTCAGCGCAGCATAGAAGGCGGTGTTCATCAGAGCGAGACTCGCGCCGAGCATCGCTACGGTCTGCCACTGCAGGCGTGTCCACCGCCGCATCGGAGGCCGGGTGAACACGCACAGGATCGCGGCCGCGAAGACGAGACGCAGGGTCACGGTGCCGAGCGCGCCCGCCCGGTCGAACAGGGTCGCGGCGAATGCTGCTCCGAACTGCATCGACAGCACTGCTCCGAGGACTGAGGCGACCGGCACGACGGAATGTGCGCGGTCGCCGTGGCTCATCACGTCAGTCTGTCCGAAAAGGGCGAAGGCCGCGCCCGCAGAAAACAATCATGAGTGCTTGATTTTGTGGAGGCGACGTGTGACGCTTGCCGCATGGCCGATCTGAACGCGGTGCTCGACGATCTCCGCGCCGAAGGTGACGACCTCGACGAGCTCGTCGCGAATTTGTCCGAAGACGCCTGGAAGTTGCCCACTCCCGCTTCCGGCTGGACCGTAGCCCACCAGATCGGCCACCTGTTGTGGACCGACCGGGCAGCACTGACCGCGATACGTGAGCCGGATGCCTTCGTCGCGATGGTCGAAGCGGCGTTCGGGAATCCGCTGGGCTTCGTCGATGCCGGCGCCGACGAACAGGCCGCCCGCCCCCCGGCCGATCTGCTCGCCGACTGGCGCGACACGCGCCGTGAGCTGGCGGACGCTCTCGCCGAGGTGCCGCGCGGCTCGAAGATCCTGTGGTTCGGGCCGCCGATGTCCCCGGCCTCGATGGCGACTGCACGGCTGATGGAGACCTGGGCGCACGGAGGAGATATCGCAGACGCGCTCGGTGTCGCCCGAACGCCCACCGCCCGCTTGAAGAACATCGCGCATCTCGGAGTACGGACCCGCGACTTCGCATACATCATCCGCGATCGCACGCCACCGGCCGAACCGTTCCGCGTAGCACTCACCGCCCCCGACGGTGAGTCGTGGGAATGGGGGCCGAGTGATGCGACGCAGTCGGTCACCGGACCGGCTCTCGATTTCTGCCTGTTGGTCACCCAGCGCATCCACCGCGACGACACCAGCCTCGTCGCCGACGGCACCGACGCCGACGAATGGCTCGGCCTGGCCCAGGCTTTCGCCGGGGCTCCCGGGACCGGGCGCGCACCTCTCTCGTCCGGTTCCTGAGCGGACTCGCTCGCCGCCGGCCATCGCAACGACAGTTCGGAGACACCGTCAGTATGTGGACCACACCCGAGCGCCGTGCGCTCCGCGAGACCGTCACCGGCTTCGTGAATCGCGAGATCCTTCCGTACCTCGACGAGTGGGAGCGGGCGGGGGAGTTGCCCCGCGAACTGCATCGCACGGCTGCGAAAGTCGGTCTGCTGGGCGTCGGGTTCCCCGAGGAGGTCGGTGGTTCCGGCGGAGACGGCGCAGACACGCTGACCGTTTGCGAGGCGTTCCACGAAGCGGGTGCCTCCGGAGGGGCGTTCTCGTCCCTGTTCACCTGCGGAATCGCGCTTCCGCACCTCATCGCTGCCGGCGACCCCGGCCAGATCGACAGGTGGGTACGCCCCACGCTCGAAGGCGAACTCATCGGGTCGCTGGCAATCACCGAACCGGGTGGCGGCTCCGATGTCGGCCACCTCACCACTACAGCGGTGCGCGACGGTGATCACTACGTCGTCAACGGTGCCAAGACCTACATCACCTCGGGGTGCCGAGCCGATTTCGTGGTCACGGCCGTCCGTACCGGAGGTCCCGGCGCCGGGGGAGTCTCGCTCCTCGTGATCGAGAAGGACAGCCCCGGATTCACGGTCTCCCGCAAGCTCGACAAGATGGGCTGGCGCGCGTCGGACACCGCAGAGCTGTCCTTCTCCGACGTACGCGTCCCCGTCGGCAACCTCGTCGGTGCCGAGAACACGGGCTTCTGGCAGATCGCGCAAGGTTTCGTGTCCGAACGGATCGCCCTCGCCGCACAGGCCTATTCCGGTGCGCAGCGGTGTCTCGACCTGACGGTCGCCTGGTGCCGAACTCGCGAGACCTTCGGCCGGCCGCTGATCACCCGGCAGTCCGTGCAGCGCACGCTCTCCGAGATGACCCGTCGCATCGACGTCGCTCGCGTCTACACCCGATACGTCACCGAGCGGGCCGTCGCGGGCGAGACCGACCTGATCGCGGAGGTGTGTTTTGCGAAGAACACCGCCGTCGAGGCGGGGGAGTGGGTTGCGCATCAGGCGGTGCAATTGTTCGGCGGACTGGGTTACATGGCCGAATCCGAGGTCGAACGGCAGTACCGCGACATGCGCATCCTCGGCATCGGCGGCGGCACCACCGAGATCCTCACCGAACTCGCAGCCAAGAGGCTGGGATACGGCGCCTGATCCCACATCCGAAACAACCGCATCCGCAAACGACCGGAAGGCATCTTGTGAGCATCATCGAAACCGCCGAGCAGAAGGAACTGCGCGCTGCGGTGGCGGCGCTGGCAGAACGCTACAACTACGTCGACTACGTGCTCCCCAAGTCGCGCGAGCACCAGCCGCTCACCGAACTGTGGGCCGAGGCGTCCAAGCTCGGTTTCCTCGGCGTGAACCTCCCGGAGGAATACGGGGGCGGTGGCGCCGGCATCTACGAACTCGCACTCGTACAGGAGGAGCTCTCCGCCAAGGGGTGTGGCCTGCTGCTCGTGGTGGTCTCACCCGCGATCTGCGGAACGATCATCTCCAAGTACGGCACCGAGGCCCAGAAGCAGCAGTGGCTCCCGGGCCTCGCCGACGGCTCGCGCATCATGGCCTTCGGTATCACCGAGGCCGACGCCGGTTCCAACTCGCACAACATCACCACCATCGCGCGCCGCGACGGTGACGACTGGATCCTCTCGGGCAGCAAGGTGTACATCTCCGGTGTCGACCAGGCCGACGCCGTGCTCGTGGTCTCCCGGACCGAGGATGCCAAGACGGGCAAGCTCCGCCCCGCCCTGTTCATCGTGCCGACCGATGCGCCGGGGTTCACCAAGACCCCGATGGAGATGGACATCCTCGAGCCCGACTACCAGTTCTCCCTCTTCTTCGACGACGTGCGCCTTCCCGCCGACGCCCTCGTCGGCGAGCCGGAGGCCGCACTGATGCAGCTGTTCGCCGGGCTGAATCCCGAACGGATCATGGGTGCGGCGATGGCGGTCGGCATGGGCCGGTACGCCCTCGATGCCGCGGTGCGCTACGCCAACGAGCGCACCGTGTGGAAACAGCCCATCGGGGCGCATCAGGGCATCGCGCACCCGCTGGCACAGCGGAAGATCGAACTCGAACTCGCCAAGCTCATGATGCAGAAGGCCGCCGCCCTCTACGACGGCGGTGACGACTTCGGTGCCGCAGAGGCCGCGAACATGGCCAAGTACGCCGCGGGGGAGGCTGCGATCGCCGCCCTGGACCAGGCGATCCAGACTCACGGCGGCGCCGGGCTGACCCGTGAGTACGGTCTTGCGGCGATGCTGGGCGCCGCGCGGATCGCGCGCGTGGCACCGGTCAGCCGGGAGATGATCCTCAACTTTGTGGCCCAGCATTCGCTCGGCTTGCCGAAGTCGTACTAGACCGTGGCCTCGGACTCCGGAATCCCGGAGTCCGAGGGCAGGAGGGGTCCTGGTCGATCCGGCAGAGCAGAGTCTGCAGCAGGAAATCGAGAGACCATCGCAGCGAGCTCACGTCCTGCAGGGGCAGGCTCTGCTGGTATCCCACGAGCGAGTACAGGGCTGTGCGGGCGAACTGCTCCGCCGTTTCCTTCGGTCCGAGAATGGGTGCCACCGCTTCGGCCACCACGGCGTAGCGGAGTTCGTCCACCTGGCACTGCACCTCGTGGACTCTCGGGTCGCTGTGCGCCCAACCTCGGATGGCGGACTCGGCGGAGTGCGGCAGTCCGCATGCGAAGTCGATGAGCAACCGAAGTCGTCGGGGCATCGAACCTTCGAGGCGCGCCGCGGCAGTGAGCTGGAGAGTCTGGTGCTCGAGCCAGTGCTGGAGGAATTCTTCCTTGAAGTGCCTCCAGCTCTCGAAATAGTTGTAGAACGAGCCGGTCGTCACCTCCAGGTGACTGCACAGTCTCGCCTGCTTCAGTCCGGCATGGTCGTTGGTGGCCAGGATGGCCAAGGCGGCGTCGAAGTAGTCCTCGCGCCTGACGATGGTCGCCACTAGGTGCTCCCCTTTCACCCCGACCTGATCTATGAGTGTACGGATGATGAGCTTTGCGTACGGTTCTGTGGTGTACGTATACCCGTTCGGCATGAGAACAGTCGTGACGGGACGAGGAGGTCGACGCGATGGTCCGGGAGCCGAAGCAGGACCGCAGTCGCGCCACGCGGCGGCGACTGCTCGAAGCGACGATCGATTGCCTCGCCGAGTCGGGATGGGCCGCAACCACAGTGGGGGTAGTGGCCGAACGGGCGGGAGTTTCGCGTGGAGCGACCCAGCATCACTTCCCCACCCGCGAGGATCTCATCACCGCGGCGCTCGAGTTCATGTTCGACAGCCGTATCGAACGCGTGCGCACCGAAACGTTCGATGTGCCGGGCGGTGTGACCCGCACGGAAGCGGTCGTCGAGCGGATCGTCGACCAGTGCACCGGCAACATGTTCAAAGCTGCTCTGCAGGTGTGGACGGCTGCGGCAGCCGACCCCGCGTTGCGTGAAATGCTCCTGCCGCTCGAGGAGAAGTTCGGGCGTGTCTCGCACGCCGTGGCCGTCGAGCAGCTGCGCGCCGACGACACCGATCCGGTTGTCCACCGGATGGTCCAGGCGACATTGGATCTCGCGCGGGGCCTGGGTCTGGCCGACGTGTTGACGGACGACTCGTCCCGTCGACGCGAGATCGTCCGGCACTGGGCCACACAGCTCGATGCGGTGCTGGACGAGTCCAGGAGTCGCCGCACGCAGGCGGGTTCGGCTCGGTAGTCTTCCGGCCATGCCTGGCCTGCGTATCGGAAGGACGACGGCTGTCGTGGTGACGGCCGCGGCCGTCGGCCTCGGTGCAGTGGCATGCGGGGAATCCGGCGACGCCGGGCAGTCCGCAGCTCCGGCGACCTCGTCCGTGACCCGGCCCGGTCCGTTGTTCGACGAGTGCGGCGCCCTCTCCGACGACGAGGTGGCGGCAGCCTTCGGTCTCGGAGCGTTCACCACGGTGACGCGCAATTCGGTGGGTTGCCAGTGGGAGAATTTCGTCGGTGGTCCCAGCGTGAGCTTCTCGTGGTATCGGGGAAGTCCCATCGGTCGTGAACGCGCCGGCTCGGATCTCATCGGCAGGCCCGCCGTGGACGTCGAGATCGGCGGACGAGCCGGATTCATGGGGTCCTATCAGAACGAGATCGGGCAGACCACCCTGTGTGAGATCGGCGTGGACTTCGGGGGCGACTTCATTCACTGGTCGATCTCGTACTCGAACTTCACACCCGCCGCGGACGCATGTGTGGTCGCACGCGACCTGGCGACGACGAGCGTCGAGAGGGTGCAGAAATGACCGGCGAGCGGGTCCGCGCCTGCGCTACCGGTCTGGCCGGCCTGCTGACGGTGTCGGCTCTGCTCACCGGTTGCACGCGCAGCATCGAAGGGCAACCGGTGCCGGAGGGTGCGGGCGGCGGTGCCGGTGGTGGGGGTACCGAGTACACCCGGCTGCTGACCGAGTGCGATGCGGTCGCCGACGAGAAAATCGCCGAAGCAGTGGGTGCGGATTTCGTCTATCGCGGATTCTTCGGCGCGATCTGCCGGTGGGACGGCGAAGGACCCACCGGAGTAGTGAAAATCACGTTCAACTGGTTCGAGACAGGTTCACTCGATCACGAACGGGCCGCCGGTGAGGGGCTCGGGTACGAGATCGAGGACACCACGATCGAAGGCCGGCGGGCTCTGCAGATGCGCCGACCGGGTGATCCCCTGTCGTGTGGGGTCAGTTCCGGCGCCTCGACGACAGGCATCTTCGGTTGGTGGGTGCAATACACCTCCGGAGGAATGGACCCCTGCGAAGCTGCTGCTACGTTGGCTCGGCTCACCCTGAACCTCAGCAGTTGACGGTGTGGGCGGATCCTCGGAGAAGAGCGCCGCATCACTTTGACCTCATGCGCGCCCGACGGGTATCGTTGTGGGTCGTGTCCGGCATGCCCGGGCCGGTCTGTGTGCCTATGCGAGGTAGTGCCGTGCGCGCGGTCTGTAGAAATCTGCAGGTGCGAGCCCCCGGCTGCCTGTGTGGGGGTACGCGACACACCCGACCTCGTGTGCACACGAGGGGCGAGTGAGGGGCAGCAGCTTTCTTGCCCCAACCGATGGATCCCTAATTTCAGAACAGCCGAGGTTGCTCGTAGTGAGCAGCTTCAGACAACGAAGAAAGCCGGTTAATGCCAACCATCAATCAGCTGGTCCGCAAGGGCCGCCGCGACAAGGCCACCAAGGTCAAGAGCGCGGCGCTCAAGGGCAGCCCCCAGCGCCGCGGCGTGTGCACTCGCGTGTACACCACCACCCCGAAGAAGCCGAACTCGGCTCTGCGGAAGGTCGCCCGTGTGCGCCTGACCTCTCAGGTCGAGGTCACCGCCTACATCCCCGGTGAGGGCCACAACCTCCAGGAGCACTCGATGGTGCTCGTGCGTGGCGGTCGTGTGAAGGACCTCCCGGGTGTGCGCTACAAGATCATCCGCGGTTCGCTCGACACCCAGGGTGTCAAGAACCGCAAGCAGGCTCGCAGCCGCTACGGAGCGAAGAAGGAGAAGGGCTGATGCCACGTAAAGGTCCCGCTCCCAAGCGCCCGTTGATCGCCGATCCGGTCTACGGATCGCCGCTGGTCACCCAGCTGGTCAACAAGATCCTTCTGGACGGCAAGAAGTCCACCGCCGAGCGCATCGTCTACCAGGCGCTCGAGCAGGCACGCGAGAAGACCGGCACGGATCCGGTCGTCACCCTCAAGCGCGCGCTGGACAACGTCAAGCCCGCCCTCGAGGTTCGCAGCCGCCGCGTCGGTGGCGCCACCTACCAGGTGCCGGTCGAGGTTCGCCCCGGTCGTTCCACCACCCTCGCGCTGCGCTGGCTGGTGACCTTCGCGCGTCAGCGTCGCGAGAAGACCATGGTCGAGCGGCTCGCCAACGAGCTCCTCGACGCGAGCAACGGCCTCGGCGCATCCGTGAAGCGCCGCGAGGACACGCACAAGATGGCTGAAGCCAACAAGGCGTTCGCGCACTACCGCTGGTGAGTCGACGCCGGCCGGGAGGCCTGTCATCACGGACCTCCCGGCCGGCTGCTCGCACAACTGTGTCGGTCCCGTAAAGGCCGGCTGACAACACAAGAACATGTGGTCCGCACCCAAGGACCGACACGAGCTACGAGCGGGGTTACCTGTGGCACAGGAAGTGCTGACCGACCTGAACAAGGTCCGCAATATCGGCATCATGGCGCACATCGATGCCGGCAAGACCACCACCACCGAGCGCATCCTCTTCTACACCGGTGTCAATTACAAGATCGGTGAGACCCACGACGGTGCCTCGACCACCGACTGGATGGAGCAGGAGAAGGAGCGGGGTATCACCATCACCTCCGCTGCCGTGACCTGCTTCTGGAACAAGAACCAGATCAACATCATCGACACCCCCGGCCACGTCGACTTCACGGTCGAGGTCGAGCGGTCGCTGCGCGTCCTCGACGGCGCGGTCGCCGTGTTCGACGGCAAGGAGGGCGTCGAGCCCCAGTCCGAGCAGGTCTGGCGACAGGCTGCCAAGTACGACGTCCCGCGCATCTGCTTCGTCAACAAGATGGACAAGATGGGCGCGGACTTCTACTTCACCGTGCAGACGATCATCGACCGCCTCGGAGCGAAGCCGCTGGTTCTGCAGCTTCCCATCGGTGCCGAGGACAACTTCGACGGTGTCGTCGACCTCGTCGAGATGAAGGCCATCACCTGGCGCGGCGTCACCGAGATCGGTGCCGAGCCGACCATCGAGGAGATCCCGGCCGATCTCGCCGACAAGGCTGCCGAGTACCGCGAGAAGCTGCTCGAGACGGTCGCCGAGTCCGACGAAGAGCTCATGGAGAAGTACTTCGGCGGCGAAGAGCTCACCGTCGACGAGATCAAGGGCGCCATCCGCAAGCTGACGGTCGCCTCCGAGCTGTACCCGGTGCTCTGCGGCTCCGCGTTCAAGAACAAGGGCATCCAGCCCATGCTCGACGCGGTCATCGACTACCTGCCGAACCCGCTCGACATCGGCGACGTCATCGGCCACGCGGTCGGTAACGAAGAAGAGGAGATGCGTCGTAAGCCCTCGAAGGACGAGCCGTTCTCCGCGCTCGCCTTCAAGATCGCTGCGCACCCCTTCTTCGGCAAGCTGACCTTCGTCCGCGTGTACTCCGGCCGGATCGACTCGGGCACCCAGGTGCTCAACTCGACCAAGGGCAAGAAGGAACGCGTCGGCAAGCTGTTCCAGATGCATGCCAACAAGGAGAACCCGGTCGACGAGGCCGTGGCCGGCCACATCTACGCGATGATCGGCCTGAAGGACACCACGACCGGCGACACCCTGTGCGCGCAGGACGCCCCGATCGTGCTCGAGTCCATGACCTTCCCGGACCCGGTCATCCAGGTCTCCATCGAGCCGAAGTCGAAGGCCGACCAGGAGAAGCTGTCGACGGCTATCCAGAAGCTCGCCGAAGAGGACCCGACCTTCTCGGTCGAGCTCGACGACGAGACCGGCCAGACCGTCATCGGCGGTATGGGCGAGCTCCACCTCGACATCCTCGTCGATCGCATGAAGCGCGAGTTCAAGGTCGAGGCCAACGTCGGCAAGCCGCAGGTCGCCTACCGCGAGACGATCACCAAGCCGGTCGAGAAGCTCGAGTTCACGCACAAGAAGCAGACCGGTGGATCCGGCCAGTTCGCGAAGGTCATCATCGGCCTCGAGCCCTTCGTGGGCGAGGACGGCGCGACCTACGAGTTCGAGAACAAGGTCACCGGCGGTCGCATCCCCCGCGAGTACATCCCCTCGGTGGACGCGGGTGCTCAGGACGCCATGCAGTACGGTGTGCTCGCCGGCTACCCGCTGGTGAACCTGAAGGTCACCCTCATCGACGGTGCGTACCACGACGTCGACTCGTCCGAAATGGCGTTCAAGATCGCAGGCTCGCAGGCACTGAAGGAAGCGGCCCGCAAGGCTGCCCCGGTGATCCTCGAGCCTCTGATGGCGGTCGAGGTCACCACCCCCGAGGACTACATGGGTGAAGTGATCGGCGACCTGAACTCCCGCCGTGGCCAGATCCAGGCCATGGAGGAACGCAGTGGTGCCCGTGTCGTGAAGGCGCTGGTTCCGCTCTCGGAGATGTTCGGTTACATCGGTGATCTGCGGTCGAAGACCCAGGGCCGCGCGAACTTCTCCATGGTGTTCGATTCCTACGCAGAGGTTCCCTCGAACGTCTCGAAGGAAATCATCGCCAAGGCGACCGGAGAGTAGCCTTCGGGTTATCCCTCGGTCACCTGCACGACCAAGTAATACAAACCGCACTGCTGCATACTGCAAGCAACAACAGTCCAGGAGGACATCCAGTGGCGAAGGCGAAGTTCGAGCGGACCAAGCCGCACGTGAACATCGGCACCATCGGTCACGTCGACCACGGCAAGACCACCACCACGGCTGCGATCACCAAGGTGCTTGCCGACAAGTTCCCCGACCTGAACGAGAGCTTCGCTTTCGATCAGATCGACAAGGCACCTGAGGAGAAGGCTCGTGGTATCACGATCAACATCTCCCACGTCGAGTACCAGACCGAGAAGCGCCACTACGCGCACGTCGACGCCCCGGGTCACGCGGACTACATCAAGAACATGATCACGGGTGCCGCCCAGATGGACGGTGCGATCCTGGTCGTGGCCGCCACCGACGGCCCGATGCCGCAGACGCGCGAGCACGTGCTGCTCGCCCGCCAGGTCGGCGTTCCCTACATCCTCGTCGCCCTGAACAAGGCCGACATGGTCGACGACGAGGAAATCCTCGAGCTCGTCGAGATGGAGGTGCGCGAGCTCCTCGCCTCGCAGGAGTTCGACGAGAACGCTCCGGTCGTTCCGATCTCGGCTCTCAAGGCTCTCGAGGGTGACGAGAAGTGGGTTCAGTCGATCGTCGACCTCATGCAGGCCGTCGACGACTCCATCCCGGATCCGGTTCGTGAGACCGACAAGCCGTTCCTCATGCCCGTCGAGGACGTCTTCACGATCACCGGTCGTGGCACCGTCGTCACCGGTCGTATCGAGCGTGGCGTGATCAACGTCAACGAAGAGGTCGAGATCGTCGGCATCCGCCCCGATTCGACCAAGACCACGGTCACCGGCATCGAGATGTTCCGCAAGCTGCTCGACCAGGGCCAGGCCGGCGACAACGTCGGTCTCCTCGTCCGCGGCATCAAGCGCGAGGACGTCGAGCGCGGCCAGGTCGTCGTCAAGCCCGGCACCACCACTCCGCACACGGAGTTCGAGGGCCAGGCCTACATCCTCAACAAGGAGGAGGGCGGCCGCCACACGCCGTTCTTCAACAACTACCGTCCGCAGTTCTACTTCCGTACCACGGACGTGACGGGCGTTGTTACCCTCCCCGAGGGCACCGAGATGGTCATGCCCGGTGACAACACCGAGATGTCCGTCAAGCTGATCCAGCCGGTGGCCATGGACGAGGGCCTCCGCTTCGCGATCCGCGAGGGTGGCCGCACCGTCGGCGCCGGTCGCGTCACGAAGATCGTCAAGTGATCTGACAGCTCACCGAAGCGGGTAGCGCCCGCTGACGCTCGAACGGCGTCCACCCTCCTGGGTGGGCGCCGTTCGGCGTTTCGCGGTTGTGCCGCCCGCTCGGTCGTGGTGCTTCAGGCCGCCTCGATTGCGGCGAGCAGCATTCTGGAGGTCACCGCGACCATCCTGGCCCGATCCGACCGCCGGTGCCGTAGGAGGGCGATCCGCGAGCACAGGCTCGCCGTCGCGCCCATCACGATGAAGACCAGGTCGTCGAGTGCTGCGTCGTCGAGGTCCGGCCGTAACCGTGTGGGGATGATGCGTGCGAGCGGCCGCAGCGGTCCTTCGATCTCGGCCCACGCGAGTCCGAACTCGATTTCCTCGGAGGTGTACGACACCCGGAGAACGGGCGCGTGCTTCTCGAAGGCGGTGGTCAGGCTCTCCACCACCGTCACCATGGCGTCCTCCGGTTGCTGATCCATCGCGCGGCCGATCGCGGTGGACAGCGACGAGGTGATCGCATGGACGGCGTTCATACGCAGTTCGTCGAGCACGGCATCGACGTCGGGGAAGTACCGGTAGACCGTCCCGATGCTCACGTGGGCGTGTGCGGCCAGCGCCGTCGTACTGATCCGGGCAGCGGGACCACGCTCGAGCAACGCGTACGCGGAAGTGAGAATCAGTCGCCGAGTGTCGTGACTGCGCTGCTGGACGGGTCGTTTTCGGGGGCGCTTTCCAGCGCTTCTGCTGCCATGCGGGGAGCCCATGAAAAGTGAATAGTAAGTGAGTATTCCTCGTGTTTCCATGGATGCATGGATCGACGCATCCCCCGTGATCTCGTCAACGCCGACCTTGCGATACGCCGGTACGCCGACCTCGGCGAGCGCTGGCTCGACGGCATGTGGCAGGCCGACCCACTGGCCGACGCCGTGGTCGGCGACGACTTCGGTTCGACCTCCGCTACCGCCGCCGTCCGGATGGCTCTCGCCGACGGGATCGAGTCGGTGCCGAACGCACCGGAGTCGTTGCGCGCGCTGTTCGACTTCCTCGACGACGAGCCTTCCTGGGTCGACCACGCGCGTCTCGACAACGCGGCCGACGCGCTCGTGCGGCACACACCGATCCTCGGGATGGTGCTCGGTGCCGCGTCACTGCTGCGCGGCGCAGGCAACTTCATCGCCGGAAAGCCGCTTGCGCTCACCGGCCGGTATGTGGGGCAACCGGCGGTGCGTTCGGTCGAGGTGGGGGAGTGGCTGCGGCACGTTCTCACCCGGGGCGGAATGCGGCGTGACGGAGGCGGATTCGCTTTCACCGTGCGCGTGCGGCTCATCCACGCCCACGTGCGCAAGGGCATCGTCGCGAGCGGGATGTGGGACGAGGAGGCCTGGGGTGTCCCGATCCCGCAGTCGTACATGGCGCTCACGATGGCCGAGTTCGGGCACATCGCCGTCGAGGCGATGCAGACGCTCGGCGTGCGCTTCACCGACCGCGAGCTCGACGACATCTACCACCTGTGGCGCTATGTCGGGCACGTGATCGGGATGCGCGAGGAGCTGGCACTGCGCACCGAGCGCGACCACATCGCGGTCGAGGAGCTGTACCGGCTCACGTCGCCGGGGCCGAGCGACGAGGACCGGCAGTTCGTCACCGCGCTCACCGAGCAGTATCTCGTGCCGGAACTCGCGAACCTGCTGCCCGGGGGCGCACCGATACGCACGACGGTCGCGCGCACGCTCATGCACTCGCTGCAGCGGGTGTTCATCGGGGACGCGGACGCCGACGCTCTGCGCATCCCCGACAACCCCCTCAAGCACGTTCTCGGTCGCGTCGGCCCGCTGCTCGCCCTCGGCAACCGCATCCAGGAACGCCGCTATCCCGACCGTGAGCGCACCACGCTGCGGGCCTACAAGGTGCGCGACGTAGCGATGGACCGGATGCGGGTGGACTATCGCGTCGAGCACGATCTGGTGGACGCGGCCAGGACGTAGACGCGCAGCAGGCTGCGGGGGCCGGAATGTGATCATGCGGCACCCACGGTTCTCAGCGGACGTCCACCGCCGGGTCGAGGTGCAACAGGACCTGGGTCGCCACATGGGCTCCACCGAGTGCTCGCGCGACCCGCTGGGCCGCATCCTCGGCCGCCTGCGTCAGTTCGGTGACGTCGACGGTCGGCTCGGCGTTGAGCACCACCGAGAGCGTCGGCAGGTGTCTTTCGACGACGGCCCGCCCACGTGCGGACCGCACGCCCGGCAGGGCGGACAGCTCGGCGGCGACACCGTCGGCGACCGGGCCGAGCTCGACACCGAGGGTGGCATCGGTGACCTGGTCGTAGAGCTGCACGGTAGAGGTGCGCCGCCGCGAGAGGTTGACCGCGAGCAGCGCGATGCCGAGCACGAGACCACCGGCGAGGACCGACCACAGGGCAGGCGTCCACCACGACTGATCCGGGACGTCGGTCACCCGGGGGCGGTCGAGACGGGAGAGTTGCTCGCGCGCGAAGGGAACCCGCCACACCCACGCGAGCGCGAACGCGCCCACCCCGGCGAGGACCAGGCCGGCCGCGAGGGTGACGAGCCGGTTCGCAAGCACGGTACGGAGTTTCACCGCGCCACCTCCACGACGAGTTCGACAGGATCGGCGAGCGCCGCGAGATTCGGGGCGACCGCCCCGCGCACGGAGGCGGTGATCTCGGCGACGGGAGTCTCGTCCTCGACCGAGATCCGCACCACGGCGCGCCGCCGGTCGACGACTGTGCGGGCCGTACGTACACCGGTCAGCGCGGAGGCGTGGGCGCTGCACATGCGTGCCACGTCGGTGCGCCGCATCCACACCGTGGGCGCCGGACCGGCGACCTGCAGCGGTACGTGCGTGCGGCGACGCGGTTTGAGGGCGACGGCTATCAGGACGAGCCCGAGGACGAGACAGGCTGCGGCGACGGGTGCGAGCCAGGTGTGCCAGTGCAGGCGCCCGAACCATTCGAAGGAGTTGCGCAGCCACGGAGCACCGTCGTACGTGCCGTTGACGATCAGCAGTTCGCGGGCGGCGGTGAACGCCAGCACGAGCGCTGCGATCGCGACGAGCGCCGCGGCGGGTGCCGCAGCGGGCGACGCCAGCGGAGGCAGGGGAGCCACCGTGGGAAGGTCCGGGTGCGGAGCGGTCCGCGCCGCGACGATGTCCGATTCGAGGTACTCCACAGGCGGCTGCGCTTCATCGGTCTCGCCGTCTTCGACGAGCGCGGTGGCGACGATGAGCACGTTGAGTTCACTGACGCGCAGACCCGTCAGCTCGTGCAGTTGCCGTTCGACGGCATCGTGAACCCGGCGGGTGAGCATCGCTGCGTCGTAAGGCCATTCGGCCGCGATGTAGAGATTCACCGCTACGGCCCTCGCGCCGGTGGAGATGTCTGCGCGAGGCAGATCCCTGCCGGTGAGGCGGAGAATGCCGCCTCCACTGTGGCGCACCACCCCGGGAACGCCGAGTGCGGCGGCCGCGGCGATCCGTTCGACGGCACGGTCCTTGACGACGAGGCTGCCGCGCTCGCCCGGGGCCTGTGCCGCCTGTCCGGAGGCCACATCCGCGGGGACGACGTTCTCGGGCGCGGCGTTCTCGGGTAGCGCGGGGTCAGCCACGGCCGCGGCTCCTGAGCAGGGCGCCGAGATCGAGGTGGCCGTCGCGGTGGGCGCCGACCGCGGCTCCGAGAGCGCCGAGCAGCACGCCGAACAACAGGCCGCTGAATCCACCGATGATCCCGGCAAGTGCGAGCAACAGTCCCGCGAGAAGCCCGACGGCGGTGTTGCTGACGGGTATGTGGTTCACGATTGCGCTCCTTCTCGTTCACCGGCGTCGACGTCTTCGATCGTCACCTGGACGGGCACATCCACCAACGGTGCCACCCGGACGCGGACGGCGTCGGCGACGGCCGGGAGATCCGCGGGGATCCGCACGACGATGTGCACCGCGCAGATCTGATCGGTCAGCCGCACTCCTTCGACGCGTCGCCCCGGCAGATAGGTCGCGACTTCCCCGAAAGCGCCGTGGTGCAGACCAACGACGCCGGGAACGGCCAGCGCTGCTTCCGCGATCAGGTCGGCCGTGTCCGCCGGGGCCGCGGCTGGGGGAGTCACTGCACGCGGGGTTTGACGTCGTCGGTCAGGGCGGCCGCCTCTTCGTGGAGCATGACGTCGAAGACCGTGATGTTGACTTCGGTGACCTCGAGGCCCGTCATCCGCTCGACCGCCGCGATGACGTTCTGCCGGATGGCCACGGCGAGTTCGTGCAGCGCGACGCCGTATTCGGCGACGATGCCGATGTCGATCGCGGCCTGTCGTTCGCCGACCTCGACGGCCACGCCCTGACCGTGGTTGATGCGCGCGCCGGGGATGCGGTCGCGCAGCGCGCCCACCATCCGGGCGGTTCCGGCGCCCACCTCGATCACGCCGCTGATCTCGCGGGTCGCGAGTCCTGCGATCTTGGCCACCACCGCGTCCGCGATGATCGTCCGGCCCTGCGGGTCGGCGGGTCCGGAGAAGGTTCCGGCACCGAACTGAATGCGGCTGATACCTGCGCCGCTGTCGCTGGTCATGAGGGCTCCAAGGTAGATGTACCGGTCGTGTTCCGTGCTCGATTCCATTGTCCTCACGGTGTGTCGAACTCTAGTGCGCGAAGCGGGTGTGTCGCGCGTCGTCGCGGTTTGGTAAGAACGTGGGACACACAGGTGGGACATATCACTACCGGGCGACACGGGTATTCGTGTCACCCACGATTCGAAGGATGGCCGAGGGTGCCGAACGAGCGGGAGACCGAGATTGTGCCGGAGCGCGTCGTTGTCGTGGGCGCGGGCCTGGCGGCGGTGCGTACCGCCGAGGAATTGCGGCGCGCGGGGTACGAGGGCGAACTCGTCCTCGTCGGCGACGAGACGCACCTGCCGTACGACCGCCCTCCGTTGTCGAAGGATGTTCTGCGCGGCGACCGCGACGACACGACCCTTCGTCCCCGTGAGTTCTTCGACGAGAGCCGGATCGAACTGCGGCTCGGCGCCGCCGCACGGTCGGTCGACACCGCGGCGCGCACGCTGACCCTCACCGACGGCACCGAACTCGGGTACGACGAACTCGTCGTCGCCACCGGTCTGCGTCCCCGGCGCATCCCCGGTCTGCCCGAGCTCGCCGGAGTACACGTCCTGCGGTCGCTCGAGGACAGCCGGGCTCTGCGCGAGGCGATCGTTCCGGGTGCGCGCGCGCTGGTCGTCGGGGCCGGTTTCATCGGGTGCGAGGTCGCGGCGAGCCTGCGGGCGCGCGAAGTGGAGGTCGTGCTGGTCGAACCGCAGCCGACACCGCTCGCATCGGTGCTCGGTGCTCAGGTCGGAGACTTCGTCACCCGACTGCACGTCGCCGAAGGTGTCGACGTGCGTGCGGGGACCGGCCTGTCGGAGATCCGCGGCGACGGGCGGGTCACCTCCGCGGTCCTCTCGGACGGCAGCGAGATCGACGTCGATCTCGTCGTGCTCGGCATCGGATCCGTTCCGGCCACCGAGTGGCTCGAGGGGTCGGGTGTGGAGGTCGACAACGGTGTCGTGTGCGACGGCACGGGCCGCACCTCCACTCCACACGTGTGGGCCGTCGGCGATGTCGCGTCGTGGCAGGTACCTGCCGGTGGGCGCCGGCGCATCGAGCACTGGACGAACGCCGGTGAGCAGGCCTCCGTGCTCGCGAAGACACTCGTGGGAGCAGAGGCCGGCGCGGCCGCTCAGGTCCCCTACTTCTGGAGCGACCAGTACGACGTGAAGATCCAGGGTCTCGGTGCGATCACGGCCGGGGACACGGTGCACGTCGTGCGCGACGACGGCCGGAAGTTCCTTGCGTACTACGAGCGCGACGGCAAGCTCGTGGGTGTCGTCGGAGGCGGCCTGCCCGCGATGGTCATGAAGTCGCGCGCGAAGATCGCCGCGGGTGCACCGATCGGTGAGCTGCTCGCCGCCACGGTCTAGCTGTCGAAGCCGGGCGGGCGGCGCCGACCGCCGTCCTCCCGGCAGCGCGCCACCCGCTAGATTCGTGGGGTGATCGTTGCGCTCATCGACTCGGGTCTCGGGCTGTTGCCGACGTCCGCGTGGCTGCGACGGTTGCGTCCCGATCTCGATCTGATGCTGTCGATGGATCCCGAGGGTGCGCCGTGGGGGCCGAAGCCCTCGGAGTGGGTGATCGAGCGGGTCGTCACCACCGCTCGGCGCGCTGTGGACCGCGGCGCCGATGTGGTCGTACTTCCGTGCAATACCGCATCGGTGACCGCACTCGAGCACGTCCGGGCCGATCTCGGGCCATCGGTTCCGGTGGTGGGTACGGTTCCCGCCGTCAAGCCCGCGGCCGCGGCATGCGACTCTGTGGCGATCTGGGCGACCGCCGCGACCACCGCCAGCCGGTATCAGGCGAATCTCATCGAGCAGTTCGCGAACGGCGCCGAGGTCGTGGGGGTCGCCTGCCACGGACTCGCCGACGCGATCGACGCGGGCGACCGGGCGGCTGTCGCCGCCGCAGTCGCAGCAGCCGCCGAGCGCACCCCGCCCGACGTGCAAGGGGTCGTCCTCGGGTGCACCCACTATCCGCTGGTTGCCGAGACCATCACGGCCCACCTTCCGGCGGGGGTGCGTTTGTTCGACAGCGCCGAGGCCGTGGCCCGCCAGACCTTGCGCCGGATCGACGCGCTGGGACGGCCCGTGACGGGGGCGGGTCGCCTCGAGGTGTTCCGCAGTGGTGTGCCCGGTGAGTTACCGGCCGCGGCCACGGTCTTCGCCGCCGGCCGGGAGTTGGTCGTAGCCCCCGATCGTGCGCAGGGAGAGGACGTCGAGGACGCACCCTCCCGCTGAGCCGTCGAGCCCGCGGGAATACTTCGCCGAGCGAAGTACGTTGGGTGAAGGAGCATTCACCTCATCTGCTCCCGACGCTTCCGGAGGTCTCATGGCTGCTCCCTCACCACCGCGCGGTCGACTCCGCTCGTTCGGTTTCGTCGTCGCCGGCCTGGGAGCGTTCACCCTCACCGCGTCGTCGTCGGCACCGTCACCGCTGTATCCCGTCTATCAGCAGATGTGGGGCTTCTCTGCAGCGACGCTCACGGTGGTGTTCGCGGTCTACGTGCTCGCGCTGCTCGCGGCTCTCGTGACGGTGGGTTCACTGTCCGACCACGTCGGGCGCAGGCCGGTCATCGTGACGGCGCTGCTCGTGCTCGCCGCGAGCATGTTCGTCTTCGTGGCGTCTCCCGGTGTTGAATGGCTGATGGTCGCGCGGATCCTGCAGGGCCTCGCGGTCGGTGCGGCGACGAGTGCCGTTGCCGCCGCCGTGATCGAGATGCAGCCGACCGCGCACTCCGGGTCCCTCGTCAACACTGCGGCACCGTCGCTCGGACTCGCGCTCGGCGCTGCGGGAGCGGGTGTGCTCGTGCAGTTCGCGCCGTTTCCGACGGTCCTGAGCTATGCCGTCGTGGCAGCCCTCGCCCTCACCTTGGCGGTGGCGCTGGTCTTCGTTCCGGAGACCTCCCCCTCGGTGGGCTTCCCGTCACGCCGTGACGCACTGAGGAGCCTGATACCGAGCGCGTCGGTGCCGCGGGAGGTCCGGGGCCGGTATCTGCTCATCCTTCCCAGCCTGATGTCGGCGTGGGGGCTCGGTGGTCTGTACATGTCTCTGGGACCGTCGATCGTCGACACGGTCTTCGGTGTCGACAACAGGCTCGCGGCAGGGCTGGTAATCGCCACCCTGTTCACTTCGGGCACCCTCGCCGCGACCACGATGGCCCGTCGCGACCCGCATCGCGTCGTGGTTGCCGGAGCCGTGCTGCTCGCCACAGGGCTGGCTGTGGTGATCACCGCGCTGCTCACGGGCTGGGTCGCGGTGTACTACGTGGGCACCGCAGTCGCCGGATTCGGATGGGGATCGACCTTCGTCGGGGCGATGAGCGTGGTCGGTTCCCTGGGGCGGGCCGATGAACGCGGCCGGATCTTCGCGGCCACCTTCGTGATCTGCTATTTCGCGTTCTCGGTGCCCGCGATGGCCGCGGGAGTGGCGGCCGGCTCGTTCGGGCTGACATCCACGGCCGTGGGCTACGGCGTGGTGGTGGCCGTGCTGGCACTCGTGGCCGGGGCCGGTGTGCTGATGCGCACACCGAAGCCCGACTCGGTCCGAGCGCAGACGGTGCCCGCGCCGATTCGCTCGTAGGCACGGGCACCGTCTGCGCGGCCGGGATGCCGCGCGGGGGAATTCGGAGGGTCAGAACTCGATCTTGAGGTGATCGGTCACCGGGCGTGCCTGGCAGCCCAGGATGTAGCCGGCTTCGATGTCCTCGGGATCGAGCACGTCGCAGTGCTCCATCTCGACCTTGCCCTCGAGCACGGTGCACGCACACGACCCGCATTCGCCCTCCTGGCACGAATACGGCACGTCGAGGCCCTTGGCCAGCATGATGTCGACGAGGGTCTGCTTGCGCGGCCAGGACAGTTCGTGGACCACCCCGTCGAGTTCGACCTCGACGGTCGCGGCATCGGCGGCATCCTCGTCGCTGATCTCGACCGGGGCCTGGTCGGCGAAGGGGTCGCCCGACAGCGAGTTGAAGACCTCCGCGTGGACTCGCGCACGAGGCATCCCCACCGAGTGAAGTGCCTGGTGGACGGTGTCCATGAACGGTCCGGGGCCGCACATGAACGCTTCGTACGACTCGTAGGGCGCTGCGAGCGTGGCGAGCTGATCGGCGGTGGGAAGCCCCTGAACGGATTCGAGCCAGTGGACGACGGTCAGCCGGGTCGGATACTTCTCCGCGAGGGAACGCAGCTCCTCCGCGAAGATGACCGAGTTCTCGTCGCGGTTGGCGTAGATCAGTACCACCTTGCCGCTGCCCTGGGTGAGTGCGGACTTGAGGATCGAGATCACCGGGGTGATGCCGCTGCCTCCACCGAAGAGCAGGAAGTCGTGATCGAGCGACTTCGGGGTGAACACCCCGGCGGGAGGGAGGACCTCGATGGTCTGCCCGGCCGCCACGTTGTCGCACAGCCAGTTCGAGCCGTAGCCGTCGGACGTGCGCTTGACGGTCACCTTGGGGGCATCGTCGGTGTACGGCGAGCTGGCGAGCGAATAGCAGCGTGCCACCGAGCCCGTCCGGTCGCTCGGGATGCGGAGGGTGAGGAACTGACCGGGCCGGTAGGCGAACTTCTCGCGCAGTTCGTCCGGGACGGCGAACACGATCGACCGCGCGTCGGCCGTCTCCTCGACGACGGCGGACACGGTGAGGATCACCGACCGTGAGCCGTGGGGCACCTCGACAGTCGTCATGGGTAGTTCTCGTCCTCTCCTGCAAAGATGGCCGCGCCCGACCCGAATCTAGAACGTGTTCTAATTCAGATTACCAGCGCACATGGAATGAGGAAACGGTACCGGGACCGCTCGGGCGGGCTGCGGCCCCACCCGGTCAGCGGGAAGCGGCCTACCCGAACGGACGGTGCCCGTGCGGCGACCGGACGGTTTCCGCCGAATCCTCTTTCGGCCGCTGCACCCCTCGTCGAGGGTGAATCGCGGATGAGGTCCACATCACACCCACCCGCCGGTACACCCCTCGACGAGGAGATCACGATGGCAATCGAGCTCAACCAGATCTGGGACTTCCCGATCAAGGAATTCCACCCCTTCCCACGCGCACTCCTGGGTGTCGGCGCCCACGACATCATCGGAGTCGAAGCGAAGAACCTCGGGTTCGAGCGTGCGCTGCTGATGACCACGGGCCTGCGCGGATCCGGGATCATCGAGGAACTGATCGGCAAGATCGAGTACCAGGGCGTCGAGGTCGTCCTCTACGACAAGGTCGAGTCCAATCCCAAGGACTACAACGTCATGGAAGCAGCCGCGCTCTACCAGAAGGAGAAGTGCGACTCGATCATCTCCGTCGGCGGCGGCTCGAGCCACGACGCGGCCAAGGGCGCGCGGGTCGTGATCGCCCACGACGGCCGCAACATCAACGAGTTCGAGGGCTTCGCGAAGTCCACGAACAAGGAGAACCCTCCGCACATCGCGGTTTCCACGACGGCCGGCACCGGTTCCGAGACCTCGTGGGCCTACGTCATCACCGACACCTCCGACATGGATCATCCGCACAAGTGGGTGGGCTTCGACGAGGCGACGATCGTCACCCTCGCGATCGACGATCCGCTGCTCTACTACAGCTGCCCCCAACATTTCACGGCCTACTGCGGCTTCGACGTCCTCGCTCACGGCTCCGAGCCGTACGTCTCGCGGCTGGACTTCGCACCCTCGCTCGGCAACGCGCTCTACTCGATCGAACTCGTCGCGAAGCACCTGCGCGAAGCGGTCTTCGAACCGCGCAATCTCGCGGCTCGCGAA
The DNA here is from genome assembly GCF_040643435.1 of Rhodococcus sp. NPDC047139. NCBI lineage: Bacteria > Bacillati > Actinomycetota > Actinomycetes > Mycobacteriales > Nocardiaceae > Rhodococcus > Rhodococcus sp. NPDC047139. Next base: position 248,545 of record NZ_JBEYUH010000007.1, read on the forward strand.
GGCATGATGAACGCCCAGTACATCGCGGCGCAGGCGTTCAACTCCGGCGGTCTCGGCATCGTGCACTCGATCTCCCATGCCGTCTCGGCCTTCTTCGACAGTCACCACGGGCTCAACAACGCGATCGCACTGCCACGCGTATGGGAGTACAACCTCCCCTCGCGTTACGAGCACTACGCCCGCATCGCGACCGCCATGGGTGTGGACACCCGCAACATGACCACCGTGCAAGCCGCCGACGCGGCGGTCGAAGCGGCGATCCGCCTCGCGAACGACGTCGGTATCCCCGACAACTTCGGACAGGTGCGGGTGGATTCGTACGAGAAGAACCGAATGAACACAGGCAAGTACGCCGGTCGTGGCGACGTCATCACCGGCGACGAGAAGACCGTGCGGGCCGTCTCCGAGCACATCCAGGACGACTGGTGCACCCCGGGCAACCCCCGTGAGGTCACGGTCGACTCGATGATCCCGGTGGTCGACCACTGCATGAACCGGTCCTACTGAGAACCGGGTGCTCCCGGGGCGGACCGACGCCCCGGGAGCGCAACCCGTTGCGCTGTGACCACGCCAGAGGACCGTGCGAGAGAAGGAGACCCCGGATGACCCCGTTCGAGTCGGGAGCCGCGCTGAGGAACGCGCTGCGCAGGCACGACTACATCGCCGACGACGAGTTCGCGACCGTCGTGCATCTCGCCACCGCACTCGAGCGGCCGCTGCTGCTCGAAGGTCCCGCCGGGGTCGGCAAGACCGAACTCGCCAAGGCACTCGCCGCCGCCGGGAGCCGGAAACTGGTGCGGCTGCAGTGCTACGAAGGTCTCGACGACAGTCGCGCGCTTTACGAGTGGGATTATGCGAAGCAGTTGCTGCACGTGCAGATGCTGCGCGACCGAATCGGTGAACTGCTCGCCGGCCACACCGATCTCGCGGCAGCGTCGAAGTTCCTCGCGCAACAGGATTTCGGTCTCTACTCGGAAACCTTCCTCTCCGTCCGTCCGCTGCTCGAAGCCGTGCTCTCCCCGGAACCGGTGCTCCTGCTCGTGGACGAAGTGGACCGCACCGAGGAATCCATGGAAGCTCTGCTGCTCGAGGTGCTCGCCGAACGGCAGGTGACGATCCCCGAGGTCGGTACGTTCACGGCCCGGTCGACACCCTGGGTCATCCTGACCTCCAACGACACCCGCGAATTGTCGCCGGCGCTCAAGCGGCGGTGCCTGCACTATCACGTCGGTTACCCGACACCGGAACGCGAACGCGAGATCGTCACGGCACGGGTACCGGATGTTCGCCCCGGAACGGCACGGGAGGTCGTCGAACTCTCCCGGACCCTGCGGGAGCTGCCTCTGCGCAAGAGCCCGTCGATTTCGGAGGTCATCGACGCGGCACGCGCGGCGACGGTGATGGGACACGACGACGCGGACCACAGTTCGCTGGACGCCATGCGCGATGTACTGCTGTCGACCTTGCTCAAGTACATCGGTGACGTGGACCTCGCGAAGACCCGGCTCGACGGTGCGGCTCCGACGTCGTCGCCGGTGTCCGCATCGGCTGTGTCCGAATCCGTCCCGTCGGCGGAGCGCGCGACCGTCGCGTCGCGCCCGGCGAACACGACGACCTCCGTATTCCGGGGGCGCGGCGGTGGCGGCCGTGACATCGCGGGCAGCGGACTGCGGGGGTGATCCGGCTGTGCGCGTGTCCCCGGTGATGCGAGCGGATGCCCTCGACCAGCGTGGTCCCCGGTACGTGCTCGATGTGGTGGCGGCGGTGTTCGGTCTGCTCCTGAGGCGCCACGGTGTCGCGGCGTCGCCGGCCGAGAGCATCGAAGTCCGACGGGTTCTCGATCTGGTTCCCGCCCGAGATCGGGACGCGCTCCGCGCCTGCCTGCGTGCGGCGTGCGCCAAGTACCCCCACGAACGTCCCGGTTTCGAGCGTGCCTTCGACGAACTGTTCGGTGCGGTCGACGCCGCGGTTGCCACGACCGGAAACGGGCCCACCCGCGCTCGATTCGCGGAGACCCTGCCGGCGGCGCTCGAGGTCGGCGAGGACCCCGGCGTGGCACGCTACGCGGAGTACAACGAACGCGCGGCGGAAGCCGGAGACCACTTCGACACCCCGGAGGCTCGTAGGGGATTCAATCCGCACAAGGACGACGACGATGTGTCGATGACGTCCTCCGACGCCGATCTGTCGGTGGACACGGGCGGGGATTCCGGTCGTCGCGGCGTCACCTACACCGTCGACGTCGAGAACGCGGGAACCACGACGGTCGGCGACCTCTCCGGAGAACCCGGTGCCGCCGTGGCCGGAGCGCTGTCCTGGGACGACCCCGCCTCGATCCTTGCGTGGCTCGACGCCTACGACCCGCATCGCACCTACGCGGAAGGGGCCCTCGACGGCCCCCTCTCCGAATCACAGCTCGCTCGCCTCGTCGATGCGGTCGAAGCCTTCGTCGCGTCCCTCGCCGCGATCGTGCCGGGCACGGAGGGCGTCGAGGCGCCCGAAGCCGCCGACCCGGCGGGCATCGACCGCGCCGAGATCGAACTCGCGTGCCACGAAGTGCTGCGTCGCATGCGCGGACCCGTCCGTCCTCATCCGCGCGAACGGGCACGTGGGCGACTCGACATGCGCAGGACCGCCCGAGCCGGGATGCGCACCGACGGAGTGCCGTTCAGGCTCGTCGTCCGAGCGCCCCGTCCCGATCGAGTGCGCCTCCTCGTACTCGCGGACGTCTCGCTGTCGGTGCGGCCGATCACCGCGTTCACGCTCCGGCTCGCCCAGGCGATGCACGGGCGCGCGCACCGGTGCCGGGTGGTCGCCTTCGTCGACCGCCCGGTGGACGTGACCCGGCAACTGCTCGCGGCCGACGGCGACGGAGCACTCGCCGCGGTGCTGGCACACCCCGCCGTCGACCTCGAGGCGAGCAGCGATTACGGCCTTACCTTCGACGAACTGCTCACCGAGCACTCGGGATCCTTCGACCGCCGGACATCGTTGCTGGTCGTTGGGGACGGCCGGTGCAACGGTCTGCCACCGCGAATCGATCGGCTCGAGGAACTGCGCCGGCGTGTACATCGCCTCGCCTGGATCACGCCCGAACCGGAGCGGTACTGGACGCAGGCGACATGCGCGATGCCCGACTACGCGGAACTGTGCGACGAGGTGGTGGTCGCCCGGGACGGGCGGCAATTGCTCGCACGCGCAGCCGAACTCGGGCATGCGCTGCGATGAGCGGCCGGGTCCGGAGAGCTCAGCGCGAGGCGGTTTCCTGCGCCAGGGCTTCTTCGAGTTGCTCGAACCCCTCGGTCAGGCCCGTCTCCATGCCCGATTCCGCCATGCCGTCGCGGGCCTCCATGCTCGGGTACACCGAATGTCCCACGAGCTTGCACCGTCCGTCGCCGAGGTCGACGAAGGTGAGAGTTTCGAGGCTCACGACATCCGGGAATCCGAGATATTCGAAGGTCTGGACGATGAGGTCGTTGTCGCGCACGGTGTGGAAGACACCGGCGAAGCGGTAGCTTCCGCTGTCGTCCGTGTGCTCGTAGCGGTACGCGCCTCCGGTGCGGAAGTCGAACTGTTCGATCTCGAGTTCCATGCCTCGCGGCCCGAGCCAGCGGGCGACGAGGTCGGGATCCTTGTGGGCGCGGAAGACGTCCGCGACCGGGAAATCGAATTCCCGCTCGTAGTCGATGAAGGGGACACCTTCCGGGACCGAGAGGGTGAGTGCGTTGCTCATGACAGTCCTCCGGTTTCGGGGCGTCACGCGCCCCGGTGATGTTGTTCGGCACTGTGGTGGTGGTCGGCCGCTTCCCGGGCCAGCACGGCGTCGAGATCGCGGAACTGCTGCTCCTTCACCAACCGGTAGCGGTCGATCCAGGAGGTCAGCATCTCCAGCCGTGCGGGGTTCAGGTGGACGGGCCGACGCTGGGCGTCGCGCGTGCGCGTGACCAGACCGGCGTGTTCGAGCACCCGAATGTGTTTCGAGATCGCCTGTGTGGAGATCTCGAAGGGTTCCGCGAGTTCGGTGACCGTGGCAGAGCCCCGGCTGAGCCGGGCGACGATGCGGCGACGGACCGGATCGGCCAGGGCGGTGAACGCCAGGTCGAGAGCGGTGTCGTCCGTTTCCTCGTCGTACACGATCACCTCTCCGCTTTGTGCACCATCCGGTTTATCAACCATCCGGTTGAATAAAGAATGCTCCCCGGCTCCTGCCGTGTCAAGGGCCGCCGAAGGATCGCGAGCGAATTTCCTACGGGCCCTGTCACGCCCGGTTACGGTCGGTGAATGGTCCAGCCCTCGAGAGTCCGGTCCGGTGTCCGCGCGGCCTTCGCCACGGCCGTCTCGCTCGCCCTCCTCGGCGCGTGTACGTCCGCTCCCGACGACACCGGCGATGCGGAATCGGTCGGCACCGCCGGCGTGCAGGCGGCCGGTGCGCCCGCGACCTGCACCGCGGAACCGAACGGCACCCCGATCACCGATATGCCGCAGCAGTCCGAGTCCGGAGACCGCGACATCTCCACGAACCCCGAGATCGCGACCGGATATCGCACCGGTATGACGGCGGTGACCGCATCCTCGTATGCCGTGTCCACGGCCAATCCGGTTTCCACCGAAGCGGCGTGTGAGGTCCTGCGCGACGGCGGTACCGCAGCCGACGCGCTCGTGGCGGCCCAGATGGTCCTCGGCCTCGTCGAACCCCAGTCGTCGGGCATCGGCGGTGGGGCCTTTCTCGTGTACTACGACGCCGAGTCCGGTGAGGTGCAGGCGTTCGACGGTCGCGAGACTGCGCCGATGTCCGCGACCGAGAACTATCTGCGCTGGATCAGCGACACCGACCGTACCGAACCTCGTCCCGATGCACGGGCGAGCGGCCGGTCGATCGGCGTACCCGGTGTCGTGCGGATGCTCGAGACGGTCCACGAAGAACACGGACGTACCGCCTGGAGCGAACTGTTCCGCCCTGCAATCGATCTCGCCGATCGAGGCGTAGTGATCAGCGACCGCATGGCTCAGTCCATCGCCGATTCCGCGGCACAACTCGCCGTCGACGACGAGGCCCGCGCATATTTCCTGCAACCCGACGGCTCACCCAAGCCGGCCGGTGAGACCCTCACGAATCCTGCCATGTCCAAGACACTCTCGGCGATCGCCACCGGCGGCGCGGACGCCTTCTACACCGGTGACACCGCCCGGGCGATCGTCGAGGCCACAGACACCGACTCCGGCGGCCGAACCCCGGGGACCATGACTCTCGAGGACCTCGCCGCCTACGAGGCGAAGGAACGAACCCCGCTGTGCACTCCCTACCGCGACTACGAGATCTGCGGCATGCCCAATCCGTCGTCGGGAGGCATGGCGGTCGCGGCGACCCTCGGCATCCTCGAGAACTTCGATCTCGCCTCGTTGCCGCCGCGTGATGTCGACGCCGACGGGGGCGTACCCGAGGCCGATGCGGTGCACCTCATCTCCGAAGCAGAACGGCTCGCCTACGCCGATCGCGACAAGTATGTCGCCGACGCCGATTTCGTACCCCTGCCGGGCGGCTCGCTCGACACCCTGGTGAATCCGGACTATCTGTCCGGCCGCGCCGCGTCGATCGACCAGGACAAGAGCATGGGAAAGGCGCAACCCGGCGACTTCGGTCCGGTCCCGCTCGGTATGCCGCCGCAGAGCCCCGAACACGGAACCAGCCACATCTCGGTCGCCGACAGCTACGGCAACGTCGCGTCCATGACGACGACGATCGAGTCGGCCTTCGGTTCGTTCCACATGGTCGACGGCTTCCTGCTCAACAACCAGCTCACCGACTTCTCGGCCGATCCGGTCGACGAAGAAGGGCTGCCGGTCGCCAACCGCGTGGAGCCCGGCAAGCGGCCGCGCAGTTCGATGGCCCCGACTCTGGTGTTCGAACGCACACCCGACGGAGAGCGCGGCGACGTCCACATGGTCGTCGGCTCACCGGGCGGCTCGGTGATCATCCAGTTCGTCGTCAAGACACTCGTGGGCACCCTCGACTGGGGACTCGATCCGCAGCAGGCCGTTTCGGCGCTCTCCTTCGGAGCCGCGAACACCCCCGTGACCGGGGTGGGGAGCGAACATCCGGCCGTCGACGGTTCCGATGACGGAGCGAACGATCCGCTCGTGCGGCGGCTCCGCGAACTCGGCCACGAGGTGTCGGTCGCGCCGCAGTCCAGCGGCCTCAGTGCACTGCTCCGGCAGGACTCCGGGTGGATCGGTGGTGCCGACCCGCGCCGTGAGGGCGCGGTGATGGGCGATACCGGAGGGCAGTGAGCACGCAGGACGGTGAGCGGACCGAGGCGGGAGAGGTACCTGCCCGGTCGGGCAGGTACCGACCTCGCCAACGGTCCGGTCCAGCCCATGTGGCTGCGTCCGCGGACCGGTGCACCGTAAGCTGGATCACACAGGTGGAGGATCGTCAGGAGTGAAACAGTGGCCGTCGTCATGCCGGGACACCAGACCACAACCCATCCTCCTACCACCGCAATCCATCACGACGGCCGTTCCGGTGCCGGGCCACGTCTGGTCAAGTTCCACGCTCCCGAGATCGTCTTCGGCGAAGGGTCGCTCGTCGAGGCGGCGCACGCGGCCGTCCGGCTCGGTGCGCTTCGTCCCATGCTCGTGACCGATCCGGGACTGATCGAAACGGGCTGGGTCGACGAACTCCGCCATCATCTGCGCGATCAGGGTGTGCACCCCACGGTGTGGGCCGGCCTCACGCCCAACCCGAAGGACCACGAGGTCACCGCCGGACACGAGGTGTACCGGGCGCAGGGGTGCGATGTTCTCGTCGCGCTGGGAGGCGGGTCGGTGATCGACGCCGCGAAGGGAGTGGCGATTCTCGCTGCGAACGGCGGCAGCATCCTCGACTACGAGGGCGTGGACCGTGCATCACTGCCCATCCCACCCATGGTCATGGTGCCGTCGACCTCCGGGACGGGAGCCGACGTCTCCCAGTTCTGCGTGGTCACCGACACCACCCGCGGCAGCAAGATCACCATCATCGGCAGGTCGCTCGTGCCCAACCTGACGGTGATCGACCCGCGCCTGCTCACCACGATGCCCGACGACCTCAACGCCGCTACCGGCCTCGACGCGCTGACCCACGGCATCGAGGCGTTCGTCTCCCGCGCGCACAACCCGCTCACCGACCATCACGCGCTGCGCGCCGTCGGTATGGTCACCGGCACCCTCGTGCGCACGATCGACGAGCCGGCCCACATGCCCGCCCGCACCACCATGGCACAGGCGAGTCTCGAAGCCGGGCTGGCGTTCACCAACGCGATCCTCGGCGCGGCCCACGCGATGAGTCACCAGGTCGGCGGTCTGCTCGACCAGCCGCACGGCGTCATCAACGGGGTGGTCCTACCGCACGTCATCCGATTCAACGGTGCCCACGATCCCGATCCGTTCGTCGCCGTCGCGGCGACTCTCGGCCTCGACGAGGCACGCGGAGCCGCGACCGAAGCCGTCGAGGCGGTCGCCTCGTGCATCGACGATCTGGCCCGGCGGGTGGGTGTGCCACGAGGACTCGGGCAGCTCGGCGTGCGGGAGGAAGACCTGGAGAGACTCGCGGAAGGGGCGCTGCGCGACGCCTGCATGTCGACGAATCCGCGTACCGCGACCCGCGATCAGATGATCGAGTTGTTCCGGACCGCGATGTGAGTACCCCCGACCTGTCGGCACTGACCGGATTGCGATCCGGGAAGCCGACCTTCTACCCGCAGTACCGCGGGGCCGCCGAGCGACTCGAACGCGTCGTCTACGCGCTCGAGCTGATCTCGCGGGCACTCGTCCGAACCGTCGAGGGACCGGAAACCCTCATCTGTGCCGTTGCCGAAGCAGCACGCGCGCACCTCAGCGCGAGGTGGGTCGCTTTCGCGCTCACCGACGGCGTGCTGCCCGATGCCGGGCCGCGCAGGCTCGTACTCGGGCCGGACGCAACCCCGTTCCTCGTCGACGACGTGGAAGGACCACCCCTGCCCGGCGAGGTCGTGGCACTGCTCGACTCGGTGCGCACAGGTGCGGTCGAGCGTCGCGAACTCGTCGAGAATCACCACGCTTTCGTGCCCATCGTCCTCGACGGCGGAGTCGCCGGCGCCATCGCCGCATGGACGCCGGACCATCGAGCCCTCGACACCACCGACCGCGCCGTGCTGTCGATCCTCGCCAGCCAGACCGCCGTCGCCCTGCAGAACTCCGCGCTGTACCAGCGCGGGCAACTGCTCCTCGAACGCGCCGAACAGGCCTACCGCGAAGCCAACCGTGCGGCCGCCGACCTGCAGTCACGCAACGAGGAACTCGAAGCGACCCTGGAGAAGCTCGCACTGACCCAGCGGCAACTCGGTGTCGCCCACCGGAATCAGGCCCTCGACGAGGAACGTCATCGCATCGCCCGCGAACTCCACGACAGCGTCACCCAGGCCGTGCTCTCCGCGGGCATGCAGATCGAGGTGTGCCGCAGCGACATTCCCGGAACCGAACGGGGCGAACGACTCGACCTCGCCAAGGAACTCACGCGTCGCGCCGTCGAGCAGCTCAGGTCGGCGATCTACGCGCTCAACCGGACCTCCGATTCCGAGCGGATGTCCTTGCCGGAGATGCTCGAACAACTCAGCGTCGCCCACATGCCGGGCGAACTCGAAGTGAAGACGACGACGGCCGGCACGCCGGTCGAGCTCACCGGTGAGGCCGAACATGCTCTGCTCAGGATCGCCGGCGAAGCGCTGTTCAATGCCGCGGTGCACGCCGATGCGAGTCGCGTGGTGCTGCGGCTGAGCTACGGAGACGATGCGGTTCTGTTGTCGGTGGCCGATGACGGCGACGGCGACCCGGCGCGACTGCGTGTGATGCTCGAACTCGCCGGCGGCAACCTCGACGGCAACCATCGAGGTCTCGTCAACATGCAGACCCGCGCACGCGAACTCGGCGGCACCCTCGAGGTGCGTCGCTCCAGGCTCGGAGGAGTGCGAATAGCAGTCCGGATTCCGTTGCAGGACAATGCTGCACTCCAGCAGATGGGAGAACCCTCATGACCGCGACGCCGCAGGCGAGTCCGCGGGCGCGTCCGGGAACGGTGCGCATCGCGCTCGTCGACGACCACGCGATACTGCGCCAAGGGCTCCGGTCGATCCTCGACCGTGAACCGGATCTCGAAGTGGTCGGCGAGGCTTCGACGGACACCGAGGCGCTCGGGCTCGTCGATCGTATGCGGCCCGACATCGTGCTTGTCGACCTCAAGTTGTCCGCGGGCTCGGACTACGAAGGACTGGCGTTGTGTGATCGACTTTCGTCGGCGCACCCCGGGATCGGTCTGCTCGTTCTCACCACCTTCCTCGACGAGCAACTCGTCGTGCGCGCGGTGCACGCCGGCGCGCGTGGCTATGTCGTCAAGGATGTCGACACCACCGAACTGGTACGCGCAATAAGGGCAGTTTCCCGTGGTGAGAGCGCTTTCGACTCGCGCAGTGCGGCTGCGGTGGTGCGTTCCCTCAATCGGAAGGAGGCGCCTGCGGAACGGTTGACTGCTCGTGAACTCGAGGTGCTGAAGCTTCTGGCCGCCGGCATGTCGAACGTGAAGATCGGGGAGCAGCTGTTCGTCTCGGCCACCACCGTCAAATTCCACGTCAGCAACATCATGCGCAAGCTCGGGGTGAGCCGCCGGGCGGAGGCGGTGTACGCGGCGAGCAAGCAGGGCCTGATCTGACTTCCACAGCGGGTAAGAGCCTGTCGTGCGCTCCACACGAGATACTCGGACTGCTTTCGGGGCCTGGGCTCAGTGAGTGTCCGATGCCGAGGAATGCAGCGGCAGCAGCACCGACAGCGCCCCGGTGCACAGGAGAAGGCACAGCAACGGCCCGCCTCGGAGGATCTGACCGGTGACCTCCCGAACTCGCCGACCGATGTCGTCGCCCGAGGGTGCTGCCAGCACGATCGCAGGGCCCGTGTCGGACCGGGCAGCCGCGACGAGCAGGCATTCCTCCGGTGTCGCGATGACGGGAATGTCGCTGGCACCCTCGGTCTTGCCGATCGCCACCGCGTCGTAGTCGGAGTCGTCCGTCTCGTCGTGATAGACGAGCAACCGCAGGTCAGGTCGCTCGGGAATCGGCCGGCAGTCCATCACCAACCCGGACGAGGGCGAATCCTCCCGGGTCGCGGGGCCACGGGGGAGGACGACGTGACGTGACGTCCAGCTGAAATGGTCTTGGCTGTTCACCGCGCCGTCTCCTTCCTTCACACTCGGTATTCGTCACGGGAAGGCAGTCGGATGGGTGCGGAAGTTCAGTCGACCACGAGCCAGCCGCCGTGGTGTTCGAAGACCTCGAACGGCCGACCCGTGGTGCGTCCGAGTTCCTCGAGTGTGGAGAGATCGAAGGTCCGTACGTGGCCGTGGCAGGCTGTCGCCTCGTCCTCGAAGGGCACCGCTACGACCACCCGTTTCCTCGCGATGCGCAGTGCCTCGGCGAGGATCGCGGCACCGACGGCGTCGTCGACGTGCTCGAGCAGGTGGATCGCGGTCACGGTGTCGGCAGCGGCGTCGGGTACCGGTACGTTCGCCGCGTCGCACACGAGCGTGTCGAGGCGCAGCCCCAGCCGGGGTGCGACGGCATCGAGCAGGCGCATGGTGCCCGGGAGGATATCGGTGGCGGTGACCGCGGTACCGGTCGCGGCGAGCCGTAGCGGCAGGAAACCGAAGCACGAGCCGAGGTCGAGCACATCACCGCGTACGAGTTCGGCGGCCTTGTCGTGGATCGGTGCGAAATCCGCTGTTCCGTCCAAGAGTTCGCCGAGAGAGTTCCGGTAGTAGGTGACCCACGACTCCAGTGCGCCGGGAATCGCCGAACGGACGATCCCCACCATGGTGAGTTCGAACTCGTTCTGGCCGAAGTCCGCGTCCTGGATCGACGCGGTCACGTCGGCGACGAGACGTTCGCTGATCTGCTCCGGGCCCAGGGAATGGGAGACGTACAGGTGGTCGGCGTCGCGCCGCAGGGTCAGCGGTCCGCTCGGCCGGCGTTCGACCGTCACGTGGTCGTGGGTCCAGCGCCCCGGTGGGCAGGGTGCGAGCGAATCGAGCACAGTCATCGTGGGCCGGCCTTTTCCGGGAGTGCAGAAAGGGATTTCGGGTCACTGTAGTCCAGGCCCGCCGTCAGCGTTCGCATTCCTGCGGCCAGGAACTCGTGCAGATCCGAATCGGGTTCGTCGAGCCAGGACTCGTAGGCCGCGAGCGCAACGCCGAGCAGCAGATGCCCACAGGTGCGTGGGATGTGGTCGTCCGGTTCGGCGCCGATGCGACGGGCGACGAACTCCGCGACGACACGTCGCCACCCCCGGTACATGAGTGACGAATAGCCCTGCAGCGCAGGTGTGTGCAGGATGAGGCGCATCCGTGCACGGTGCCGTTCGTTCTCGCCGTCGGGAAAGGTGTTGAATTCGTGCAGGGCGGTGGTGAGCGCTTCCGACAGGGAGACCTCCTCCGGGATCGCTTCGAGGCTCGCTCGCATGCCTGCCAGGTGTTCGTCGAAGTTCCCCCAGGCCAGTTCGTTCTTCGACGGGAAGTAGCGGAAGAAGGTACGCCGCGCGATTCCGGCGGCCTCCGCGATGTCGTCGATGCTCGTCTCGTCGAAGCCGAACTCCACGAACAGCTCGATACCGACAGACGCGAGCTCTTCTTTCGAGGTGGACGGGCGTCGACCTACCCGAGCGGACGGTTTCTGCCGGCTGTGCGTCATTACTTCCTCCCGGAGGGATGACATTGTGCACTCGATGCCATTACAGTGGTGAATCGGCTCACAACGCAACCCCCGATGTGGTGCCCGACTCCGTTCCAGAAGCGAAATTCCGAGGAGGAAACATGTCCGATCGTGACAACGCCGTGGTCGAATCCGATCTGATCGAGGAGTCACTCGTCGAAGAGGTCTCCATCGACGGCATGTGCGGCGTGTACTGACATGTCCGCGCCCGGAGCCACCGAAGTGTCGACCGAAACGTTCGATCCGGGTGCCACCTGGCGGCTCCACCCGCAGGTAGCGCTTCGCCCCGAACCGTTCGGGGCGTTGCTCTACCACTTCGGCACCCGCAAGTTGTCGTTCCTGAAGAACACCGTGATCGTCGACGTCGTCCGCTCTCTGGGCGACCATGCGTCGGTGCGAGAAGCATTGCGCGCCCATGGGATCGACGAGAGCGCCGAGCGGCCGTATGTCCGTGCCCTGGGCACTCTGGCCGATTCGCACATGATCGTCCCGGCCTGAGCCGCTCGGGTCCGAACCCTTTTCGTACCAGCGCCTTTCTCGTAACAGCAAGGACCAGCCCATGACTTCGCTGCTCGAACCGCCCACCACCGCGCCCGTGAAGGTCGGTCGTCTCGTCGACCAGTTCGAGAAGGGTCTCGACGCCCCGATCTGCCTGACCTGGGAACTGACCTACGCCTGCAACCTGTCGTGCGTGCACTGCCTGTCCTCCTCCGGCAAACGCGACCCGCGCGAGCTGTCGACCGAGCAGTGCAAGGCGATCATCGACGAACTGCAGCGCATGCAGGTCTTCTACGTCAACATCGGCGGCGGCGAGCCCACGGTACGCTCGGACTTCTGGGAACTCGTCGACTACGCCACCGAACATCAGGTGGGAGTGAAGTTCTCCACCAACGGCGTGCGGATCGACAAGAAGGTCGCCGCCCGGCTGGCCGCCTCGGACTATGTCGACGTACAGATCTCCCTCGACGGTGCTACCGCCGAGGTCAACGATGCCGTGCGCGGACCGGGCTCGTTCGCCATGGCCGTGCGCGCACTCGAGAACCTGTCGGAGGCAGGTTTCCGCGATGCCAAGATCTCCGTCGTCGTAACCCGCCAGAACGTCGACCAGCTCGACGAGTTCAAAGCGCTCGCCGACAAGTACAGCGCCACCTTGCGGATCACCCGGTTGCGGCCCTCGGGCCGAGCGGTGGACGTGTGGGACGACCTGCACCCCACCCACGAGCAGCAGCGCCGGCTGTACGACTGGCTCGTCGCCCACGGCGAAGGCGTCCTGACAGGGGATTCGTTCTTCCATCTGTCCGCCTTCGGCGGTGAGGGCGGCGGTTCGCTGCCCGGGCTGAATCTGTGCGGCGCGGGCCGGGTGGTCTGCCTGATCGACCCGGTCGGCGACGTCTACGCCTGCCCCTTCGCCATCCACGACAACTTCCACGCCGGCAACATCCTCACCGACGGCGGATTCGCGAGCGTGTGGAAGAACTCGGAGCTGTTCCGTGAGCTGCGCGAACCCCAGTCGGCCGGGGCCTGTGCCTCGTGCAACTTCTTCGATTCCTGCCGCGGCGGTTGCATGGCCGCGAAGTTCTTCACCGGACTGCCGATGGACGGCCCCGACCCCGAGTGCGTGCAGGGTTACGGCCGGTCCGCGCTGGAAGGCGAGCGCACCGTGCCGCAGTCGAGTGTCGACCACTCGCGTACCGGTAAGCGCGCCGAGCGTCGCACCCCGGCAGCTCCGGTGCCGTTGACCCTGCTGACCAAACCCCCCGCCAAGTTCTGCGACGAGAATCCGCTCGCAGGGCTGTAATCTCCCGAGGAGACCCCAGATGGCCAAGCCGTCCTGGTTGAAGAACCCGTGGGCGCAAGACCCATGGTTCGAAACCGTCGCGATCGCCCAGCAGCGTGCGTGTAAGCGCCTGCCCAAGTCCGTCTACGGTGCTCTGGTCGCCGGCTCGGAGGCCGGCATCACCGTCGACGACAACACCACCGCTTTCCGCGAACTCGGTTTCGCGCCGCACGTGGCCGGACTGTCCGACAAACGCGAGATGAGCACGACCATCATGGGGCAGCACGTCGCGCTGCCGGTGATGATCTCCCCGACGGGCGTGCAGGCCGTACATCCCGACGGTGAGGTCGCGGTGGCCCGCGCCGCCGCCGCTCGCGGAACCGCGATGGGGTTGTCGTCGTTCGCGAGCAAGTCCATCGAGGAGGTCGCCGCGGTCAACGACAAGACCTTCTTCCAGATGTACTGGGTGGGCAGCCGTGAGGTTCTCGTCCAGCGCATGGAACGCGCCCGCGCGGCCGGCGCGAAGGGTCTGATCATGACCTTGGACTGGTCGTTCTCCAACGGTCGGGACTGGGGCAGCCCCGCCATTCCGGAACGCATGAATCTCGAGGCGATGGTCAAGTTCGCCCCCGAAGGCATCATCCGCCCCAAGTGGCTGCTCGAATGGGCCAGGACCGGCGGTGTTCCCGATCTGACCACACCGAATCTCACCTTGCCGGGCGGCGAAGCACCCACTTTCTTCGGCGCCTACGGCGAGTGGATGACCACACCCCTGCCGACCTGGGAAGACGTCGCGTGGCTTCGCGAGCAGTGGGGTGACGCGCCGTTCATGCTCAAGGGCGTGATGCGCGTCGACGACGCCAAACGCGCGGTCGACGCCGGCGTCACGGCCATCTCGGTGTCCAACCACGGCGGCAACAATCTCGACGGCACCCCCGCGCCGATCCGGGCACTGCCGGCGATCGTCGAAGCGGTCGGAAAGGACGTCGAAGTGCTGCTCGACGGTGGTATCCGCCGTGGCAGCGATGTCGTCAAGGCGGTTGCGCTCGGTGCCAGGGCGGTGCTCATCGGGCGGGCGTATCTGTGGGGTCTGGCCGCGAACGGTCAGGCAGGGGTGGAGAACGTGCTCGACATCCTCAGCGGTGGCATCGGCTCCGCGCTGATGGGTCTGGGTAAGAATTCCATCCACGAACTCACGCCGGACGACGTCTTCGTCCCCGACGGATTCCGCCGCGACCTCGGTATCTGACCGAGCAGGTATTACCCATGAGCCCCGCGCTCACCGAACCGATCACCCTCGCCGGACGAGTCGCTCCGTCGAGGGTGATCTTCGGGCCGCATGTCACGAATCTCGGTGATGCCCGGTCTTTTTCGAGTCGGCACGTCGCATACTACGAACGGCGTGCGCGGGGTGGTTGCGGCATCGTCGTGACCGAGACCGCCTCCGTGCATCCACTCGACCACCCCTACGAGCGCGCGCCGCTCGCCGGTGACGGAAGTTCGGGTTATCGGCAGATCGTTCGGGCATGCCGGCCGCACGGCACGCTCGTGCTCGCCGGACTCGGGCATCGTGGCCTGCAGGGCTCGAGCGCCTGGACCCGGGCACCGCTGTGGGCACCCTCGCGGGTTCCGGATCCCGCGACGCGGGAGCTTCCCGCCGAGATGACCGGCGAGGAGATCGGCGAGCTGGTCGAGGCGTACGCGCGGGCCGCCGCGATCTGTGTGGACGCGGATCTCGACGGGGTCGAACTCGATGCCGGACCGGCCTCGCTGCTGCGGCAGTTCCTCTCCGGGCTGACCAACCACCGAGACGACGGATACGGCACCGACCGCTTGCGCCTGCTCCGTGAGGTCGTCGCGGCGGTCCGTGCACGGCTCGGCCCCGATCGCATCCTCGCCGTACGACTGTCGTGTGACGAGAGTGCCCCGTGGGCGGGCATCACCCCCGATGTCGCCGCCGCGTACAGCCGTGCGATCGCCCCGGCGATCGACCTGCTCACCGTGGTGCGCGGCGGATTGTTCTCTCCCGAGTCGTACCGCCCCGATGCGCACGTCCCTGCGGGATTCAACGACGCCTTGTGCCGCCGAATCCGGGAGGAAACCGGCGCAACGGTGCCGATCGTGCTGCAGGGCAGCATCGTCGACCCGCAGCACGCTCGAGATGTGCTCGACGACGACCGGTGCGACATGGTCGAGATGACCCGCGCTCAGATCGCCGATCCCGATCTTGTGGCAGCCGTGCGTCGTGGTCGTCGGCCGCGTCCGTGCGTGCGCTGCAATCAGGCGTGCCTCGTCGAGGACTTCCGAAATCCGGTCGTGGGATGTGTCGGCAATGCGGAGGCGGGTGACGAGACCAGGCCGCCGGTCGCTCGGTCGGGCTGCGCCGACGTGCTCGTGGTGGGCGCCGGGCCCGCCGGACTGGAAGCGGCCCGGGTGGCGGGCGGGCGCGGTCACCGGGTCGTGGTGGTCGACCGTGCATCGCAGGTGGGAGGCACGGTCGCCGTCACCTCCGGTGGTCGCGGCCGTCCGGAGTTCGCGGGCCTTCTGGAGTGGCTCGAACAACGATGCCTCGAGGCCGGGGTCGAGATCCGGACCGACACCGAGGCGACCGCCGCCGACATCGAGGCCGCTCTCGCCGAAGGGAGGACGGTCGTCCGGGCCACCGGGGGTGTGCCGCGTCCGCCGGGCTTCCCGGTGACCGCGAGCGAGAAGTACGCGACCGCCGCGCAGGTGCTGTCGGTCGCGCGACCGTGCGCGTCCCGGATGGTGGTGTGGGATCCGATCGGCGGGCCGGTGGCGAGCGCGGTCGTCGATCATCTCCTGCGACACCGCCTGGAAGTGCACTACGCGACCGGGGACGCCATCGCCGGATCTCGACTCGCACCGACCGGCGACCTCGTCGCATTCAACGTCCGTATGCAGCGGGCAGGAGTCGCGCGCCATCTCGGATATCGGGTCGCTTCGGTCGACCCCGAGGGGGTACGTCTCGAGCACGAGGTCTCGGGCGGCACCACCTTCGTCCCCGGCGCCGTGCTGGTCGACTGTGCTCCCTTGCTGCCGGGAGATGCCTCCGAACGGCCGGGAGTGTGGTCCATCGGGGACTGCGTGGCGCCGCGGACGGTACGGGACGCCATTCGTGAGGGATACCGCCTGGCATCGGCGCTGTAATGTGAGGCACACAATAACGTGTTCCAGTCTTGGTCGACGGGAAGGGCCGACATGGGAGATTTCGACGGCAAGGTCGTCTTCATCACAGGTATCGCACGCGGGCAGGGCCGCAACCACGCCATCCGGTTCGCGCGCGAGGGCGCATCCGTCATCGGCGTCGATGTTGCCGGCCCGGTCTCGGAGTACATCACCTACGAACAGGCGACCGAGGACGACTTCCACGAGACGGTGCGACTCGTCGAGGAAGCCGGGGGGAAGATCCTCGCTCGCATCGCCGATGTCCGCGACAGTGCGGCTCTCAAAGCCGTCGTCGACGAGGGCGTCCGCCAGTTCGGCCGGCTCGACGTGGTGGTCGCCAACGCCGGAATCTGCACGTGGAACCGGTTCTGGGAGATGCCCGACGACCAGTTCGAAGAACTGATCGACATCAACCTCACCGGCGTGTTCAAAACCCTCAAGGCCGCTGCCCCCGCCATGATCGAGGCCGGCAACGGGGGGTCGATCATCGTCGTCAGTTCGGTTGCCGGACTCAAGGCAATGCCCGGCCAGATCAACTACGCGGCTGCGAAATTCGGCCTCGTCGGGATCACGCAGGCTGCCGCCAAGGAACTCGGCCCGCACCGCATCCGGGTCAACTCCATCCACCCGTACGGCGTCAACACCCCGATGGGCACCGACGTGAGCGTCCTGAAGTTGTTCGAGAACAACCCCTCGTGGGGTCCGAACTTCGTTCCGATCCTCACCGAGAAGCCGGCGGCCGACCCCGACGACATCTCCGAAACCGTGTTGTTCCTCGCGAGCGATCGTGCCTCCACGATCACCGGCAGCCAGATGGCGATCGACCAGGGCAACTCCAAGGTCTGAGGGTGACGCGCACGGAGACCGGCGCCGATCCGCAGGCGTCGCTGCGGCTCGGTCCGGTCACCCTGCGCAACCGCATCGTCTTCCCCGCACACCTGACGAACTTCTCGGTCGACGGCACCGTCACCGACCGCCACATCGCCTACTACGAGGCCCGGGCGCGCGGTGGCGCGGGGATGATCGTCACCGAGGAACATACGGTGCACCCCTCGGATCGGCCGTACGAGAAGCTGATCCGAGGCTGGGATCCGGGCGTGCTGGCCGGCTATCGTCGTCTCACCGCGGCCGTGCATCGCCACGACACGCGAATTCTCGCGCAGCTCAACCACAACGGCGCACAGGGTAGCTCGATGTACACCGAACGCGCCCTGTGGGCACCGAGCCCCGAGCCGGACCCGCTCTTCCGCGAGGTCCCGCACGCGGTCGGGGAATCCGACATCGCCGAGCTCGTAGCGGGCTACGCCGACGTCGCGCGCCGCTGCGTCGACGGAGGTTTCGACGGCGTCGAGATCCAGTGCTCGCAGGCATCGGTCCTGCGGGCTTTTCTCGCCCCCGCAACGAATCGTCGCACCGACCGCTACGGCGGAGACCTTGCGGGCCGGGCGCGTCTGCTGCTCCGAGTGGTCGCGGCCGTGCGGCAGGCGGTCGGTCGCGATCATGTCGTCGGTGTGCGCCTGACCGGTCACGACGGAACCGGTGGAGGCGTCGGAATCGACGACGCCGTGCAGGTCGCGCGCATGCTCGAGGCGGGCGGCGAGGTCGACTATCTCAACACTTCGGTTGGGGTCGCGACCGAGACGCTGCATCTCGTCGAGGCGCCGATGTCCACCCCGCACGGCTACTCGCTGTTCGTGCCCCATGCGATCCGGTCCGCGGTGTCCCTACCGGTCGTCGGAGTCGGGCGATTCACACGACCCGACCAGGTGAAGGCCGCACTCGCCGACGGTGTGTGCGATCTCGTCGGCGCGGTACGCGCACAGATCGCCGATCCCGGCTTCGCGAGCAAGACACTCTCCGGGCGGGCCGACGAGATACGCCCGTGTATCGGCTGCAACCAGGAGTGCATCGGGCGTGTCGGCCTCGGCCGTCCGATCGGGTGTGCCGTCAATCCTCACGCCGGGTACGAATCCGGGGAGCCTGCGCATACCGATCCGAAACAACGGGTCGTCGTGGTCGGGGCAGGACCCGCGGGTCTGCAGGCCGCGGCAACGGCGGCCGGGCAAGGACATTCGGTTGTCGTCCTCGAAAAACTCCGGTGCACCGGCGGGCAGATCCGCGAGGCGGCCACCGCGCCGCACCGGGCCGAACTGCTCGGCGTCGTGACCCACCTCGATGCCGAATGCCGCCGCAACGGGGTGGACATCCGCACCGGAGTGACCGCCGATGCCACGACGCTGTGTGCGCTGCGGCCGGATGTCGTGATCGTCGCGACGGGTGCGCGCCCACGCAGGCCGATCTGGGCGGGCTCGTCGGCGCGGGTGGCAGACGTGCGGGACGTGCTTGCAGGTCGCGCCACACCTGCGGGGAGCGTCCTCGTCGTGGACGATCTCGGGTTCCATCAGGCGACCTCGGTTGCCGAACTGCTGGCGGACCGGGGATGCGCGGTGACGATATGCACGCCTGGGATGATCGTGGGCCAGGACCTCGGACTCACCCTCGAACTCGACGGTTGGCTGCGTCGCGCGCACGGCAGACGAGTCGAGAGACTCACCGACGTCGCCGTCGACAGCGTGGTGGACACGCCGGGCGGAGCAGAGGTCGTCCTGGTACACCATCCGACCGGCGACCGGCGACCGATCACGGTGGACACGGTCGTCGTCGCAACGCACCAGGACCCCGTCGACGAGTTGTGGCGTGAACTCTCCGGCAGCGGAACGAGAGTGATCCGTGTAGGTGACGCCGTGACGCCGCGACGTCTACCGGCCGCGATCCTCGAAGGAGACCGCGCCGCCGCGGAACTCTAGCCTCCGGGGCCTCAGGGCAGGTCGCGCCGCATGACGATCCGCGGCCATTCGTCGAGACCGCGGCCCCGCTCCTCGGCGCGGATCCGGGCGAGAGCGGGGGAGAGGGCGTGGTCGTCGGCCGTCCGGAAACCGAGACGCGCGTAATAGGGGCCGTTCCACGGCACGTCGCGGTAGGTGGTGAGCCACAGGGACCCGAAGCCTGCGTCCTGCGCCCAGCCCGCGGCGTGCTCGATCAGAGCACTGCCGATACCGCGACGCGCGTGATCGGGCCGCACCGACACCTGCTCGATGTGGACACCCTCGTCGACGATGTCCGCCATGAGATATCCCACCGGCCGGCAGTGGTCGTCGAACCACACCCAGCAGCGGCCCGCATCCCGATGGGCACGCAGGACGTCGAGCGCCGGCGGTTCGTCGTCGGCGACGGAAGACATGCCCAGATCGGCGAACAGGGTGCCCGCAGCGCGTTCGATCTCCTGCAGCACAGGCAGGTCGTCGTCGCTCGCGAGCCGGATGGGCGGCAGATCCTTGCAGTAGTACAGCGACGTCGGCGAATCCGCATAGAGACCGAATCGCTCCGCCATCGGTACGTATCCGGCCTTCGCGTACAGGGCGATCGCCTCGGGTTGCTCGCCGCCAGTCTCGAGGACCATGCGGCGACGACCGGCGTCGGTCGCAGTCCGTTCGAGCGCCCCCAGCATCCGTCTCGCGACGCCCTGCCGCCGCACGCTCGGGCGCACGTACATCCGCTTGATCTCGGCGTCACCGTGGCGCAGCCCTCGAGGCGAGCTTTTCTTCGCGCGCCAGCCACCGATCCCGGCCGGAACCCCGTCGGCCCGTGCGAGGAGGAAGATCCCTCGCGGGGCCGCGAACTCTTCGGGGAGCAGTTCGGCCTCGTCGGGTCCGCCGTACCTCCGGACGTATTCGAGCTGGACCTCGCCGATGAGCGCCTGGACGTCCGGATCGTCGAGGGGACGAGGTTCGATCAACACTCGCGTAAGGGTACAGATCCGGCACCACCACGTGGCCGACCCTCGGGACCTCCGGGTTTCCTGCACGCCTTCGAACCCCTTAGCATCGGAGCGGTGATGCGGGAGCTCGCCGACGCCTACTGGACGGACATCGAACCCGGCCGGGTGACGGTGGCCGTACCGGTCGGCGCACTCGAACAGCACGGCCCGCACCTGCCTCTGGACACCGACACCCGCATCGCGGCCGCTGTCGCCGCCGCGCTGCCCGAGGTCGTCCTCGCTCCACCTCTGGCCTACGGAGCGAGCGGTGAACACGAAGGCTTCGCCGGGACCGTTTCGATCGGTGCCGAGGTGACCAAGGCACTCGTCGTCGAATACGGCAGGTCGGTGTGCCGGTGGGCCGAGCGGGTGGTCTTCGTCAACGCGCACGGCGGAAACGCCCATCCGCTGATCGAGGCGGTGAACCTCCTGCGGTACGAGGGCCGCGAGGCCGCTTGGCTTCCGTGCGCGGTGCCCGGATCCGACGCCCACGCCGGTGTCACGGAGACGAGCCTGCTGCTGCACCTCGCACCCGAGACGGTCGACATGGGCCGCGCCGAGGTGGGTGCTACGGAATCGATCGGCGCACTGATGCCTCGCCTTCGGGCGGCCGGTATCGTTTCGGTGTCCCCCAACGGGGTACTGGGAGACCCCACCGAGGCGACAGCAGAACTCGGGGCGCGCCTGTTCGCGGATCTGGTCGAGCGGGCGAGTGCACAGGTCGCTCGGTGGCAGCCGGGAACGGAAGGAAGGCTTCGGTGAGTCGGGCGATTACTCCACAGGTGACCTCTCCCGAGGCGCCGCACTCCCGGACGGACCGGCTACCCGACGGTTTCGGAGTGCGTATCGACTCGCGTGTGCGCCGATTCGCCGGAGGGCGTGTCCTCGTCGGCGGGTCGCCCACACGCATGCTCAAGCTCGCCCCCGCCGCAGTGGCGATGATCGACGAGGACTTCCTCGAGGTGGTCGACGCGCAGAGCGCTGCGGTGGCACGACGCCTGCTCGACTCGGGGATCGGAAACCCTCGTCCGACGAAACTGCCGCCCAGTTCCGATGTCACCGTCGTCGTACCGGTCAAGGACAATCCGGCCGGGCTCGCCCGTCTCCTCGCCGCTGTCGAGGGGCACGAGGTGGTGGTCGTCGACGACGGTTCCGAGACACCGATCGAGGCCCCTGCCCGCGGTCGCGTCCGGGTGATCAGGCACGAGACCTCATGCGGACCGGCCGCAGCCCGCAATACCGGTCTTCGACATGTGACGACCGGTTTCGTCGCCTTCCTCGATTCGGACGTGGTGCCGCAACTCGGCTGGCTCGAGCGCTCGCTGGGGCACTTCACCGATCCCGCCGTCGCGCTCGTCGCACCGCGCATCGTGGCTCTCGAACCCGACAGCAGTGCTCTGGCCCGATACGAGCACGCACGATCGTCCCTCGACCTCGGGGGCCGGGAGTCCGCGGTCGTCGCCGGCGGCCCCGTCTCGTACGTGCCGAGTGCGGCACTGCTCGTGCGGCGCGACGCCCTCGTCGAGTGCGGCGGGTTCGACGAGACGATGCACGTGGCCGAGGACGTCGACCTGTGCCGGCGGCTGCAGGCATCCGGGTGGCGGCTGCGCTACGAACCGATCTCGCAAGTCGCGCACGACCATCGCACCCGATTTCGAACTTGGTTGGCACGCAAGGCGTTCTACGGAACCGGGGCGGCTCCGCTGGCGGAGCGGCATCCGGGTTCCGTGCCGCCGATGGTGATGTCGATCTGGACGCTACTCGCGTGTGCCGCCGTCGCGACCTGCACGCGGATCGGTCTGTTCGCGGCTCTGGCTACGCAGATGGTGACCTTCCTGCGGTTGCGCCGCATGTTCACCGAACTCGACGCGCCCAGCCGGATCGCGGCGGTCCTCACCGTCCAGGGACTCACCGGAGGCCTGTGGCAGGTGGCGTCGGCGGTCTGCCGCCACTACTGGCCGGTGACGGTCGTCGCAGCGGTGTTCTCCCACAAGGTGCGTCGGGTAGTGCTGGCTTTCGCAGTGGCCGAAGGCATCTGGGACTGGAAGACACACCGGGGCAGCGGCGGCCTCGATCCCGTCCGGTATCTGCTCTACAAGCGACTCGACGATCTCGCATACGGAGCGGGATTGTGGAAGGGTGCCCTCGACGCCCGCCGGGTGTCCGCACTCGTTCCCGACATCCGGAACTGACATGATCCCGGCGCACGCCGATGTGGTGATCGTCGGCGGCGGGAGTTGCGGATGTGTACTCGCCGCGATCCTCAGCGACGACCCGCACCGCACCGTGCTGGTTCTCGAGGAAGGTGCGAGCTTCGACTCCCTCTCCGCTGTGCCGCACGAGATACTCGACGCTGCAACACTTCCGGTAGGTCCGGACAGTCCCTGGGTGACGGCCTTCCCTGGGCTTCTCGCCCCGGACGTCGGTGCGACCGTGAGGCGTGGCCGGGTGCTCGGCGGCTCCGGGGCCGTCAACGGCGCATACTTCGTGCGCGCGCGCCCGGACGACTTCGCGGCCTGGCCCGGCTCCTGGTCGTACGAGCAGGTGCTGCCGTACTTCCGTGCCATCGAGACCGACACCGATTTCGCCGACGACGCGATGCACGGCCACTGCGGACCGATTCCGGTCACGCGGGTGCCGCGTGAGCGGGCGCATCCGGTCACGCGTGCCTTCGTCGACGCATCCGAGCGTGCGGGTTTCGCTCCGATCGAGGACCTGAACGCTCCCGGACCCGACGGGGTCGGTGCGGTTCCGCTGAACGTACGCGACGGGACGCGAACGAGTCCGTTGATCGCGTATCTGCTGCCCGTGCTGCACCGGCCGAACCTCACCGTGGCCGGCCGGACCGGCGCGACCCGCCTCGTCGTGTCCGGTGATCGTGTGGTGGGTGTCGAGGTCGCCGGAAGCGACGGACCCCGGACGATCTCGGCCGGACAGGTGATCGTCTCGGCGGGTGCCGTGCGTTCTCCTCAGTTGCTGATGCTCTCCGGCATCGGGCCGGCCGGCGACCTCCACCGGCTCGGCATCGACCCGCTGCACGACCTTCCCGGGGTCGGACGCGACTTCTCGGATCATCCGGAGTTCGCGGTGCCGTACCGATTCCGGTCGGACGTCCCGCCGCACACGATCCTGCTCGAGGCGGTGCTGCACACCGGGGAACTCGAACTGCGTCCCTACGTCACCGCGTTCGGGTCGGCGATACCGGGAAGCGGTGTCGCCGACCCGGTTCTCGGTGTCGTACTGACGCGGTCGCACAGCCGCGGACGCATCGTGCTCGACGAGCGGGACCCGCGGCGCGAACCCGTGCTCGACTACCGATACCTGGCGGACCCTGCCGACCGGACCGCGCTGGACCAAGGGATTCGTTTCGCTGCCGACCTGCTCGCCTCGATGAGCGACGTCGTCGAGGACGGCAGCGTCGACGTGGCCCGAGGTGGGCTCGGGACCTCCCTGCACCTGTCCGGCACCTGCCGGATGGGTGACGACGATCGTGCAGTGGTCGACGAGCGGTGCCGGGTGCGGGGCATCGAGGGGCTCAGTGTCGTGGACACCTCGGTTCTGCCCGAGTTGCCGAGCCGGGGCCCGCATGCCACTGCGGTCATGCTCGCACACCGCATCGCCCGGTCGTGGGAGTCGGCTGCCCTGTAGGAGTTACGGACCGCGGGAGATGTTGCGGATTGCAGGCGTTGCCGCCGGATATGTGATCCGGACTACAGTATCGGGGGAGGAGGAGTCCCTGCATGACGGATCGTGGAACCGCGACGACCAATCCCTGGGTGGCACTGGGTCCGGGGGCCGACGTGGCTGCGCACGCGCGTGCGATGCTGCGAGCGCACGGCACGTTCGTCTCGGAACGCGGCGCGGATCG
Source organism: Rhodococcus sp. NPDC047139 (assembly GCF_040643435.1). Classification (NCBI taxonomy): domain Bacteria; kingdom Bacillati; phylum Actinomycetota; class Actinomycetes; order Mycobacteriales; family Nocardiaceae; genus Rhodococcus; species Rhodococcus sp. NPDC047139. The sequence goes on from NZ_JBEYUH010000007.1 coordinate 272,961, forward strand.
GCTCGACGGGGTGCGAGCGGTGGTCCGGGACTCGTGGAGCCGCAGCCTCCGGCTCGGCATCGACCCGGATGTCGTCGAACAACCCTCGTTGCTTTCGGGCCGCGAACTCGAGGAGTACCGGGCCGGGCACGCCATGTCCCTGATCCGGCCGGTGGTACGCAAGCTGCTCGTCGAGGACGCAGCGGACAGTGGTTTGCTCGTCGCGGTCACCGACGGGCAGGGAAGACTGCTGTGGGTGGAGGGCGACCATGCCGCTCGCGACCGCGCCCTGTCGATGAGCTTCGTCGAAGGTGCGGACTGGAGTGAGGACAGGGTCGGCACCAATGCTCCGGGAACAGCTCTCGCGGTGGATCATTCGGTGCAGATATTCGGGGCCGAACATTTCAACCGGACGGTGCACGAGTGGAGCTGTTCGGCTGCCCCGGTGCACGACCCGACGAGCGGGCGCATCCTCGGCGCCATCGACATCACCGGCGGGCACCGCGTCGCCGCTCCCGAAGTCCTGCAGCTGGTTCGCGCCACCGTCGCAGCGGCGGAAGCGGAGCTGCGGCTGCATGCGCTGAACGGTCGCCCGCTGTTCTCGGCGCCGGTACCGCGCATCGAGACGATCGGATCCGGACGTCCCGTTCTCCATCGTGGGCGCGAACGGGTGGGTCTGTCCCGACGGCATGCCGAGATCCTGCTCATCCTCGCGGATCACCCGGAGGGCCTGAAATCCGACCGGCTCGCGACACTGCTCGACGAGGGCGAACTGGATTCGGTGACCATACGGGCGGAGATGTCGCGACTGCGCAAGGTGCTCGGGGCGCAGTATCTCGGATCGCGGCCCTACCGGCTGCTGGCCGAGTTCGAGACCGACGTCGCGGATGTGCGGAGCGCCCTCGATCGTGGGGACGTGGCGTCGGCCGTGCGCCTCTGTTCCGGCGAGATCCTGCCGGGATCGGTGGCACCGGGCATCGAGGAGATCCGCGACGAGATCCGGTCCGGGGTACGGGCTGCAGTCCTGCGCAGCGGCGACGAACAACTGCTTGCCCGCTGGACGTCGTCCGTCCACGGCCGCGAGGACCTGCCCGCGTGGGCGGCCTATCGAGCCTGCCTCGATCCACGTTCGCCCCGATTCACGCAGGTCGATGCGGTGTTGGCTCGATTGGACAGGCAGCTCGCAACGTAGTTGCAACCCTCCCGCTCGTAGTGTCGGGGATCACATACACCGACCGCTCGACGCTGCAGGAGATCCACATGACCGTGTACGCCCGTCCCGGTTCACCCGATGCCCTCATGTCGTTCCGGCCCCGCTACGACAACTGGATCGGAGGCGAGTGGGTGCCGCCGGCGAAGGGGGAATACTTCGAGAACCTCACCCCCGTCACCGGGCAGGTCTTCACCGAGGTTGCTCGGGGCACCGAGGAAGACATCGAACTTGCGCTCGACGCCGCCCACGCCGCCGCACCTGCGTGGGGGAAGACCTCTCCTGCCGAACGCGCGGTGATCCTCAACAAGATCGCCGACCGCATCGAGGAGAACCTCGAACAGATCGCGCTCGCCGAGTCGTGGGACAACGGCAAGCCGATCCGTGAGACCCTCAACGCCGACATTCCGCTCGCGATCGACCATTTCCGCTACTTCGCGGGAGCCATTCGCGCGCAGGAAGGTTCGATCTCCGAGATCGATTCCGAGACGGTCGCGTACCACTTCCACGAACCGCTCGGTGTCGTGGGCCAGATCATTCCGTGGAACTTTCCGATCCTCATGGCGGTGTGGAAACTCGCTCCCGCCCTGGCCGCCGGCAACGCCGTCGTCCTCAAGCCCGCCGAGCAGACCCCCGCGTCGATCCTGCACCTGATCTCCGTCATCGGTGATCTGCTGCCGCCCGGGGTGGTCAACATCGTCAACGGCTTCGGTGTGGAAGCCGGAAAGCCGCTTGCGTCCAGCCCGCGCATCCGCAAGATCGCCTTCACCGGCGAGACCACCACCGGGCGACTGATCATGCAGTACGCCTCGCAGAACCTGATCCCTGTCACCCTCGAACTCGGTGGCAAGAGCCCCAACATCTTCTTCTCCGACGTGCTGTCCGCGAACGACGACTACCAGGACAAGGCGCTCGAAGGCTTCACGATGTTCGCGCTCAATCAGGGCGAGGTGTGCACGTGCCCGTCACGTGCCCTGATCCAGCAGGACATCTTCGACGACTTCCTCTCGCTCGCCGCGGTTCGCACCAAGGCTGTCCGGCAGGGCGATCCGCTCGACACCGAGACGATGATCGGCGCTCAGGCATCGAACGACCAGCTCGAGAAGATCCTGTCGTACATCGAGATCGGCAAGAGTGAAGGCGCCAAGGTCATCACAGGCGGGGAGCGCGCGGATCTCGGCGGCGACCTCTCCGGTGGCTACTACGTGCAGCCGACCATCTTCCAGGGCGACAACCGGATGCGCATCTTCCAGGAGGAGATCTTCGGGCCGGTCGTGTCCGTCACCTCGTTCCGTGACTTCGACGACGCGATCTCGATCGCCAACGACACCCTCTACGGACTCGGAGCGGGTGTCTGGTCGCGTGACGGGGGAGTCGCCTACCGAGCGGGTCGCGCCATCCAGGCCGGCCGGGTGTGGACGAACACCTACCACCAGTATCCCGCGCACGCGGCCTTCGGCGGCTACAAGCAGTCGGGTATCGGCCGCGAGAACCACCACATGATGCTCGACCACTACCAGCAGACGAAGAACCTGCTCGTGTCCTACGCGCCCAAGGCGCAGGGCTTCTTCTGATCCGCCTCGGGGACCCGCATCGCTCGTCCCGGGCGGTGCGGGCGCCGGTCGGAGTTCGCGAACGAAAGGTGAACGGTGTCGACGACCCCTGCCCGGTTGCTGGCCACGGTTGCGGCCGTGGACCTTCTGCGACGTCTGGTCGCCCGCAACGGATCGCTGATGATGCACCAGTCGGGAGGGTGCTGCGACGGGTCGTCGCCGATGTGCTTTCTCGACGGTGAGTTTCTCGTGGGCGATCGTGACGTCCTGGTCGGGGTGCTCGACCTCCGCCTCGACGCCGGAGAGACGCGTCCCGACCCGCCTTCCGGTTCCTACGCCGTCCCGGTGTGGATCTCGGGTTCGCAGTTCGAGGCATGGAAACACACGTGCCTCGTGCTCGATGTGGTTCCCGGAAGAGGCGCCGGCTTCAGCCTCGAAAGCCCCGAGGTCGTGCGATTCCTTTCGCGGGGAAGGGCATTCACCGGCGAGGAGATCGCCGCGCTGGCGTCGTCCGGCGTGGTGCTCGGCCGGGACTGGGCCGACGGTGCCCGGCCCGGCGCATCGCCGGCGCCGCTCGTGGTGAGTGACGCCGGCGATGCGTGCCCGGTACCTCAGCGGTCGACGACGGACACCCGAGGTGGCGCGGAGGCGCTCGCGGGAGAGGTCGACCCACCGGCGAGTGCCTGGTAGCTCACGTTCCAGAGCCATTCCACCGGTCCACGCTCGAAGCGGGTCAGCCACAGTCGCGCGACGACCACGAGTGTCGCGGACACGACGGCGAACAGGGCTACGGTGGCCGGGACGATCGTGGTGCCGTCCAGGCGTGCGGCCAAGCCGAATCCCCAGCCGTAACACGCGATTGAGCACAGTACGTTCTGTAAGATGTAGCAGCTCAGTGCCATTCGTCCCACGGGGGCGAGCGTCGAGCCGATGCTCCCAGGGGTGCGGCCGTCGGCATAGTGGTGTGCAACGGCTGCGAGAAGTGCGAAGGCCACGATCGGAGCTGTGCCGTAGCGGCCGAGGACGAGTCCCGCGTCGGACCCGGACAGGCCGAGCGCAAAGTCGAGGGGGAGGGCAACACCGAAACCGGCGATCATCAGAGTGCGGCGGAGTCGGGCGCGTCCCGGATCGAGGATGCCGCCCGCGTAAAGGCGCGCCCCGATCAGGAAGAGGGCAATCGACAGGGGCAAGATGAATACGGTCTCCAGCCGGAACAACGCGAAGTTCTCGGCGCGGAAGACGACCAGATCCCAAAAGGTGCCGTCCGCATACGGATTCGGAGACAGTGTCCGGTTGCCCGGATTCGGGGGCAGCGCGGCAAGAGCAGTGATCGCGACGGCGAGCATCGCGACATGCAGGGCGAGCGCGCAGGCGATCCATATTCTCTGGGACCGCATGCCGGTGGACAGGACGAAGGCGACGACGAGTCCGGTGATCGCATACCCGGTGAGTACGTCGAACTCGGTGAACAGAAAGTAGTGCAGCACTCCGTCGAGCATGAGAAGTCCTGCACGCCACGGGTATTTACCGGGCCACGGAATACCTCGTGCGGCCGCCGAGCGTTGCTGGATCGCGAGCCCGATGCCGAACATGATCGTCAGGAGGCCGAGGAACTTTCCCTGGGTCACCTGTTGCAGCACGTCCTGGACGAAACTCCATCCGCCGGTCGCCCGTCCGGTTCCGTTGATGTAGCCGACCAGCCCTTCCGCGTTGGTGAAGATCCAGATGTTCGTGCCGAGAGTGCCGAGGATTGCGATCCCGCGCAGAATGTCGAGTGCCGCGTATCGGGGTGTAGTGCTCATGGAAATCCCTTCCATGGGGATACAGAGCTCGAGTAGCACGATCGTGCTAGCAAAAAGGATGCTAGCACGATCGTGTTAATATGATCCAGTGCCGAAACTGATCGATCACGACACGCGCCAGCAGGAGATCTCGGAGGCTGTCTGGCGGCTCATCCTTCGGGGGGGCGTCGGGGCGGTGTCGATCCGGGAGGTCGCCGCCGAAGCGGGCCTGTCCACCGGTTCCGTGCGGCACGTCTTCGCAAGCAAGTCGGCGCTGCTCGGGTACTCGATGCGACTGGTGCACGAGCGAGCGGCGGCGCGGGCCGCGTCGCACGTGGACCTGACGGATGTTCGGAAAAGCGCACTCGCGATCCTGTGCGAGTTTCTGCCCCTCGATGACCTCCGCCGCTGCGAGATGCTGGTCAATCTCGCGCTCATCGCGGAAGCGCCTGGCCATCCGGAACTCGGCGTTATCGCTGCCGACGCTCAGATCGCCTTACGCGAGGGATGCGCGAACATCCTGCGGGGGCTCTCCGGGTCGGGGCTCGTAGCGGCCGGCCTCGACCTCGGGGTCGAGGCAGCGCGCCTGCACGCCCTCGTCGACGGTCTCGCGATGCACGTGCTCGTCGGAGGGGGCGACACCCCGGAATCGGCAGTGGCCGTTCTCGAGGCACATATCGATTCGCTCGCCTGACTCGATTCGCTCGCTGCCTGCGGTCTCGCTGCCTCCCTCGGGGCGCCGTGCCCGGGTGGTTCACCCGTCGAGTGCGCCGGTGCGCCAGAATCGGTGGCGGAATCCGTCCGGATTCCGTTGGTGACGTGAGCGCCCCTGGGTGCGACGAGGAGTGGTGATGGCCTTCGCGGGCAATGTGGACGAACTGGCGCTGCTGCAGACGGTGCGATTGAAGAAGCAGGCCACCGCCGAGGTGATCGCCGCGCATCTCGGGGTATCGGTGGCGGCGGGGGAGGCAGCGGTCGCCGCGCTGCTCCAGCAGGGCAAGGCTGCAGAGAACGACGGCGGGATCAGTCTCACCGACAAGGGCACCTCCGAGCTGAACGACCAGCTCGAGGCGGAGCGGGTCTCGATCGACGAAGACTCGATCTCGGAGCTCTACGACCGGTTCCTGCCGCTCGACGAGGAACTTCCGACACTCCTCGAGGACACCGAGGCCGACGGATTCGTCGATGCCCTCCTCGACCTCGACCGGCGTGCGCAGAGCCTGTTCGACGACGTGTCGGCCTTCGTTCCGCGACTGTCGCGCTATCAGGACCTGTTCGCCGAAGCGCTGCAGAAGATCAAGGGCGGCTCGCTCGCGTGGGCCACTGCGGCCAACATCGACTCCTACGCGTCGGTGTGGAGCGAGATGCGGCAGGAGATCGCAGGCGCAGCCGGCCGCTGAGATTCTCGTTCGTTCGGCGCACTATGTGATCGCGGTCACCCCTTCCCCCCTTTCGGGGGTGGTGAGGGGGTGAGCCGGATCACTACCTTTCGTTCATCCGCGGAGGCGATCACGCCCGCGGTTCGAACGGACAAACGGAGGACTCACGTGACCAGTGTGTCGACCCCCGGGGCTGCCGAACCCCCCGTCGCCCGATCGGTGGAAGAACCCCGGCCCGGGCCATCCGCATCCCACCGGGCGGAGCATTCGAAGAAGGGCCCCGGCATCCGGCGTGTCGCCGTGGCCAGTTGCATGGGCACGACGATCGAGTTCTACGACTTCTTCATCTACGGCACTGCCGCAGCGCTCGTCTTCCCGACCGTCTTCTTTCCGGCCCTCGGATCGACTGCGGGAACAGTGGCGTCCTTCGCCACCTTCGCCGTCGCCTTCATCGCCCGCCCCGTGGGCGCAATGTTGTTCGGGCACTTCGGTGATCGCATCGGCCGCAAGAAGACGCTCATCTCCACGTTGCTGCTCATGGGCATCTCCACGTTGCTCATCGGTCTTCTTCCCGGCGCCGAGACGATCGGTATCGCCGCACCGATCATCCTCGTGCTGTTGCGATTCGGTCAGGGATTCGCGGTGGGTGGCGAATGGGCCGGTGCGACACTGCTCACGGCCGAGTACGCGCCGCCGGGACAACGCGGGTTGTACGCGATGTTCCCGCAACTCGGACCCGCCATCGCCTTCGCCCTGTCGAGCGGAACCTTCCTGTTCACCGGTCTGGCCCTCGGCGACACCAACGAGGCCTTCCTCACCTACGGCTGGCGAATCCCGTTCCTGCTCAGCATCGTCCTCGTCGGTATCGGCCTCTACATGCGCCTCGCCATCGAGGAGACCCCGGTCTTCCGTGCTGATCAGGAGGCCCGCCTCCGTGCCGAGCAGGAGGCTCGCCTCCGTGCTGATCAGGAGGCCCGCCTCCGTGCTGATCAGGAGGCCCGCCTCCGTGCCGAGGGGGAGGCCCGGCGCAACGATCTCGCCGCGGACGTCGCCGCACCCCGCCGGCTGCCCTTCCTCGATGCTGTGCGTCACCAGGCCAAGGAGATTCTCCTCGCAGGCGGCGCGCTCGCGATCATGTTCGCCTTCTTCTACATGGGTACGGCGTACCTGACCAGCTACGCGACCGGCACCCTCGGATTCGGCCGACCGTTCGTCCTCACGGTGGGCATCGCCTCGTCGCTGGTGTTCGGACTCGCGATCGTGCTGTCCGCGCTGTATTCCGACCGCGTGGGGCGACGAAAGGTCATCATGATCTCGTGCGGATTCTCGGTGGTCTGGGCCCTGGTGTTGTTCCCGCTCCTCGACACCGGTTCACCGATCGCGTTCGTCGTCGGAATGATGACCACCCTCGCGATCTTCGGAGTCGCCTACGGCCCGTGCGGCGCCCTGTTGCCCGAGATGTTCGCGACCCGCTACCGCTACACCGGCGCCGGACTCGGTTACAACTTCGCCGGTGTTCTGGGCGGGGCCATCCCACCGATGATCGCTGCCCCGCTCGCTGCCTCCTACGGCGGCTTCGCGATCGGGATCATGCTGGCAGGAATCGGCCTGGTGAGCCTGATCTGCACGGCGGCACTCGTCGAAACCCGCGGCCGAGCACTCTGACCGATCCCACCGATCCGTCCACACACCGTCCCCGGCAGCGGCCACCCGGCAGAACCCGGGCGGCCGCTCGCCGACGTATCCGACTCGAAAAAGGAGAACGCGATGTCCGGCCTCGACGTCGACCGTCTGCCGAGCTACACCCAGGGTGCCTGGGAGATCCCACTGCTCGGAGACACCATCGGCGACAACCTCGACCGCACCGCCGCCCGTTTCGGCGACCGTGAGGCGCTCGTCGATTCCGCCGCCGGAAAGCGCTGGAGTTACAGCGAATTCGTCGAAGACGTCGACGCCGTGGCGCTGGGGATGCTGCGAGCGGGAATCGTCAAGGGCGATCGCGTCGGCATCTGGGCGCCCAATTGCTGGCAGTGGGTTCTCGTGCAGTACGCGACGGCGAAGATCGGAGCGATCCTCGTCAACATCAACCCCGCATACCGGTCTCACGAACTGCAGTACGTGCTCGAGCAGGCCGGGGTACGGATGCTGGTCTCCGCCTCGGCCTTCAAGACGTCCGATTACGCCGAGATGATCGAGACCGTACGGCCGAACTGTCCCGACCTCGAGGACGTCGTACTGCTCGGCTCGCGGCGCTGGGACGAACTCGTCGAAACCGGCAGGGCTGCGCTCGTCACCGATCGTGCGGCGCTCGCAGCGGCACAGGCGTCGCTCTCACCCGACGATCCCATCAACATCCAGTACACCTCGGGCACCACCGGATTCCCCAAGGGCGCCACCCTCAGCCATCACAACGTCCTCAACAACGGGTTCTTCGTCGGCGAACTGTGTCACTACAGCGAGCAGGACCGGGTCTGCATTCCTGTTCCGCTGTACCACTGCTTCGGGATGACGATGGGGAATCTCGCCTGCACGAGCCACGGCGCGACCATCGTCCTGCCGGCCCCGGCCTTCGACCCGGCAGCGACTCTCACCGCCGTCGCCGAGGAGAAGTGCACGTCGCTGTACGGCGTTCCGACGATGTTCATCGCCGAACTGGCCGACCCCGGCTTCGAGAACTACGACCTGTCGAACCTGCGTACCGGCATCATGGCCGGGTCGCCCTGCCCGGTGGAGGTCATGAAGCAGGTCATCGAGCGGATGGGCATGGAGGAGGTGTCGATCTGCTACGGCATGACCGAGACCGCCCCCGTGTCCACCCAGACCCGCAGTGACGACAGCATCGCGCGGCGCGTGAGCACCGTCGGCCGGGTCGGGCCGCATCTCGAGGTCAAGATCGTCGACCCGGCCACCGGGCTCACGGTGCCCCGTGGCGAGCCCGGCGAGCTGTGCACGCGCGGATACTCCGTGATGCTCGGTTATTGGGATCAGCCGGACAAGACGGCCGAGGCGATCGACGCGGCCCGATGGATGCACACCGGAGACATCGGGGTCATGGACGAGGACGGATACGTCTCGGTGACGGGCCGGATCAAGGACATGGTCATCAGGGGTGGGGAGAACATCTACCCCCGTGAGATCGAGGAGTTCCTCTACACCCATCCGGACATTCTCGACGCGCAGGTCGTCGGCGTTCCCGACGCGAAGTACGGCGAAGAACTCATGGCCTGGATCCGGATGCGGGAGGGGACCGAGCCGCTGGACGCCGAGTCGCTCCGGACGTTCTGCACCGGCAAGCTCGCCCACTACAAGATTCCCCGCTATGTGCACGTGGTCGACGAGTTCCCGATGACGGTCACCGGAAAGGTCCGCAAGGTGGAGATGCGGGAGAAGGCACGCGCACTGATCGAAGAGGCAGGAGTCGACGCCGTGTGAACGATTCCGGCCTGCCTGAGAAGTAAATTCACCGAGAGGCATGCCGAATAGGCCTGCGGGCGAGCTGTTCATGATCGACACTGGGAAGGTACATGGTCGTCGAGATGGCGTCGCCGGGCGCGCGGCGCCGAACAGAGAGGCTCACCATGGGGCAAATCATCGGCACGATCATCTTCGGTGCAGTCATCGGCATCCTCGCCCGGTTGGTGATCCCGGGCAAGCAGGCGATGGGAATGATCGTCACCATCGTCATCGGCATCATCGGTGCGCTGATCGGCTACTGGATCTGGGGCCTGATCGCGTCGGAAGGCAATGAGGACACCTCCGGTATCGACTGGATCCGCTGGATCATCTCGATCGTCGTCGCGGTGGTTCTCACCTTGATCTACACGTCGGCGACGCGCGAGAGGAGATAGCCGGACGTTCTCGAGCGAGGCCCCACCCGGACGACCGTGCACCACGGTCACGAGCCCAGTCCGGGCGGGGCCTTCGCCGATGAGGAGATGATGTCCCCGACCGGGAGGTGAACTGTCGTGCAGCCGCAATGGACCCCGACCCAGGTGGACGTCGAGCAAGCCAACGTCACCGGCTTCACCCGCTTCGTCGAAGAGCGCCACGGCCTCGACCTGCCCGACTACCGAGCGTTGTGGCAGTGGTCCGTCGACGAACCCGGCGAATTCTGGCAGGCCGTGTGGGATGCCTTCGACGTCATCTCCCATACCGATCCGGGGCCGGCGCTCGCCGATCCCTCGATGCCCGGCGCCGTGTGGTTCCCGGGGGCGAGACTGAATTTCGTCGAGTACGTCTTTCGTGAACGTCCGCCCGGCGAGCCTGCGGTGGTCCACCTCGACGAGGAGGGGACCAGGCGCGAGATCGGCTGGGCCGAACTGGAACGCCGGACGGCAGCTCTCGCCGCGACGCTGCGCGCCCACGGGGTGCGGGAAGGAGATCGGGTCGTCGGCTACCTGCCGAACATTCCCGAAGCCGTCGTCTCGCTCCTCGCCACGGCGAGCATCGGTGCCGTCTGGGCCGGCTGCGGACAGGACTACGCGGCGCCCGCGGCCATCGACCGTCTGGGCCGTCTCGAACCGAGTGTCCTCATCACCGCGACCGGTTACCGGTACGCGGGACGATGGCACGACCGCACCGACGAGGTGAACCGGCTCCGCACGTCGATGCCCGATCTGAAGCTGACGGTCGTCGTGCTCACGGGAGCGTCGCCGCAGGAGACGGGCGGACACACCGGGGAGATCCTGGACTGGCAGGACGCCGTCTCGGTCGAAGACTCACTCGAACCGCTGCCCGTTCCCTTCGACCATCCCCTCTGGGTGGTCTTCTCGTCCGGCACGACGGGCCCGCCCAAGGGCCTGCTGCACGGCCACGGCGGTGTACTGCTCGAGCACCTCAAGTCACTGTCGCTGCATCTCGATCTCCGTCCCGGAGACCGCTTCTTCTGGTACACGAGCCCGAGCTGGATGATGTGGAACTACCTGATGTCGGGCCTGCTCCTGGGTTGCACCGTCGTCACCTACGACGGCGCCCCATCCCATCCCGAGGTCGACAGGCTGTGGCGCATCGCCGCAGAGGAACAGGTCACGGTGTTGGGAACGAGCCCCGGCTACGTGCTGGCCTGCATCAAGGGTGGCGTCGTCCCGCACGCGGACCACGATCTGTCGGCTCTTCGCGGCGTCGGGGTGACCGGATCGACACTGCCGGCCGCGTCGTCGTCGTGGTTGTCGCGCAATGCCGGAGAGCACGTGCAGGTGATGTCGATCTCCGGTGGTACGGATGTCGTCACGGCTTTCGTGGGTGCCGTGCCCACGGTGCCGGTGTGGCCGGGGGAGATCTCGGTGCCCTGTCTCGGTGTGGCGGTCGACGCCTTCGACCCGGCGGGCCGGCCGGTACGCGGTGAGGTCGGAGAACTCGTCGTGACAGCGCCCATGCCGTCGATGCCGGTGCGGTTCTGGAACGACCCGGACGGCAATCGTTACCGCGATGCCTATTTCTCCGTCTATCCCGGCGTGTGGCGGCACGGCGACTGGATCACGATCACCGAGCGCGGCACCTTCGAGATGCACGGCCGATCCGACTCCACCCTCAACCGCCACGGCGTCCGGATGGGGAGCGCCGACATCTACCAGGCAGTGGAGAGCCTGCCAGAGATCGTCGAAGCGCTCGTCCTCGGTGTCGAACAACCCGACGGCACGTACCGGATGCCGCTGTTCGTCGTCCTCGCCGACGGTGTGAGCCTGGACGAGGGGCTGAAGGAGAGGATTCGCGCCGCCGTGCGCGAGCACGCCTCACCCCGGCACGTTCCGGACGAGATCGTCGCGGCGCCCGGTGTGCCGCACACCCGAACCGGCAAGAAACTCGAAGTACCCCTCAAGAGAATCCTCCAGGGAGCCGAGCCGGGCCGGGTCGTCGAGCGCACTGCGATCGATGCTCCGGAACTGCTGGACTGGTACCGCGACCAGGTGTGATCCACAGCACGTGATGAGTGTGGCCTTACTGGACAGTCCCCGCCCGGAATGGTCGGATTGCGCACATGGATATCGCCATCAAGATCTTCCTGATCCTGCACTTCATCGGTTTGGCTGCCATCATCGGTTCATGGCTCGCAGTCATCAGGGAACCGCGGGTCGTGGTGGGCATGCTGCACGGCGCCATTCTGCAGGTGGTGACGGGTCTCGCACTGGTCGGTCTTCGGGAGGCGCAGGACGTCGTCGACGTCGACCACATGAAGATCGGCATCAAGCTGCTGGTCGCTCTCGCTGTTCTCGTCGTCGCATTCATCGGGCTGAGGAAGGAGAAGCAGAACCCGGGATCGACCGCGATCCTCGCGCACGTCGTCGGTGGTCTGGGCATTCTCAACGTGATCATCGCTGTGATGTGGTGACGGCGGCAAACCGAGGGGTTCGCCGGTCGCCGATCGTGTGAAGTGGGGTCGGTGCACCCGTGTAGGTTGGCTCGGTGCGGTCGAGACGAACGGACCCGGTACCGGTGGGTAGGCTACGCCGGGGGGTACCCGCCGACAGCACGGAGCGCGGTGCTGTACCGCACTCGACCAGGCAGACACTGGCGGCGGCACCGTAACGTTCTCCACCCGATCGGCGGATAGACGCCAGGTATGTAGGTGTAGTCGGGAGACGGCCGCTACCCGCAGGTGAGAGGAAGGTTGGGTTTGGATTCGCTGGGTTTCGGCGCATCGGAGTTCGGGACTGCGAGTGATCCGGCACGTGCAGCTTCCGTCGCAGGCACCGAAGGAGCCGTGACCGGATCTCTTCCCGACGGAGCATTCCCTCTCTCACCTGCCCAGCTGGGCATCTGGTTCGCACAGCACCTCGACCCCGACGTACCGATCACCATCGCGCAGTACGTCGACATCGAAGGTGATGTCGACCCCGATCGTCTCGCACGCGCGCTGGCCCAGGCCGCTCGTGAACTGGGATCCGGCTTCCTTCGCTTGATCGAGGTCGACGCCCAGCCTTTCCAGTTGATCGACTACGACCAGGACAAATCCGTACCTCTGGTCGATCTGCGGGAGCACGACGATTCCGAAGCTGCTGCGCATCGGTGGATGCGTGCCGAATACGGGGCCCCGTTCGATCTGCTCGAGGATCGATTGGTCCGCTCGGCTCTTCTCCGGATCGACGACCATCGATACTTCTGGTACGCGCGCGTGCACCACATCGCACTCGACGGTTACTCCGCGACGACACTCGTCAGCCGCTGTGCCGAGCTCTACACCGCATGGTCCACCGGTACCGACGAACCGCCCGCTCCGGACGGGGACCTCCGCCGGCTCAGTGAGTACGAGAACGATTACCGGCAGTCGGCCCGGTTCGGCGCCGACCGCGAGTACTGGCTCGCCCGTGTCGCGGGACTCGAAGAAGGGGTGAGCCTCAGCCGGCGAACCGGGCCGCCAGCCCCGGTGAACCGGGTGTCGAGTGCACGGCTGCCCGAACGAATCGACCGACTGGTCGTGGAGGCGGCCGAACGGCACGACACCTCCCTCGCGAACCTCGTGATCGCAGCGTTCGCAACGTATCTGGGCCGGATGACCGGAAGCGACGAGGTGATCCTCAGTCTTCCCGTGACGGCGCGCATCACCAAGTTCATGAAGAACTCGGGCGGCATGGTGTCGAACATCGTGCCGTTGCGATTGAACGTGGGTCCCGACGTCGATATCGAGGCACTTCTGACCCAGGTGCGCCTCGAGGTCACGGGCGCACTCCGGCACCAGCGTTACCGGCACGAGGACATCCGTCGGGACTCCACCTCCGGCCGGACCCAGCGTGAGTTCTTCGGTCCTCTGATCAACCTCATGCTGTTCCACAACGAACTTGCGATCGGCCAGAGCACGGGGCGCCTGCACGTGTTGTCCACCGGCACGGTGGAAGACCTCAGCGTCAACGTCTACCAGAGTGTGGCCGGGTCCCGGACCCACGTCGACTTCGAGACCAACCCCAACGTCTACACCGACTCGGAGTCCGAGGCACACCACCGGCGGTTCCTCGAATTCTTCGAGCGTTTCCTCGAATCGCCGGGCGACCGGATCGCACGTGCGGTGGCGGTGATGGACGCCGACGAGTTCGACGCGGTCGTCGTCGAACCCAATCGGACGGCACATCAGGTCGACAGCCCGGGGGCCACCCTCGCATCGATGCTCGATGCGCAGGTCGAGTTCACGCCCGATGCCCCTGCGGTCACCTTCGAGGGGCGAAGTGTGTCCTTCGCCGAGTTCGACGACCGAGTCGGCCGGCTCGCGCGCTTTCTGATCGGCGAAGGGGTCGGCCCGGAGCGGCATGTCGCAGTCGCGATGCGCCGCTCGATCGACATGCTGGTCGCTATCCACGCCGTCGTTCGTGCCGGGGGAGCGTACGTCCCCGTCGACGTCGACCAGCCGGGCGAGCGTATCCGCCACATCCTGGACACTGCGGCGCCTGTTGTCGTGCTCGCCGACACCGACACCGACACCGACAGGAGTGTCTTCCTCGGTCGGCCCACTCATGCCGTCGCCGACCTCGATCTCGGCTCTTTCGCAGGCGGTCGGATCTCCGACCCGGAGCGACTCGGGGCTCTCCGTCCGGAGAACACCGCGTACGTGCTGTTCACCTCCGGATCGACCGGGCGGCCCAAGGGTGTCGCGATCACGCACGGTGCGATCGTCAACCGTTTGGCCTGGATGCAGTCGGAGTATCCGCTCACCGCGCGGGATGCGGTGATGCAGAAGACTCCCATCACTTTCGACGTCTCGGTGTGGGAGCTGTTCTGGCCGCTCGTCGTAGGTGCACGCCTCGTGGTCGCCGTGCCGGACGGGCATCGTGATCCGGACTACCTGCAACAGCTCGTCGTGGACGAGAGCATCACCACGATGCACTTCGTCCCGTCCATGCTCGCGGTGTTCACGACCGACACCGCCGCGAGGTGCCGGTCGCTGCGCACTGTATTCGCCTCGGGCGAAGCACTACCGGTTCGTTCCGCGCGCCGGCTCGTCGAGCTGTTGCCGGAGGTGCGTGTACACAACCTGTACGGTCCCACCGAGGCCGCAGTGGACGTCACCTTCCACGAGTTCACAGATGCCGACGAGGACGCAGAACGGGCGTCGGTGCCGATCGGTCGTCCCGTGTGGAACACGCAGGTCTACGTCCTCGACTCGAAGCTGCAGCCCGTTCCGCGCGGAGTGACGGGTGAGCTCTATCTCGCGGGTGTCCAGCTCGCACGAGGTTATGCGTCCCAGCCGGCCCTGACCGCCGACCGTTTCGTCGCCGACGCGTTCGGTTCGCCGGGTTCGCGGCTCTACCGAACCGGCGACCTCGTGTTCTGGACCGACGAGGGGGAACTCGAGTACGTCGGACGCAGCGACTTCCAGGTCAAGCTGCGAGGGCAACGACTCGAACTCGGTGAGATCGAAGCCGCTTTCCTGGAGAATTCCCGGGTGACACGGGCGGTGGCGCAACTTGTCACCGGCCCCGCAGGCGATCAACTCGTAGCCTATGTCGTCCCTTCTGCAGGAGATCCGGTCGATCCGGAAGCCCTGCGCCGCGAGGTCGCCCTGCGGCTGCCGTCGTACATGGTGCCGTCGTTCGTGATGGTGCTCGACGAGTTTCCTCTGAACACAAGCGGAAAGCTCGACCGCAAGGCATTGCCGCAGCCGGTCGTGTCCGGTACCGCCGAATACCGCGCACCCCGCAGCCACGTCGAGCACGTGGTGGCGGCCGCGTTTGCCGAGACCCTCGACATCGACGAGGTGGGTCTGGACCACGATTTCTTCGAACTGGGCGGAAACTCCCTCGTCGCAACCAAACTGGCGCACCTGATCGGTACGAAGCTGGGCGTCCGCGTCCCGGTTCGGTTGCTCTTCGATTCGTCCACCGTCGTCGCTCTCGCCGAGCGTATCTCGATCCTTGCGGGTGAAGCACCGTCTCCGGTGCTCCGGACCACCGTGCGCCCCGAGAGGCTGCCGCTGTCGACCGCCCAACGTCGCCTGTGGTTCCTCAACCGGCTCGAACCCGAGTCCGCGCTCTACAACCTTCCTCTCGGCGTGCGGCTGCAGGGAAGCCTCGACGTCGACGCGATGGTCGCGGCGCTGTCCGACATCGTCGTCCGCCACGAGACGTTGCGCACCGTCTTCCCTGAAGACGACGGATCTCCGTACCAGAAAATCCTGTCTGCGAACGAGGCCTGCGTCGAAACGAAGATCGTCGATGTTTCCGCCGACACTCTCGACGACGAACTTCGACGCTTCGCCCAGGCCGGATTCGATCTGGCGTCCGAGGTGCCTTTCCGAGCGTCGATCTTCCGCCTCGGCCCGACCGACCATGTCGTGGCGCTCAGCCTGCATCACATCGCTGCGGACGGCCTGTCGTTCGTTCCGCTCTCGCGCGACATCCTGCGTGCATACTCGGCGCGGATCGACGAGCAGGAACCAGGATGGGCCCCCCTCGAGGTCCAGTACGCCGACTACACGCTGTGGCAACGAGAAATCCTCGGTTCGGAGAGTCATCCCGACTCGCTCGTCTCCCGTGAACTCCGGTTCTGGACGGATGTCCTCGACGGTGTACCGGACCAGATCGACCTTCCCACCGACCGTCCACGTCCGGAGGACGGTGCGAGTGAAGGAGCGCGGATCCGGTTCCGTATCTCCGCCGAGACCGTCGAGGGAATATCGGCGCTGGCGTCCGAACTCGGTGTCACCCGCTTCATGGTGCTGCACGCCGCGCTGGCGGTGCTTCTCTCTCGCCTGTCCGGTACACGCGACATCGTCGTGGGCACACCGGTATCCGGACGTGATCTACCCGCCCTGGACGATCTCGTCGGCATGTTCGTCAACACGCTCGCCCTGCGCACCCCCGTGGATCCGTCCATGTCGTTCGCAGAATTCGTGTGGCGGGTTCGTTCCGTCGACACCTCCGCACTCGCGCACGCAAACGTTCCCTTCGAACGGCTGGTGGAGGTTGTCGATCCCGCCCGTGTGGCAGGCCGCCATCCGCTCTTCCAGGTCGTTCTGTCGATGGACGTCGGAGCGCCCGCCGCGGCAGGTGTCGAGGTCGACGGATTGCAGGTTGCAGTCTCCGAAATCGAGGTCGGGACCGCGAAATTCGACCTTCAGCTCACCGTCGCCGATGTGTCGGGTGAGTCCGGGCTCGACGCTTCCTTCGAGTACGCGACCGCTTTGTTCGACGCCCGCACGATCGAGTCCATCGCGCACCGATTCCTTCGCGTACTCGGTAGCGGGGTGCAGTCGCCGGACATGCCCGTCGGCGACATCGAGCTACTCGACGACACGGAGCGCACTCGCATTCTGTCCGAGTGGAACTCGGTCGGAGCAGACCGGTCCTCGGAACACGAAACACTCGCCGATCTGTTCGGCCGGCAGGTCGTGGCAGGATCCCGTGAGACCGCAGTTCGGTTCGGCGACGACTCGCTGACCTACGGCGAACTCGCGTCGCGGTCGCGCAGACTGGCCCGCAAGCTCATCGAATTGGGGGTTGGTCCCGAATCTCTTGTGGCGGTGTCCCTTCCGCGATCCATCGACCTGGTGGTCGCTCTGGTCGCGGTCGTCGAAGCCGGTGGCGCGTACCTCCCGGTGGACCCGAACTATCCTGACGATCGCATCGCCTTCCTACTCGAGGATGCCTCGCCGACCGTCCTCGTCACCCGTAGCGATTCCGAACTCCCCGATCGCGGCGACATACCGACGATCCTTGTGGACGTGGACGACCTGTCGGCCCTCGACGGATCGCCGATCGGGCCGGACGAACGCCGACGTCGGCTGTCGCCGGCAAACACCGCCTACGTCATCTACACGTCCGGATCGACCGGGCGGCCCAAGGGCGTCCTCGTTCCGCACCGCAACGTGGTGAGTCTGCTCGTCAACACCGAAGATCTTTACGAGTTCGGGCCGTCGGATGTATGGACGATGTTCCACTCGTACGCCTTCGACTTCTCGGTGTGGGAACTGTGGGGGGCCCTCCTGTACGGCGGCACCCTGGTCGTCGTCGATTACCTCACCTCGCGCTCGCCCGATCAATTCCGCGAGCTACTCGCGCGGGAAGGCGTCACAGTCCTCAACCAGACACCTTCCGCGTTCTATCAGTTGGACGAAGCCGATCGGCGAGCCGATGACGACGGGCTCGTTCTGCGGTACGTCATCTTCGGCGGTGAAGCGCTCGAGCCTCGTCGCCTGGGTGGATGGTTCTCCCGTCACGACGCCGACAAGGTGCAGCTCGTCAACATGTACGGGATCACGGAGACCACCGTGCACGTCTCGTACCGGCCGATCGGAATCGACCTCGCGGTTTCCGGCGCACCCAGCGTGGTCGGAAACCCGATCTCCGGCCTGAGCGTCTTCGTCCTGGACGACCGGCTTCGCCCGGTGCCGGTCGGTGTGCCCGGTGAGATATACGTCGCGGGTGGGCAGTTGGCGCGCGGTTATCTCGGTCGCCGAGAACTGACGTCGGCCAGATTCGTCGCTGATCCGTTCTCCCGCACGGGTGGCCGGTTGTACCGGACGGGCGACATCGCTCGATGGAGCCCCACGGGTGAACTGGAATATCTCGGACGCGCCGACGACCAGGTCAAGATCCGCGGTTTCCGCATCGAGCTCGGCGAGATCGAGACCGCCGTCACGGTGCAGCCGGATGTCTCCCACGCGGCCGTGGTCGTACGGGAGGACACCCCCGGCGACCCGCGCATCGTCGCGTACGTCGTCGGCAATTCCGGTTCGCTCGATATCTCTCGCTTGCGTTCGGGTGTGAACGACCTCGTACCCGATTACATGGTGCCGTCCGCGTTCGTGGTTCTCGACGCGCTGCCGTTGACGGTCAACGGCAAGCTGGATCGGCGGGCGCTGCCTGCGCCGGTCTTCGAGGCCGGCGAGTTCCGGGCGCCGGTGACGCCGGTGCAGCACACTGTGGCCGCAGTGTTCGCCGAGGTGCTCGGCGTGGAGCGGGTGGGCCTGGACGACGACTTCTTCGCACTGGGCGGCAACTCGCTCATCGCGACGCGGGTGGTCTCGCGGATCGGTGCTGCGCTGGACTCCGATGTGCCCGTACGCGTGCTGTTCGAAGCCTCCTCGGTCGAGGGCGTCGCCGAGCGTGTGCAATCCCATGTGGGATCGGGACATCTGGCCCTGGCGGCGCAGGAGCGTCCGGATCGGGTGCCGTTGTCGTTGGCGCAGACTCGCATGTGGTTCCTGAACAGGTTCGATACGGCTTCCGGCACCAACAATGTCGGTATGGCACTGCGCATGTCGGGTGACCTGGACACGGCGGCGCTGGCCGCCGCGATCTCGGATGTGGTCGAGCGGCACGAGTCGTTGAGGACGGTGTATCCGGAGATCGACGGTGTCGGTTACCAGGATGTCCGGCCGTCGTCGGATGTCGAGGTCGATCTGACTCCGGTTTCGCTGTCCGGTGATGACATCGTCACGCAGGCAACAGAATTGATCACGGCCGGTTTCGACGTGACGTCCGAGGTTCCGGTGCGGGTGCGTCTGTTGCGGGTTGTCGATGCGGTGGACGAGTTCGTGTTGGTGTTCGTGGTGCATCACATTGCGGGTGAT
>NZ_JBEYUH010000008.1:0-218361 GCF_040643435.1 Rhodococcus sp. NPDC047139
GCCAGATGGTTACCGAACCGGTCGCAGTCCTCCGCAAACGACATGATCGTCGCAACCTCTCGTTGAGAGTGTTGCGACGATCATGTGAACCCGCCGTGTGGTGCGGGGCCGTCCGTGGGAACGATATCTATCAGGCGTTGCCCGACAGCTTCTCGCGCAGAGCGGCGAGCTGGGCGTCGCTCGCGAGCGATCCGCCGCCGGTCTCCGGTGCAGCCTCGGCACCCGACTCGGACGAGTAGTTGCCACCGGACGTGCCGGCTGCAGCCTCGGCGGCCTCGTCGGCAGCCATCTTCTCGATCTGAGCGGTGTGCATCTTGTGGCGACGCTCGGCCTCCGCGTAGCGGGACTCCCACTCCTCGCGCTGCTTCTCGTAGCCCTCGAGCCATTCGTTGGTCTCGGGGTCGAAGCCCTCGGGGAAGATGTAGTTGCCCTGCTCGTCGTAGCTGTCGGCCATGCCGTACTTCGACGGGTCGAACTCGGCGGTGTAGTCCTCGTTCGCCTGCTTCAGCGACAGCGAGATACGACGACGCTCGAGGTCGATGTCGATGACCTTGACCATCGCGTCGTCGCCAACCGCAACGACCTGGTCCGGGACCTCGACGTGGCGCTCGGCCAGCTCGGAGATGTGGACGAGGCCCTCGATGCCCTCTTCGACGCGCACGAACGCACCGAACGGAACGAGCTTGGTGACCTTGCCCGGCACGATCTGGCCGATCGCGTGGGTCCGGGCGAACTGACGCCAGGGATCTTCCTGGGTGGCCTTGAGCGACAGCGACACGCGCTCGCGATCGAGATCGACGTCGAGAACCTCGACGGTGACCTCGGTGCCCACCTCGACGACCTCGGACGGGTGGTCGATGTGCTTCCAGGACAGCTCGGAGACGTGCACGAGGCCGTCGACACCGCCGAGATCGACGAACGCGCCGAAGTTGACGATGGAGGACACGACGCCCTTGCGGACCTGGCCCTTCTGGAGCTGGTGCAGGAACTCGCTGCGGACCTCGGACTGGGTCTGCTCGAGCCATGCGCGGCGCGACAGGACCACGTTGTTGCGGTTCTTGTCGAGCTCGATGATCTTGGCCTCGATCTCCTTGCCGACGTACGGCTGGAGGTCGCGGACGCGACGCATCTCGACGAGCGAGGCGGGCAGGAAGCCGCGCAGGCCGATGTCGAGGATCAGGCCGCCCTTGACGACCTCGATGACGGTGCCCTTGACGGCCTCGTCCTTCTCCTTGAGCTCCTCGATCGTGCCCCAGGCGCGCTCGTACTGCGCACGCTTCTTGGACAGGATCAGACGGCCTTCCTTGTCCTCCTTGGTGAGAACAAGAGCCTCGACCTCATCGCCCACCGACACGACCTCGTTGGGGTCGACATCGTGCTTGATGGAGAGCTCGCGGGACGGGATGACGCCTTCGGTCTTGTAACCGATGTCGAGCAGCACCTCATCGCGATCGACCTTGACGATGGTGCCTTCGACGATGTCGCCATCGTTGAAGTACTTGATCGTGGCGTCGATGGCGGCGAGGAAATCCTCGGCGGAGCCGATGTCGTTGACGGCTACCTGCGGCGAGGTGACGGTGGTGGAGGCCATGTGTTGAGTTGCTCCGGACGGGTTGATAGTCGGTTGGTCAAATGCGGTCGGGCACGTGAATCACTCACTGCGACAAGGCGATGCGCGAATCACGGCGAGCTACGTCGATCGACCTCGGGCCGAACTGCGGACACTCGCGATCACCAGGCTACGCGCCCGGGGGGGAGCCGGGCAAACCGATGTCGTTGTGTCCACCCCGACCCACTAGTCTCGAGCACATGCCCGGCTCCGAGAACATCCCTGTTTCAGACCCCTCCGACGAGCCGACGGGAACCGACGACGACACCGGCCGGCATGCCGTCGCGGAAGCGATCCTCGGCGAGACCCGGGCGACCCGGACCCGGCTCGGCTCCCGTGAGAGCGAGCACGCCAACCGGGTGTGGTGGGACGCCGACACCGAGGACTACCACCGCACCCACGGCGAATTCCTCGGCGTGGACTCCGCCGACGGGGAGTTCGTGTGGTGCCCCGAAGGTCTGCACGAGGCAGACGTGGAACTGCTCGGCCCGGTCGCCGGGCGCGACGTCCTCGAACTCGGGTGTGGTTCCGCCCCCTGCGCGCGCTGGCTGGCGGGACAGGGGGCCCGAGTGATCGGACTGGACATCTCGGCCGGGATGCTGCGACGCGGTCTGGCCGCGATGTCCACCTCCGGGCCGATCGTCCCGCTCGTGCAGGCCGGCGCCGAGAATTTGCCGTTCGCCGACGCGAGCTTCGACATCGTGTGTTCGGCGTTCGGCGCGGTGCCCTTCGCCGCCGACTCCGCCCGTGTCATGCGCGAAGTCGCACGGGTGCTGCGGCCCGGCGGACGATGGGTATTCTCGGTGAACCACCCGATGCGGTGGATCTTCCCCGACGACCCGGGTGAGCAGGGCCTGATCGCGATGTTCCCCTACTTCGACCGGACCCCTTACGTCGAGGTCGACCCGACGGGTCGCGCGACCTACGCCGAGCATCACCGCACCGTGGGAGATCGGGTGCGCGAGCTCGTCGCCGCAGGTCTCGAGGTCTACGACATCGTCGAGCCCGAATGGCCCGAGCATCTGGACCGCGAGTGGGGGCAGTGGAGCCCGCTGCGCGGCTCCATCTTCCCCGGCACCGCCATCTTCTGCAGCCGTAAACCCGGCTGAGCCGGGCATCACAGCAACCGGGACAGGAACTCCCGGGTGCGGCTCTCCTTCGGGTCGGCGAGCACCGTGCGGGGATCACCGGACTCGACGACCACGCCGTCGTCCATGAACACCAGCTGGTCGGCGACTTCCCGCGCGAATCCCATCTCGTGGGTGACCACGACCATCGTCATGCCTCCCTCGGCGAGATCGCGCATCACCGCGAGCACCTCACCGACGAGTTCGGGGTCGAGGGCGGAGGTGGGCTCGTCGAACAGCATGAGCTTGGGGTCCATGGCGAGCGCGCGGGCGATCGCCACGCGCTGCTGCTGTCCACCCGAGAGCTGGGCGGGATAAGCGTCGACCTTGTCGGCCAGTCCCACCCGTGCCAGCAGATCCCGCGCCTTCTCGATGGCGACGTCACGGTCGACCTTCTTCACGAGGATCGGTGCCTCGACGACGTTCTCCAGCACGCTGCGGTGCGGGAACAGATTGAAATGCTGGAACACCATGCCGATGTCGCGCCGTTGCCGCGCGGCGACCCGCGGATGGAGTTCGTAGAGTTTCGATCCGCGCTCGGCGTAGCCGACGAGCTCGCCGTCGACGTACAGGCGACCGGCATCGACGCGTTCGAGGTGGTTGATGCATCTGAGGAAGGTCGACTTGCCCGATCCGGACGGGCCGATCAGGCACGTGACCTGGCCTCGCCCGACCTCGAGCGAGATGCCCTTGAGCACCTTGACTGCACCGAAGCTCTTGCAGACCCGATCGGCCCGCACCATCGGCGTGTCGACGGACGTCATAGATGTTCCTCCCCGGGTGCGCCGGGCTTCGGCGTCGGTTTGCCGGCCTCGGTGACCGGTGCGTTCTGTGCGTCGGCGAGTGCCTGCAGCTGACGTGCGGTGAGCTGCCGGCTCAACCCCTTCGAGTAGTACCGTTCGAGGTAGTACTGGCCGATCATGAGGATGCTGGTGATCGCGAGGTACCAGGTGGCCGCGACGAGAAGCAGCGGGATCGGCTGGAAGTTCGCCCCCGAGATGTCGCGCGCCCGTCCGTACAGTTCGAGGCTGTAGGGCACCGCAGCGACGAGCGAGGTCGTCTTGAGCATGCTGATGAGCTCGTTGCCGGTGGGCGGGATGATCACCCGCATCGCCTGCGGGAGCACGGTGCGGCGGATCGTCTGCGACCACGACATCCCGAGTGCGGTGGACGCCTCGACCTGCCCTTCGGGCACGGACGTGATGCCGGCCCGCACGATCTCCGCCATGTACGCCGCCTCGTTGAGCGCCAGGCCGATGACGGCGAACAGGAACGCCGCGTTCAGGCCCTGCACGTCGATGTGGACGAACTGGTGGACGAACGGGATCCCGAGGTCGATCTGCTTGTAGATCGACGGGAACAATCCCCACAGCACGAGCTGCACGTATACGGGGGTGCCGCGGAAGATCCACAGATAGAGCCAGGCGACCGAGCGCAGCACCGGATTCGGGGACAGTCGCATCACGGCCAGCACCACGCCCAGCGCCACGGCGATGACCATTGCGAGGACCGTCAGTTGCACGGTCTTCCAGGCGGCGGCGGTGATGCGACGGTCGAACAGGTACTGGACGTAGATGTCCCAGCGGTAGGCCTCGTTGGTCGCCGCGCCCCATGCGAACAGCCCGAGGGCGATCAGGATGATCGCGCCGGCGATCCATCGTCCCGGATGCCGCAGGGGTACTGCACGTATCGGTTCCGGTTCGTCCGGTCGCGGTTCCGCGGATCTCGCGGACGTGGACTCGCTCATGGTTCCCTCTCTCAGCTCGTCGCGCCGTTGATCTGCGACCTGGTGATCGTGCCGTCCTCCATGCCCCAGCGGGCGGCGATCTCGCCGTAGGCACCGGAATCGATCAGGTACTGCATCGCCTGCTGCAGCACGGGAGCGAACGGCGAACCCTTGGCGACGACGAATCCGTAGGGCGCGGCGTCGAAGATCTCACCCGCCGGTTCGAGGCGTCCTTCGCTGCGGGAGATGACGTAGGCCGTGACCGGAGAGTCTGCGGACAGCGCGTCCACCCGGCCGAGAATCAGAGCGTTCGCGGCCTCGTCCTGGCTGTCGTACTTGACCTTGTCGATGGGCGGGAGCCCGCGAGCGACGCACTCCTCGCTCTTGGCCGGGACCTCCTCGATGTCCTCGATGGTCGTGGTCTGCACCGCGACTCGCAGGCCGCACGCGTTGTCGGGGTCGACGGGCTCGCCGGTGCGCTGCGCCCACTGCACACCGGCGCTGTAATAGGTGACGAAGTCGACGGATTCCTCTCGTTCCTTCGTGTCGGTGAAGGACGACGATCCCATCTCGAAGGTTCCGGCCTGGACCGCGGGGATGATCCGGTCGAAGTCCGATTCGTCGAAGACCGCCGTCAGCCCGAGGACGTCACCGAGGGCCTGGACGAGTTCGACGCCGAAGCCGACGATGGTTCCGTCGTCGTCCTTGAACTCGTTGGGGGCATACGGGACGTTCACCCCGACCTCGAGGGTTCCGCCGTCGGCGATGTCGGGGGGCACCTGATCTGCGACTGCGTCGACCTTCTCCGCCCGGATGCGCTCGCCCGGTGGGATCGTCGACTCCGTGTTGACCACGCACCCGGCCGTGAGGGCGAGCACGACCGCCCCTCCCGCCAGCACGGCCGACGTCCGGACACGACCGCGACCGGACGCTCGGCGGGTGTGCACTGCTCGATTCACAGTCGCACAGTATCCAACCGGGGGTGGGGGCGAATGCAACTTGCGTTCAGCCCCCGAGGCGTGCGACCACCCCGGTTGTGAACTCCGCCGTCGACGCCGTGCCACCGAGGTCGGCGGTGGCGATGCCCGCCGCGACCGTGGTGCGGACGGCGTCCTCGATGCGGCGGGCGGCTGCGGAGAAGCCGATGTCGACACGAGCGCCGAGGCGGTCGAGAAGCATTGCCGCGGAAAGCATCAGCGCGATGGGATCGGCGCGCCCCTGCCCCGCGATGTCCGGTGCGGCGCCGTGCGCGGCCTGCGCCATGGCCTTGGTGCGCGAGGCGTTGATCGATGCGGCGGTGCCGAGCGAGCCGGACAGTTCGGCGGCGAGATCCGACAGGATGTCGCCGAACATGTTCTCCGTCACGATGACATCGAACTCGTCGCCTCGACGCACGAGCAGTGCGGCCATCGCATCGACGTGCTGGTCGTCGACGGTGACCCCCGGATAGAGACGCCCTACCTCTCGGCACACGTCGCGGAACAGACCCGTCGTGAGAGCGAGCACGTTCGCCTTGTGGACGATGGTGACGTGTTTGCGGCGCCGCGAGGCAAGGTCGAAAGCGGTGTGGGCGATGCGTTCGCAGGCGGCACGGGTGATGACTCCGATCGCGAGCGCCAAATCGGGCGTGGGCATGAATTCGCCGCTGCCGACGGCCATGTTGCGGTCGGCGTAGAAGCCTTCGGTGTTCTCGCGGACGACGACGAGATCCATCTTCGGCGAGAGGGCCGGTGCTCCCGGCAACGCGCAGGCCGGACGGATGTTCGCGTACAGGTCGAAGTGCTTGCGGATCCGTCCGCCGGGGGTGAGCTGTCCGCGGAACTCCGGCGGGTACGAGGCACTGTCGTGAGGACCGAGGATCCACGCGTCGAGGCCGGCGAGGGCGTCCAGGGTCACCTGCGGCAGCGGGCTGCCGTGGGTGTGGATCGCGGTGGCGCCCACGGGCAGCGGTACCCAGTCGATCGCCGCTCCCCCGGCTGTTGCGACCGCCGCATCGACGACAGTGCGGGTGGCCGGAACGATCTCGGGACCTATGCCGTCTCCTTCGAGAAGACCGATGCGGTGGCTCCGAGGTGTTGCGGTGGCGTCGGTCACCCGATCATCATTGCCTACCGTGGTCCAATCGGTGGAACTCCTCCTCGACGCCCCACTCGATGCGGCGGTGCGGGACGAGTGGGCCCGCCTGCTCGACGCAGGTATCCACCACAGTCAAGGGCGCGTCCGGTCCGAATCCAACAGACCGCACGTGACGCTGTTCGTCGCCCGGATACTGCCGCCCGAACTCGAGGACGCGACACGGGCGGCGATCACGGTACGACGGCTCAGCCTGCGACTGGGGGGTGTAGTGGTCTTCGGTGGACGGTACGCAACGCTGGCCCGCACGGTCGTGCCGTCGATCGAACTGCTCGAGCTGCACGCGCGGATCTTCGAGGTGCTCGCGGGGTGCTCCGGTGTCCCGGAGCACATCCGGCCGGGTGAGTGGACACCGCACGTCACCCTCGCGCGGCGGGTGCCGGCAGCGCGGGTCGGGGCGGCCGTGATCGCGGCTCAGACTCCCGAACGGCAACTGGCCGGGTCGAGC
Source organism: Rhodococcus sp. NPDC047139 (assembly GCF_040643435.1). Classification (NCBI taxonomy): domain Bacteria; kingdom Bacillati; phylum Actinomycetota; class Actinomycetes; order Mycobacteriales; family Nocardiaceae; genus Rhodococcus; species Rhodococcus sp. NPDC047139. Next base: position 7,044 of record NZ_JBEYUH010000008.1, read on the forward strand.
GCGGGGGTGCGGCGCTGGGACGGCGAGGCGAAGCGGGAGTGGTTGCTCACCTGAGCGGTGGGCGGCCGAGCTCAGAAGCGGAAGTCGCCGAACTGCGTCACTTCCCGATGAGTGTCGGGCGTGCGTCCGGTGAGCGCGAGCACGTCGAGGAGAAGGAAGGTCACCAGGAGCACGAAGACCAGCAGGATCATGCTTCGAGCCTGCTGCCTCGCGAGCGCGCCCGACAGTGGCAGAATTGTCGGAAAGCATCGTTTTTCTGCCATCGAGCTGTCACACTGGTTCCGTGTCCGGAACAACGGCAACCACCGGCAGGCTCGAGAAGGTGGCCGTCCCCCTCCTTCCCTGCGTGGAGACGTTCGAACTCGGTGTGGCATGCGAGGTGTTCGGTTTCGACCGGTCCGACGACGGCCTGCCCACCTACGACTTCCGCCTCGTCGCAACAACGGCAGAACCTGTGCGGACCCGGTTCGGATTCACCATCGACGCGCCCCACGCCCTCGATGCCCTCGACGACGCCGACCTGATCCTGCTGCCGGCCGTGGACGGCGGGGCCCCGGGCCTCGACGACGAGCGCCTCGAACCGTTCTTCGCGAAACTTCGCGCGGCGGTCGACCGCGGCACGCGCGTGGCGAGCATGTGCACCGGGGCGTTCGTGCTCGGGGCCGCAGGACTGCTCGACGGGCGGCGCTGCACGACCCACTGGAGGCATGCGGAACGCCTCTCCCGGATGTACCCGAGGGCGCAGGTCGACCGGGACGTGCTCTACGTCGACGACCACCCGGTTCTCACGTCCGCAGGCACCGCCGCCGCCATCGACCTGTGCCTGCACATCGTGCGCACCGCGCAGGGATCCCACGTGGCGAACACGATCGCCCGGCGCATGGTCGTACCGCCGCACCGCGACGGCGGACAGGCGCAGTACGTCGCGATGCCGCTGCCGGAATGCGAGGACGAGTCGCTCGCGCCCCTGCTCGACTGGATGAGTGCGCATCTCGATCAGGAACTTCCGGTGGCCGCGCTCGCCCAGAAGGCACACATGTCGCCGCGCACGTTCGCGCGCCGCTTCGTGGCGGAGGTCGGGGTCACACCCGCCCGCTGGCTCCGCGACCAGCGTGTGCTGGCCGCCCAGCGACTGCTCGAGGAGACGGACCTGCCCGTCGACGTGGTGGCCGATCGTGTCGGTTTCGGCGCCGCTGCCGTGCTGCGTCAGCATTTCCTGCGCCTGCGGCAGACCACCCCGCAGGCCTACCGCCGCACCTTCCGCCGTCCCGGCGCACCGGTGGGCGTGTGACGCATCCCTCCGTTCGGCGCTCTCGATGCCTCCCCCGAAGATGTGCCGTCACGTAGCGTGGCGGAAGGAAGACGTAACGGGAAGAAACGACGGCGGCCGGATGTTGGATCCGTCGACACGCCCGACCGAAAGGATTTCCGTGGCAACCACGACTCTCACCCAGCAGACCTTCGACGAGGTCGTCACGAGCAACGACATCGTGCTCGTGGATTTCTGGGCCGATTGGTGCGGCCCCTGCAAACAGTTCGCTCCCACCTTCGAGGCATCGTCGAACAAGCACCCCGACGTCGTGCACGCGAAGGTCGACACCGAAGCCGAGCAGGCCATCGCGGCGGCGGCGAACATCCGCTCGATTCCCACCATCATGGCGTTCCGCGAGGGCATCCTCGTCTACAACCAGGCGGGCGCGCTCCCGCCCGCAGCGCTCGAGGATCTCGTGACGCAGGTCAAGAACCTCGACATGGACGACGTGCGCAAGCAGATCGCCGAGGCTCGCGCAGAACAGGGCTGACCTGCTCTCACCGACGGCGCCCGCCCCTGCACCGGGGCGGGCGCCGTCGTGTGCACCCGGGCTCAGTGTGCGGCGGCGTCCCAGCTGCGGCCGTAGCCGACCGACACCTCGAGCGGCACCGACAGTTCGATCACCGAATCCATCTTCTCGCGCACGAGTGCCTCGACCTGCTCGCGTTCTTCGGAGACCACCTCGAGAACGAGTTCGTCGTGCACCTGCAACAGCATCCGCGAGCGCAGCCCCGCCTCACCCAGGGCGTTGCGCACGTCGATCATCGCGACCTTGATGATGTCGGCGGCCGTGCCCTGGATGGGAGCGTTCAGCGCCGCGCGCTCGGCGATCTCCCGGCGCTGCCGATTGTCGCTGTTGAGATCGGGCAGGTACCGCCGTCGCCCGTACAGCGTCGAGGTGTATCCGACCTTGCGGGCCTCCTCGACCACGTTGTACAGATAGTCGCGCACCCCACCGAACCGGGTGAAATAGGCCTCCATCTGTTCGCGGGCCTCGTCGGTGGAGATCTTCAGCTGCTGCGCCAGACCGTACGCGCTCAATCCGTAGGCGAGCCCGTAGGACATCGCCTTGACCCGCCGGCGCAGTTCGGGGGTGACCTCCTCGAGCGGCAGACCGAAGGCCCGCGACGCGACGAAGGTGTGCAGATCCTCGCCGGTGCGGAAGGCCTCGATGAGTCCCTCGTCGCCCGACAGGTGGGCCATGATGCGCATCTCGATCTGGCTGTAGTCGGCCGTGAGCAGCACGTCGAAGCCGTCACCTACGACGAAGCCGTCGCGGATTCGGCGACCGGCCTCGGTACGCACGGGGATGTTCTGCAGATTCGGCTCGGTCGACGACAGTCGTCCCGTGGCCGCGATGGTCTGGTTGAAGGTGGTGTGGATGCGGCCGTCGTCGGCGATCGACTTGATCAGTCCGTCCACGGTCGTCTTCATTCTCGTCGATTCGCGATGCGCGAGGAGATGCTCGAGGAACGGGTGCGCGGTCTTGTCGAACAGGCTCTGCAGTGCGTCCGCGTCGGTGGTGTAGCCGGTCTTGGTCTTCTTCGTCTTCGGCATCTCGAGTTCGTCGAAGAGCACCACCTGGAGCTGCTTCGGCGAACCGAGGTTGATCTGCTTACCGATGACCTCGTAGGCGGCGTTCGCCACGGCAGCGACCTCGGCGGCGAACTCCGACTGCAGGTCGTACAGATGTGCGGCGTCCACGGCGATTCCGGTCGCCTCGAGTTCGGCGAGCACCTCGAGCAAGGGAAGTTCCATCTCGGTGAGCAACCGGACGGATTCGATCTCCTCGAGTTCGGTGTCGAGGGCAGCGGCGAGGTCGACGACGGCACGCGCCGCGAGAATCTGGTTCTCGGCCGCCTGCGCGTCTGCCGCATCCTCATCGTCGAGCAGCGACAATTGTTGCGCTCCGGTATCTTCCACCCTCAGTTCACGCTTGAGGTAGCGCAGCGACAGATCGTCGAGCTTGAACGAGCGCTGCCCCGGCCGCACCAGATAGGCCGCGAGTGCAGTGTCGCTGGTGATACCGGCCAGCGACCAGCCGCGTCCACGCAGCGCGTGGATGGCGGGCTTGGCCTCGTGCACGGCCTTCTCCACCGCAGGGTCCGCCAGCCACGCGGCGAGGGCATTCTCGTCCTCGGGGGTGAGCGCCACGGTGCTCACATAGGCGCCTTCCCCGTCGGCGCCGGCCACGGCGATCGCGCTCGCATCGCCCCCGTAGGGGGTGCCGGTGCCCACGACGGCGAGGCCGTGGCGTCGACCCGCAGGGGCGTGCTCGGCCAGCCAGTCGCCGAGCGCGCCCGGCTCGACGATGCCGCCGCGAACCTCGAAGCCCTCCTCTGCCTCGGGCTCTGCCGAGGAGAGGGTTTCGAACAGCCGGTCGCGCAGCACCTTGAACTCGAGGTCGTCGAACAACCGATGGATCCGGTCGCGGTCCCACGGGGCCAGGGCGAGCTGTTCGGGGGTGTAGGGCACGGCCACGTCGCGCACCATCTCGGTGAGCTGGCGATTGAGCAGCACGTTGGACAGATTCTCCCGCAGGGCGTCGCCGGTCTTTCCGCGCACCTCGTCGACGCGGTCGACGAGCTCGCCGAGACTTCCGTACTCGCGAATCCATTTCGCGGCGGTCTTCTCCCCGACGCCGGGGATTCCCGGCAGGTTGTCGCTCGGGTCGCCGCGCAGCGCCGCGAAGTCCGGATACTGCTCGGGAGTGAGCCCGTACTTCTCCTCCACTGCTTCGGGGGTGAACCGGGTGAGGTCGGACACCCCGCGCCGCGGATACAGCACCGTGATGTCGCCGTTGACCAGTTGCAGCGCATCGCGGTCGCCCGTCACCACGAGCACCTTGAAGCCTTGGGCGTGCGCCTGGGTGGCGAGGGTCGCGATGATGTCGTCGGCTTCGTAGCCCTCGATGGCCATGACCGGGATGCCCATCGCACCGAGCACATCCTTGGTGATGTCGATCTGGCCCTTGAAGTCGTCGGGTGCGGCACTGCGCTGAGCCTTGTACGCGGCGAACAGTTCGGCGCGGAAGGTCTTGCGGCTGACGTCGAATGCGGCGGCGACATGCGTGGGCTGCTCGTCGCGCAACAGATTGATGAGCATGGAGGTGAACCCGTAGACCGCGTTCGTGGTCTGCCCGCTGTGGGTCTTGAAATTCTCGGCCGGCAGCGCGTAGAACGCGCGGAAGGCGAGGGAGTGGCCGTCGAGGAGCAATAGGGTCGGGCGGTCGTCGGCGGCCGCAGTGGACGTCGTAGAAGTGGATGCACGGGTCACGCGTGCCAGTCTAGGGACCGGCGACGACAGCGTCGGCCGGACCGTCCGACCTGCAACTCTCCGGGATGGTGATGTGGTCGTTCCCTGGGGAAATGAGACCGAAACGTCCGGGTGATCAAGTTTTTCCCTGAAGTCCCGTTTCAGCCGCTAGAGTCCCCTGTCACGAGACCGAGGCCCGGCATCATCGCGGTTCGGGTGATGCCCGGGCGCAATGCTGCGCTCGAGCACAGCGCACCAGCCGGAAGGACCTGTGTGGCCCCAACTTCGGGACGTCAGCGACCACCGAGATCGACATTTCGCCGAACGGTCGGAGCCGTACTCGTCACCCTCGCGAGTGCCCTGTTCTTCTTCCTCGGCGCCGGATTCTCTTCTGCACAGGATCCTCCCGACCCGCCCACGACCACCGCGCCCGCGTCCCCCGGGGGCGAGGAGACGGCGGAGGGCACGACGGTCCGCGGAACCCTCAACAATGCCGGTGAGCGCCTGGAGGGGGTAGGCGTCCGCGCCACGACGAGTACCGGTGAGGTGGTTGCGGAAACCGAATCCGCCGATGACGGACGCTGGGAGTTGACCCTGCCGCCCGGAACCTACATCTTCGAGGTGGACGCCGAGAGCCTTCCCGACGAGGTGACCGTCCAGACTTCCGTGACACGCGAGGTGACGGCGGGCCGGGCGAACACGGTGATCTTCTCGTTCGGGGAGGCACGATCGGGTTCGACGGTGTCCTGGGGCGAGACGTTGATCCGAACGCTGATCGACGGTTTGCGATTCGGGCTGGTCATCGCTATCGCCGGGGTGGGGCTGAGTCTCATCTTCGGCACCACCGGCCTGACAAACTTCGCTCACGGCGAGTTGGTGACCCTGGGCGCGGTCGCGGCGTGGATCTTCAACGTCACCGTCGGCATCCAGCTGATCCCGGCCACGATCCTGGCGGTAGTGGTCGGCGTGATCATCGGTTTGCTCAACAACTCGTTGATCTGGGCTCCGCTCCGGCGTCGCCGAACCGGCCTCATCGCGCAGTTGGTGGTGTCGATCGGATTGGCGATCTCGCTGCGCTATCTCATCCTGGCCTTCTTCTCCGACCGAACCCAGCCGTTCGACGATTACCAGGCCCAGAGACAGCTCGTCTGGGGACCGATCGCGATCACTCCGGTCAACCTCGCATGCATCGTGATCAGCCTCGTGGTGCTGGTCGGGGTCGCATTTCTGCTGCAGCGCACCAGGATCGGCAAGGCGATGCGGGCGGTGGCCGACAACCGGGATCTCGCGGCGTCGTCGGGCATCGACGTCGAGCGTGTGGTCCGGTTCGTGTGGGGCCTCGGTGGTGGGCTCGCAGCGCTCGGCGGGGTTCTGTTCGGACTCTCCGAACTCGGCGGGCGCGTGCAGTGGGAGATGGGATTCAAGCTGCTCCTGCTGATGTTCGCCGGCATCATCCTCGGCGGCCTCGGCACCGCCTACGGTGCGCTGGTCGGATGCGTCGTGGTGGGTCTGCTCGTGCAGTTGTCCACTCTGGTGATCAATCCCGACCTGAAGTACATCGGCGGTCTGCTCGTGCTCATCGTCATCCTGGTCATCCGCCCCCAGGGCATCCTCGGCAGTCGGACAAGGATCGGGTGATCCATGGATCTCGTTGCAGTACTACAAATTTCCTTTGCCCAGCTCATCGGGCCATCAGCGATCTTCTACGCGCTGCTCGCGATCGGCCTCAACCTGCACTTCGGTTACGCCGGTCTGCTGAATTTCGGGCAGATCGGGTTCGCATTGCTCGGCGGCTACGGCGTGGGCATCATGACCGTCACCTACGACCAGCCGTTGTGGGTAGGTGTCCTCGTCGGACTCGCACTGGCGGGTCTGCTCGCGCTCGTCCTCGGCATTCCCACTCTGAGGTTGCGCGCCGACTATCTCGCGATCGCAACGATCGCGGCGGCGGAGATCCTGCGTCTGGTCTTCCGCTCCACCGCGTCCGACTCGGTGACCGGATCCACGCGCGGCCTGTGGGGATTCGCCGACCCGTTCACCTCTCTGAGCCCGTTCGATTCGAGCCGCCAGTACAACCTGCTGGGGATGCGGTTCTACGGCGACGACCTGTGGGCGATGGTGGTCGGCTGGACGCTCGTCCTGCTGCTGTGCGGCCTCGTCTATCTCCTGTCGCACAGCCCCTGGGGGCGGGTCCTCGAGGCCGTACGCGAGGACGAGGACGCGGCCCGGGCGCTCGGCAAGAACGTCTTCGTCTACAAGATGCAGGCCCTGGTGCTGGGCGGCATGATCGGCGGCCTCGGTGGCATCTTCAATGCGCTGCAGACCAAGTCGATCAATCCCGACTTCTACTCGACCGCCCAGACCTTCTTCGCTTTCGGCGCCCTCATCCTCGGCGGCGCGGGAACGGTCTTCGGACCGGTGCTCGGAGCGATGCTGTTCTGGTTCCTGCTCACCCTTCCCGATGCCTTCCTGCGGCAGGCGATCGCCGGGCCGGACCCGCTGCTTCCGCTCACCGAACAGCAGGTCGGAGCGATGAGGTTCGTACTGCTGGGCATCCTCATCGCGGTGCTGATGATATTCCGGCCGCAAGGCATCCTGGGAAGCAAGCGGAAGGTGCAACTCGATGCCTGACACGACCCCATCCGATCCACCCGCATCCGGGCAGCCCCGGACCGGCTTCACCGCGGACGAACGCGCGGCGTTGTTCGCCGACGTCGCCCACACGCCCGGCTCCGCCAAACCCGATCCGATCCTTGTCGTCGACGGCCTGTGCCGCACCTTCGGCGGACTCAAGGCGGTCGACGTCGGCCATCTCGAGATCCAGCGGTCCTGCATCACGGGACTGATCGGCCCGAACGGTGCGGGCAAGACCACCCTGTTCAATCTGCTCACCGGCTTCGACCGGCCCGACACGGGCACATGGACGATGGACGGTGTCCCGCTCGGCCGGCTCCACCCCCACCAGGTGGCGCGCCACGGGATCGTGCGCACCTTCCAGCTCACAAAGGCACTGTCGAAGATGACGGTCCTCGACAACGTCCGCCTCGGCGCCCGTCACCAGACCGGTGAGCGCATGGCGGGCGCACTCCTGCCCTGGACGTGGCGCGGGCAGGAACGGCAGATCACGGCGCGCGCACAGGAATTGCTCGAAAGGTTCGGCCTGGCAGCGAAGGCCGACGACTTCGCCGGCTCACTGTCCGGTGGGCAACGCAAACTGCTCGAGATGGCGCGTGCACTGATGACCGAGCCGACGGTCGTGATGCTCGACGAGCCGATGGCCGGGGTGAATCCGGCGCTCACGCAGACCCTGCTCGGACACATCAAGGCACTGCGCGACGACGGCACGACCGTGGTGTTCGTCGAACACGACATGGACGTGATCCGCGACATCTCCGACTGGGTGGTCGTGATGGCGCAGGGCTCGGTGATCGCGGAGGCACCTCCGGACGCACTGTCCTCCGACCCGGCCGTGGTCGACGCCTATCTGGGCAGTCATCACGACCAGGCGCTGGAGTTCGACGAGGACGGCAACCCCGTCGGCGCGACCGCCGAACTGGCCGATGCTCTCGCCGATGCCGAAGCCAAGACCCTCGAAACCGGCGGCGACTTGTCCGACCCCGATGTCGCATCGACGGACCCGCCGGCGAAACCCCTGGAGAAGCCGTGAACGACAACATCTCTCCCACACCTGGCACCACACCGGCCGAGCGCGCCGCGAGCCCGGAGGAACACGCCCGTCTCGCCACCGACGCACTGCTGCGCGCGGACGACCTCGTGGCCGGTTACTTCCCCGGTGTCGACATCCTGCGTGGCTGCAACTTCTATCTGCGCGACGGTGAGATCGTGGGCATCATCGGCCCGAACGGGGCCGGCAAGTCGACCCTGCTGAAGGCATTGTTCGGGCTCATCCCGGTGCGCAGCGGCATCGTCACGCTGGACGGGGATCCGATCACCTCGGCGCCGGCGCACACCCTCGTGCGCAAGGGACTCGGTTACGTACCGCAGACCCGGAACGTGTTTCCCTCACTGACCATCGAGGAGAACCTCGAGATGGGAATATATCTGCGCCCCAAGGACTTCGAAAAGAATTTCGAGAGGGTGGCGTCCCTGTTCCCGTTGCTCGCCGAACGCCGGAAGGTCAAGGCCGGGGCCCTGTCGGGCGGGGAACGTCAGATGGTGGCCATGGGGCGGGCTCTGATGATGGAGCCGTCGGTGCTGCTGCTCGACGAGCCGTCCGCCGGCCTGTCGCCCATGTTCCAGGACGAGGTCTTCATCCGGTGCAAGAAGATCAACGCGGCGGGCGTGTCGATCATCATGGTCGAGCAGAATGCGCGTCGCTGCCTGCAGATCTGCGATCGCGGATATGTTCTGGACCAGGGCCGCAACGCCTACACCGACACCGGCGCCAATCTCATGCGCGACCCGAAGGTCGTGGAATTGTATCTGGGCACCCTGGCAGGCAGCCGCGAGAAGCCGAGGGGGTGACCGCCGGTCGGCGGTCACCCCCTCGCTCACGACGTTCGGATCACTCCGCGCCCACCACGATGTAGTCCTCCGTGGTCACCGTGTTGTCGGGACCGAAGACCAGCCGGCCGTACGAGCCCACGCCCGGCTCACCCGCGTCCACGAAGCTGAGTTCGCCGGTCACACCGTCGTAGTCGATGTCCGCGCCGGATCGGAGCAGATCCAGACACTGCTGGTAGGTAGTGCACTTCTCCCCGTCACGGGTCACCGAGTTGATGTTCGCGGCGATGTCCACCCCCGCGGTCGACCCCGCCTGAACGGCGGCCAGCGCCGAGACGACGACGGCGTCGTACGACTCGCCTGCGTAGTTGAAGTCGATCAGTCCGGGATCGACGCCGCGCAGGCGCTGCTGGAATTCCTCCCCGGTGTCGGTCAGCGGAGTTGTCCCTGCCATGCCTTCGAGCAGTCCGTCGGCGATGTTCTCGCCCAGTGCGTTACCCATGTTGCCGTCGACGCCGAAGACCGCCATACCGTCGGACGGACCGATGCCGACCTCGTGCATGCGGGTGATGATCTTCGCCGACTCTTCGAAACCGATGAGCGCCACAGCGTCCGGCGCGAAATTGGCCACCTGGTCGACCTCTGCGTTGAACGACTGCGCATTGGGGTCGTAGATGATCTTCTGGATCTGATCTTCCGGGACACCCGCATCGACGAGGTTGCTCACCGTGTTGTCGGCGAGGCCGGTGCCGTAGGGGTCGTTCAATGCCATGATCGACACTCGCTGCGCCCCGTCCTCGGCGATCAGCTGCGCAAGTGCCTGCGCCTGCAGCACGTCGGTGGGCGCCGTGCGGAAGTACAGTCCGCGGTCGGGATAGCAGACGAACTGGTCGGAGGTGTTCGCCGGCGAGAACTGCACCACGCCGGCGCTGACGATCTTGTCGATCACCTTGAGCGAGACCGACGACGAGGCGGCACCGATGATCACCTGTGTGCCGTTCGCGAGATGACGGTCGACGGTGGTGTTCGCGGTGTCGGTCGTCGTGTCGCCGGAATCACCGGGGAACAGTTCGACGGGCTGGTCGAGAACACCGCCCGCGGCATTTATCTCGTCGACGGCGAGCCGGACGGCGGCGACCTCCGGTGGCCCCAGGAAGGCGAGACTTCCGGTCTCCGGGAGGATCGTGCCGATCTTCAGCGGCCCCGTGACCGGAGTCGTCCCAGCCGTGGCCTGTGCCGGTTCGCAGTCGGTCACGACGGTCGATGCAGACGCCGACGCGTCGTCACCCGACGTCGTGCCCGACGTCGAATCATCGCTGTCCGAACCACACCCGGCGAGGGCGAGCGTCGCAGCACCGAGTACCGCTACGGCGCGGACCAAAGTCCGTCTTGCCATTCAACTCTCCTTCGAACGCCTGACTCCGCATCCGGCGGATTTCCGGATGTGGTCGAAACATAGCGGCCGAGAGGACCCAGCGATACGGACGGAAATCCTTGTGATACGACCGTTATCTGCAGGGCGGAGATTTGACGTCGTGGTAACGCGGCAGAGTGTTACGCCCACGCGAAACCGCTTCGGGCAACTACCCGTCGGCGTTTCCCCCGAGGGTCTCTAGAACGACGACGGCGACCTGCCTCATCGTGGTGCGGCGGTCCATCGCGGCCCGCTGGATCCACCGGAATGCCTCCGGCTCGGTCATCGCGTGCTTCTCCATGAGCAACCCCTTCGCCCGGTCGACGAGTTTGCGGGTCTCGAAACGCTCATTGAGACCGTGCACCTCGCGTTCGAGTTCGCGGAGTTCCGAGAAGCGGCTGACCGCGACCTCGATGGCGGGCACGAGGTCGGTCTTCGAGAAGGGCTTGACGAGATACGCCATCGCGCCGGCGTCCCGGGCGCGCTCGACGAGTTCACGCTGGCTGAAGGCTGTGAGAATCACCACAGGGGCGATGCGGCGCTGCGCGATTTCCGAGGCCGCGTCGATGCCGTCGCGGCGCGGCATCTTGACATCCATGATCACCAGATCGGGCCGGAGTTCTTCGGCGAGCTCCACGGCACGCTGCCCGTCCCCGGCCTCACCGACGACTTCGTAGCCCTCTTCTCGCAGCATCTCCACCAGATCGAGCCTGATCAGGGCCTCGTCTTCCGCTACGACGACCCGACGCGGAGTTGGTGTGCTGTCGTGCGGCGCGGAGGTCATTGTCGGGCCTTCCCCTCGGTACTGATGGGTCCCCGTTGCGGGGGTCGAACGTTCAAAGGGTACCGGTGTTCGTCCGCTTCACCTGATCCTCTACAGTGGTGTCCGCAACGCCCCCGTATCCCAATTGGCAGAGGAAACGGATTCAAAACCCGTCCAGTGTGAGTTCGAGTCTCACCGGGGGCACCACTGCCGCGGCCGCCTTCGGGCCGCCGATACCATTCGTCGATGACCGGTTACGACGATTCCGACCTCTTCGGTGGCCTCGACGCCTCCGCCCTCCCGATGCGCCAACAGCAGATCCTGGTCGCGATCCGGGACTGGATCGTCGCTCACGGATCGGCGCCGAGCACCCGCCGGATCGCCGAGTCGGTGGGTCTACGGTCGACGTCGACGGTCTCGAAGCACTTGAAGGCTCTCGAGGACAAGGGTTTCCTCCGACGGGGTTCCGCTGTGACCCGCCAACTCGACGTGCGGCCGTTCCTCGACGGTTCCGGCGGACAGCGATCTTCCGACGATACGGTGACCGTGCCGGTCGTCGGCGACATCGCGGCAGGTGCACCGATTCTCGCCGAGGAACACACCGACGACGTTCTCACCCTCCCCCGCGATCTGGTCGGCTCCGGTACGGTGTTCGCGCTGCGAGTGCGGGGCGACTCAATGATCGACGCGGCGATCTGCGACGGTGACGTCGTGGTCGTTCGCCGGCAGCACGAAGCCCACTCCGGTCAGATCGTCGCGGCGATGATCGACGGCGAGGCCACGGTGAAGGTCTTCCGGCGCCGAGGCGGCCACATCCATCTCGAACCCCGCAACGCCGCCTATCCCGTTCTCGACGGTGACGAGGCGGTGGTACTGGGCACGGTCGTGTCGGTGATGCGCCGCGTCTGACCCGCCTCTCGGCGGCCGGCCGTGGGGTCAGCTGCAGATCACGTCCGTGACAGCGGGCGGCAGGCCGTCGAGGAGAAGCTGCGCGGGTGCCCCGAGCAGCGGATCGCCGGCGAGCCAGGCGAGCGGAGCGCAGTCCTGCAGGCGAAGACCGGATTCCGGCCCGGGCGGCGTGCCCTCCGTGAAGGCACCGAGGACATGCTCGGTGAGCTGCGCCGCGGAGCCGTAGGTCGACGCCGCAACCGAGAAATCGGGCCCGAACGATGCGGAGGCGTGAAACGAACGATCGTTGCTCCATCCCCATTTCGTGCCGATCACCCCGGCGAGCAACGCCGTGCCGTAGTTCTGCGGATATCCGTCGGCCGCAGTGCCGTAGGCCGACGCCATCGCGGCGAGCACCGGCGAAGCAGGATCGGTGCGCTTCTTGGTCTCGAGATAGGTGACCATGTCGTGCGTCGAGGTGGTGCCGACCCCCCAATAGCCCGGTACGTAGGTGTCGGTGAGTCCGAACTCGGTTGCCGTCGACGAGATCGCCTGCGGGTATTTCGCGTGCAGGCGGTCGGCGATGGCATCGTTCGAAGCACGGATCATCTCGCTCGCGTCGGCGTGATCGGCCGGATCGCCGTGGGTGAAGACGTATTCCGCGAGGTAGAGCTTCACGATGGAGACACCGGCGCGCGATTCGTGCTCGTTCGCGGTTCCTGCCCGCACTCCGGTGGGTGTGTGTGCGAAGGAGATCTGAGTACTCGACGGAGCGGCGATCGCCCCGTTGCCGTCGACGACCGGAGCGGGAGCGGCGGTCGCGATATGGCCACCGAGCGCGGTGAGGGCCACTGTGGCGAGGACTGTAGCAAGGGGACGCATGTTCCCGACTGTAGTTCTCCGGTGTCCTTACCGCGCGCGAACGGTACTGCCGGTCGTTTCTGTCGGTCCCGTGTCCTACAGTTCTCGCGTCCGAAGACCCCTTCCGGACCAGCGATACGAAACGGATCCACCATGTCGATGCCCGTCACTCCGCCTGTCCGCCGGACGTGCTCTCACTCGGTCCCGCTGCGATCCCCTCGCCCGCAGAGCGAACGCGCCGTGCGGACGACCCGGTGCAGGACCACGATCCCCTTCGGACGCGACAGCGACGGCACGCCCGTGTCATGGGATCTCACGGCCGGACGCAACCTTCTGATCCAGCGCGACGAGCGCCGCTCGTCGCCGAGTGTGTCGCTCGATCTGATCGCCATGACGGTACTGACCTGTGACACCCACGAACTCGTCGTCGTCGATCCGCACCGTCGGCATCACTGGCTCGGGGAACCCGCCGCGATTCCGTCGAGTTCGTGCAGCTGGGCCGCCACGGCCGAACAGATCGCCTGCGCGGTGACCGGACTCGACACACCGCTCGCCGGACGACGACGTGTGCTTCTCGTTGCCGACCTGGCTGCGACGGTCGCGGCACTCGGCGTCGAAGGCGGGAAACGGCTCGCGGCGATCGCATCCGAGGCGAGCGAACGGCAGGTGCTGCTCGTCGCCACCGCAGCCGAGACGGATCCTCGCTGGTATCCGGCCGGGCTGATCGATGCGTTCGACGACATCGTGGCGCGGCCACGCGGACGTCGATCGACGCGACGTTCCCTCTGACCGACAGCGCATCCGGTGTCCCGGCGAGCGAACGATCTCGGGTCCACCCTGAGGAGCACGCGAGATCGCAGAACAGGACCCCGCCCCGTCGTCCGGCCCGACCGGAACACTCCTGATCACATCGGATTCTCGACGAGCTGGGTCCGGATACGTCCCGTCCACTCGTCGATGTCGTCCCAGTCGCGCGCATCGCCGTAATGTCCCCCCATCAGCCGGAAGACGATGCGGCCGAATCCCGGCCAGTCGCCGGGGGTGATCGCACCTGCGAAGAATCGGTGATCACACACATCCGCCACGGAACGCAGATCCTGCACCGCCTTCGGTTCCGGAGTAGCCCGACGCAGATATCTCGCCAGCCGGGGCGAGAGAGTCGTGCTCGTCGCCCCGACCGAGGAGACAGAGAATGCCCACACCGTGCGTCCCTCGAGTTCCGCACGCAACCGCTCGACCGTCTCGGCCGCCGCGGGCAACCATTGCCCGTTGTGGATCGCACTGCCGATGATCAACGCCTCGTACCTCCTCAGCGAATCGACCTCGGTCGAGTTCCGAAGTTCCACCGTGCCGCAGCCCTCGAGCCCCGTCGCGATTCGTTCGGCGACGCCACGCGTCGATCCTCCGGCGGTGGCGTAGGCGACCAGGACAGCCATGGCAGAGCCTTTCGACGGTAGCGCGGCAGGCATCCTTCGAGTCTTCAGTGTGTTCCTCGACCTCCCTTATGTCAGGGCCTTCGGGGGCCTGTTCCGAACAGTCGTGCCGCAGACACACCTGCGGTGTGCGTTTCATCTTCTGCGGGGCAGTGTGCGACCTACCCTGAACGAAGACGTGCAGGCTGTCCGAGCGATCGAGATCGAGTGCGGGGGCCGGATCGCCGAACTGAGGCCGGGATGCACGGTGAGGGTGGGTTGAGCCGCCCTCGTCCGGGATCGCTCCCACAGGTCACAACTGCGGTGTCTTTCGATGATGTCGGATACCACGTGTCGGCTGATTCGCCCGGATAAGCTGAACCACACGCGAAGAGCGGACCGGTATGGGGTTCGACGCCTCTCCGACACCGGTGCTCCGACCTTTCGATTTTGGGAGGAAGCATGACCGATTCACAGCAGGACCCGCACGACGACGAGGGTCCGGCGGACGGCGGCGCCGCCGGTGTGCCGGGTGTTCACGATGGCGGTGCAGATGGCGGTGCAGATGGCGGTGCGGACGGGGGCGCAGATGGCGGTGCCGACGGAGGCGCTGACGGCGGTGCGGACGGAGGCGCAGATGGCGGTGCGGACGGAGGCGCAGACGGCGGTGCCGACGGAGGCGCTGACGGCGGTGCCGACGGAGGCACCTAGGTGTGAGTACCCCTCGCACGGGCGCCGAGGAAACCGGCACCGAGGCAGGCGTCGGAGTTCTGGAAGCGCGCCTGATCGATATCGGCCGTGAAAGATTTGCATGCGAGGTCTGGGGCCGCACACCATTACTCACTCGTGGCGTCTGCGATTTCTCCGACCTGTGTTCATTCGAGGCGATCGACGAGCTGATCTCGCGACGGGGACTCCGCACACCATTTCTTCGTGTGGTCAAGGACGGGGTGACGCTGCCCGACTCGGCATTCACCTCCCCAGCCGGCGTGGGCGCCACCATCGCCGACCAGCTCGACGACACGATGCTGTGGCGCAACTTCGCCGACGGGGCGACCTTCGTCCTTCAAGCTCTGCACCGCACGTGGGAACCGGTCTCGAAGTTCGGTACCGAGTTGAGCACCGAGCTCGGACATCCCGTCCAGGTCAATGCATACGTCACTCCACCTCGGAGCCGAGGATTCGACGACCACTACGACGTCCACGATGTCTTCATCGTGCAGATCGAGGGAACCAAGCGGTGGGTGATCCACGAGCCCGTCCACCCGGATCCGCTGCGCCATCAGCCCTGGACCGATCATCGCTCCGCCATCGCCGAGGCCGCGACGAGGCCGGCATACATCGACACCGTGCTCGAACCCGGCGATTGTCTCTACCTGCCGCGCGGCTGGCTACACGCCGCCGAGGCACAGGGTGAGATCTCCATCCATCTCACAGTCGGTATCCACAGCTGGACACGCTATGCGCTGGCAGAGCACCTGACCCGGGCCGCACTCACCGCGCTGGGTGACGAACCCGAGATGCGCCGTGCGCTGCCGTTGGGCTTCGACACAAACGGAGACGAAATCGACTCTGTCCGAGAGCATCTCATTGCCGCCTTGGCTCGGTCCGACCCCACTTCGCTGCTCCACCGGAGCCGCCGAGAACAGGGACGTCCGGCGCCGCTGGGGCCACTCGCCCAACTCGCCGCCATCCGCGACCTGCAGCCCGAGACGGTCGTGCGACTTCGCGGCGGCCTGCAAGCGCGACTGGAAGATTCGTACCTGCACTCGCGTGTGGGCCGGTTCGCCGTGCCGGACGGTGACCTGCCGTGCGTCATACATCTACTCGACGGCGAACCTCATCTCGCCGAGACGCTCGGGATGGATCTGGTCGAACGCCTGCTACGCGCGGGGATCCTCATCCCCGTGGAACCCTGAGGGAACGCCGTGCCGACTGCCGAACGCTTCTTCTGCTCGGACGACGCCCGAACGCGCGGTGACCCGATGGCAGGCACGGCACCACGCGGCTTCGTCTGGGTTCTCATCGAGTACCGAGGCAGATGGCCGATCGACGGATTCGAAGGCCTCCATCTCCAGGCTGCGACCAAGAGACTCGTCTTGTCCGCCGCGAAGGCGGCACGTGCGCGAATACTGCTGGTCAAACGCCCAGGAGCCCGGCGGCACGACGGCCCCGACCGCTGGGCAGTGCTGCGCCACGAGAATTCGGGCGCCTTCCGTCAGCAGTGGGGCATGTGGAGTCGTGACGAGGATCTGGCGCAGATCGCCACCGCCCTCGGCCTTTCGGGAGCCCGCGGCGGTCCACCTGTCCTTCTGGTCTGCACCCACGGCCGGCACGACCCCTGCTGCGCCGTACGCGGACGGCCGGTGGCGCGTGCCCTGGCGGAGCGGCGGCCGGAGCAGGTCTGGGAATGCACCCACGTAGGCGGAGACAGGTTCGCAGCCAACGTCGTCATCGTGCCCGACGGAGTCTATTACGGCGGCCTCGATGCCGAATCATCCGTCGCGACCGTCGAGGAATACTTCTCGGGGCGAGTCCACCCCGATCATCTGCGCGGGTACACCGATCTGTTCCCGCCTCAACAGGCCGCGGTCACCGCCGTCCTCCGGCGCTTCGGTCCGGCCGGGCGCGGTGATTACACGATCGCCGAGAGCGTGCGCGACGGCGACTTCTGGCGGATCCGCATCGCCGGTCGCTCACCCCACCCGGAGTGTGTTCATGTCGAATTACATGCCCGCCGCTCCCCGCCATGTCGAACGACGTGTCGGGGGTCGGAAGCGACTTCGTTCACGGTGTACGAAACCACCTCGATTCGCACGGCCTGACGGATACCTGAACCAATGCCGAGCACAGGATCGGCCAGTGGTTCGGCACTGTCGACAACGACACCCCCTACTCCGACCGTTTCGGGGATCTCGCAGTGCGGCAGCGCTTCTGAGGCCGACGCGTCCGGATTTCTCCGCGATACGCAGGGGTAACGTCCGCGAAACAAGAGCCGCGCATGATCGGCATCGATTGCACGACCGCCGACTCGCACGAAAGAACGACGTATGCAGCTGACTCCCGCCGACACCGAGAAACTCCTTCTGGCCGTCGCCGGCATGGTGGCACGCGACCGGCGGGACCGCGGCGTCCGACTGAACTACCCCGAAGCCGTTGCCCTGTTGTCCACCTGGGTGATCGAACGAGCACGCGAAGGCGCCGACGTCGCCGACCTCATGATGAAGGGCCGCGAGGTCCTCGCCCGCGACGAGGTCATGGACGGCGTCGCCGAGATGCTGACCGACGTGCAGGTCGAGGCCACTTTCCCGGACGGACGCAAGCTGGTCACGATCCACCACCCGATTTCCTGAAAGGGAGCTCCGACATGGCATCCGGATCGATTTCGGGACCCGGAGCGATTCGCGTCGCCGAGGGCTCCCTCACCCTCAACGCGGACCGCTCCGACGACGAGCGCATCACCCTCGTCTTCCTCAACACCGGTGATCGCCCCATCCAGATCGGCTCACACATCCACCTTCCGGACGCGAATGCGGCCCTCGAGTTCGACCGCGAACGCGCGCAGGGCTTCCGCCTGGACATCCCGTCGGGGACCTCGCAGCGCTTCGAACCCGGCAGCAGCCGCGAGCTCGGCGCCGTCGCCCTGCGCGGGCGACGCGTCGTCCCCGGCATCCAGGTGCGGAAGCAGGAGGACTGAGAACGTGGAGATCACACGCGCCGAGTACGCGGCACTGTACGGACCGACGGTCGGCGACCAGCTACGCCTGGGCGACACCGACCTGTGGATCCAGATCGAGGAAGATCTCACTTTCGGCGGTGAGGAAGCCGTCTTCGGTGGCGGCAAGTCCATCCGCGAATCGATGGCCCAAGGCGTGACGACCCGGGCCGAGGGTGCTCCCGACACCGTCATCACGAACGTGATCGTGCTGGACTGGTCTGGCATCGTACGCGCCGACGTCGGAATCCGCGACGGCCGCATCGTCGCCCTCGGTCGCGCCGGCAACCCCGACATCGCCGACGGCGTGCACCCGAAGCTGCAGATCGGCCCGTCCACCGACGTCATCTCCGGTGAAGGTCGCATCCTCACCGCGGGCGCCTTCGACTCGCACGTGCACCTGCTGTCGCCGTCGCAGATCGTCGAGGCACTCGCCACCGGCATCACCACGATTGCCGGAGGCGGGACCGGTCCGTCCGAAGGCTCGAAGGCCACCACCGTCACACCGGGTCCGTGGCATCTGATGCAGATGCATCGCGCGCTCGACATGCTGCCGGTGAACGTGCTGTTGCTCGGTAAGGGCAACACCGTCTCCGCCGAGGGGTTGCGCGAGCAGGCCCTCGCCGGTGCCGCCGGGTACAAGGTGCACGAGGACTGGGGATCCACGCCGGCCGCCATCGATGCGGCGTTGCGCGCGGCCGACGAGCACGGACTGCAGGTCGCGCTGCACTCGGACTCGCTCAACGAGGCAGGCTTCGTGGAGAGCACGCTCGCCGCGATCGGTGGTCGCTCGATCCACGCCTTCCACGTCGAAGGTGCCGGTGGTGGACACGCCCCGGACATCCTGAGCATCGCCGGATTGCCGCACATCATCCCGGGCTCGACCAACCCGACATTGCCGCACACGGTCAACACCGTCGACGAGCACCTCGACATGCTGATGGTCTGCCACCACCTCAACCCGGCCGTGCCGGAGGACCTTGCGTTCGCCGAGTCCCGGATCCGGGCCACCACCATCGCGGCCGAGGACATCCTGCACGACATGGGCGCCCTGTCGATCACCTCGTCCGACGCCCAGGCGATGGGACGCATCGGTGAGGTCATCACCCGCACCTGGCAGGTCGCGCACGTGATGAAGAACCGGCGCGGCAGCCTCGACGGCGGCATGCCCGCCGACAACGAACGGGCCCGTCGCTACGTCGCGAAGTACACGATCAACCCCGCGATCGCGCACGGCGTCGACCACGAACTCGGTTCGATCGAGGTGGGCAAGCTCGCCGACCTCGTGCTGTGGGATCCGAAGTTCTTCGGCATCCGGCCGTCGCTGGTCATCAAGGGCGGATCGATCGCCTGGGCCGCGCTCGGCGACCCCAACGCGTCGATCCCGACTCCGCAGCCCGTGCTGCAGCGACCCGCTTTCGGCGATGTGCTCGCTCCGCACACGTCGGTGTCGTTCGTCTCCCCCGCCGCCCTCGACGACGGCCTGGAAGACCGGCTCGGGTTGCGTCGCACGCTGCTGCCGTTGCGGCCGACCCGGCACATCGGCAAGGCCGACATGAAGCAGAACGACGTGTTGCCGCGCATCGAGATCCGCGCCGACACCTTCGACATCGACATCGACGGCGAGCGGGTCGTTCCGGCTCCGGCCACCGAACTGCCGCTCGCGCAGCTGTATTCGATGTTCTGATGCTGCCCGACACTCTCTCTCCCACCACGGTGCTGCTCCTCCTCGCGGACGGACGCGCGCCGGTCGGCGGGAACGTCAACTCGGGCGGGCTCGAACCCGCGCTCCAGGGTGGGATGTCGCCGACCGAGGTGCGTCGCTTCCTCGTCGCGCGGTTGCGCACCTCGGCGGCGGTCGAGGCCGGTGTCGCCGTGGTGGCCCGGCACGCGGTGGTCTCCGATGCCGGAGCCATCCTGGCGCTACGGATCGACGAGATCGACGACCACTGGGCGGCGCGCACACCGGGCCCGGCCCAGCGCGACGCGTCCCGGCTGCTGGCCCGCGGCTATCTGCGGCTGGCCCGGAACCTGTGGCCCTCGCCCGTTCTCGACGATCTCGGTGCCCGGACCCCGCGACCGTCGCGGGGACTGGTCGTCGGGGCCATCGCGGCGCTCGCGCGCATCCCGGCGATCGATACCGCACGACTGGTGCTGTACGAGGAGGCGCAGGCGATCGTCGCGGCTTTCCTCAAACTGCACCCCACAGACCCGGCCACCGGTTCGAGATGGGCGCTCGAGGCCTGCGCCCATCTGGAACCGCTCATCGCCGAGCTGTCCGCCCTCACCGATCCGGCGGACATCCTGGCAACCGGTGGTCCCCAGACCGAACTGTGGGCCGAAGCCCATGCATCCGCTCCAGAAAGGCTGTTCCGTGCCTGAACACACCACCACCCGTTCGCTCCGTCTCGGCGTCGCCGGTCCCGTCGGCACGGGCAAGAGCTCGCTGATCGCGACCATCTGCCGCACCCTCGCGTCCGAACTGCAGCTCGGCGTGATCACCAACGACATCTACACCGACGAGGATGCCCGCTTCCTCCGTTCGGCCGGTGTGCTCGACCCCGAGCGCATCCGCGCGGTGGAGACCGGGGCATGCCCGCACACCGCGATCCGCGACGACGTGACCATGAACCTGCTGGCCGTCGAGGATCTCGAACGCGACTTCGCGCCGCTCGATGTCGTGTTGGTGGAGAGCGGCGGCGACAACCTGACCGCGACCTTCTCCCCCGCGCTCGTCGACGCACAGATCTTCGTTCTCGATGTCGCCGGCGGTGGCGACGTCGCCCGCAAGGGCGGTCCCGGCATCAGCCGCGCCGACCTGCTCGTGGTGAACAAGACCGATCTCTCTCCCTACGTGGGTGTCGACGTGCCGCAGATGGTCGCCGATGCCGAAAAGGCCCGCGAGGGTGGACCGGTGCTGGCGCTGTCGCGGACCGACGCCGCATCCGTGCAGGCGCTCGGCGACTGGGTGCGCGAGATGCTGACAGCTCACCGCGCCGGCTCGCACACCCCTGTCGATCCCGGTCCGATGGCTCCGCACTTCCACGCCGACGAGGACGACGACCACGGTCACGGCCATGGGCACGGCCACGGCCACGGCCACGCCGCACACACGCACGACTGATCATGTCCCGCACCACGATCCGCATCGATCACGCACCGATCCGAGCGCGACTGACCCTGCGGCCGGGCATGCTCGTCCCCCGCACAGTCGAGGTCGGGCCGGACCGAGCGCGGGTCGCCCTTGTCGCCGCGGGCGCATTGTTGCTCGGTGGTGATTCGGTGACGGTCGATGTGCACGTCGACGCGGGGTGCACGCTCGAATTGCAGGACATCGGCGGCACCGTCGCCTACGACGCCGACAACCGGCTGTCCCGGTGGGACGTGCGGATCACGGTTGCCGAGGGCGGCGCCCTCGTCTGGGACACCTTCCCGTTCGTGATCGCCACCGGCGCCCGTGTGCACCGCGACACCCGGATCGAACTCGCCTCCGATGCCGCCGCGAGCATGCGGGAGACCCTCGTCCTCGGACGCCACGGAGAAACCGGGGGTGCGATCCGCAGCCGGACATCGGTCACCGTCGATCGTCGTCCGCTCTTCGTCGAGGAGTTGTACGCGCACGGCGCGTTCCCCGAACCCGGGATCCTCGGCTCCGCTCGGGTGCACGACGTCATCGCGACCTATGGGCGACGCGCCGAGGGCGACGGCGTGGTCCAGCTCGAAGGGCCCGGCAGCCTGCTGCGGTTCCTCGGCGCCGCCGCCCACTCCTCGCCGCTCGAGTCGACCTGGCGATCCTGGCGCTCCACACACGTTCATCCGTCCACCCTCGAAGGGAGTCTCACCCATGCACGTCCCTGACCATTTCCTCCCCATGAGCGCCACCGCGCCCGCTGCGGCGATCGCCACCGGTGCGGTCGTGCTCGCCGCCACCGCCGGACGCCCGCGCATCACCACCCGAGACACCCTTCTGGGCGGCACGACCGCAGCGATGATCTTCGGCGCCCAGATGGTCAACTACCCCATCGCCAGTGGCGTCAGCGGCCACCTCATCGGCGGCGCGCTCGCGACCGCGCTCATCGGGCCCCGACTCGCGCTTCTCGCGATGACCGCCGTGGTCGGTGTACAGGCATTGCTGTTCGGGGACGGCGGGGTCAACGCCCTCGGTGTGAACGTGCTGCTGCTGGCGGTACTGCCCGTCCTCGTCACTGCCACAGTCCGCACCGGTGCCGAGCGGCTCGGCCTCGGGAAGCTGACGCGGACCACCGCTGCCGTCGGCGCCGGTCTGTCCGTGCCGGTGAGTGCCGCGATTCTCGGCGCCGCATACTCGGCGACCGCCGGTACCGGCGCCGCAGCAGCATTCATCGGCGATCTGACCGCGGTCCACCTGGCCATCGGCCTCGGTGAAGCTCTCATCACCGCCGCTGTGCTGAGCGTCGTGATGGCGTTCGCACCCGGGATCGCGGCGTGGGACGCGCGATCCTCCGTGACCCCCGTTGCCGTCCGGCGGGGGCTCGCGGCGATCGGTGGCCTGGGCGTGGTCAGTGCCTGTGCGCTGGCTCTCGTCGCATCCGGCAGCCCGGACGGTCTCGAGCACATCGTCGGCGCCTACTCGTTGCCGGTCGGTGACGCCGCCTTCGCCGGTCTTCCCGGCCTCGCCGACTACGGCACGCTCAGCGGCACCGAATTCCTCGCGGCACTGACCGGGCTTGCCGTGACCGCGGTGCTCGGTGCTGCTCTCGCCGCGATGGGCCGTCGCACGCCGGTCCGCCAGGGCGCGTAACAGTCATCTCGGAATCCTGGTCGAACGGTGTGGTCACTGACGTGGCCGCACCGTTCTGCGTTCTGCGACCGACGCACTTGCCGAGGTCAGGCCTCCTCCAGCGCTTCGCCGATCCCCTGGAGAATGCGATGATGGTGCACCTCGGCCAGGAGATGACCCGTAGTGATGGCAACCGCCACCGGCCACTCGAGCAGTTCCAGCGCCACCAAGGCGCCGATGCCTGCCAGGTAGGCGAGTTGCTCGGGTGGCGGGAGGCTGAGGCGCCCTACGCCGGGCAATTCCACCACGAGGTGCTCGGCCTCGCGTAGTCGTTCGAGGGCGGGCCGATGCTCTGTCACCGCCGGCATCGTGGCAACCATGGTTTTCCCTCTCGCTGCCGAACTTGCAGATGAGGAGTGTCCCTGAACCGGTCTCTCCGGATGGTCATCCGGTGAGGAGTCCGCTGACGACCTGACAAGTCGGCTCGTCCGTTGGGTCTACAGAATCGACGGTAGACCCGACGGCCGTGCCCGGAAAGGGACTCGGTTCTGTGAGTCCACTGTGCCGGGTCGAGAGCGGTTCGCGTTTGTCATCGGAGGACGAGGTCGCGACGGCGCATCGCGGACACCCCCGCCGCAGCGGTCACCACGGCGAGAGCCGACAGCACAGCGAGTGGCATGACGAGGAACCGCTCCGCCGGCATCGAGGGCACGTGAGTGAAGGGCGACAGGTCGAGCACGAATTGTGGAAGATCGAGCACCACCCCGAGTTGCCCGATTAGCACCCAGACCGCAAAGAGCCCCCACGCGACGGCGGCGCCGTGCCCCGGTATCACCCCCACGCACAACACGGCCGCGGCCGCGACGAACGAGATCGCCGGCACGTACACCAGCGCTGCGGGAAGCAGATCGGCCAGCGGCCCGGTGAGATCGTCGATCGCCGCGCCATATGTCACTGCCACCACGAGACCGACGAGGAACTGCAGGATCAGCACCCCGATCAGCACGACTGCGAAATGGGCGAGCACCCAGGGCACCCGTCCCAGCCCGGTGGTCAATACCGACTCGACTCGTCCGGAGGTCTCCTCACTGTGCAACCGCAGAACAGACTGCACCGCATATCCACTCGTGAACAATGCCATCATGAGGAAGGTCATGGCGAAGTAACCGTCGGTCAGCGCCTCTGCCCCGCCCCCGAGCTGCTCGACGAGGTCGGCGACTCCGCCGCCCTCGTCGAGGAAGTTGTCCATTTCATCGGCCACGCTGCCGTACGTGGCAGCCAGGATCACGAGACCGACCGCCCACCACAGCAGCGTCGTTCGCTGCAGTCGCCACGCGAGACCGAACGCGGTCGGCAACCGATCCGCCGCACGGGCAGGACCCGGACGCGGCTGCACCAACCCGGCACCGAAATCCCGACGCTCCGTCAAGCCGTACGCGACTGCGATCATCACGATCACGAACAATGCGAACAGCTGCAGAACCCACCACGCGTTCACGTCGAAGGGACGGATCTGCTGAGCCCACCCGATCGGTGACAACCACGACAACCACATGCTTGTGACGCGGACACCGGACGGATCGACCGTGCCGGCGCTGTCACCGATCGCCCGCAGCAGAAATGCTGCGCCCAGGGCGGCACCGGCCAGCCCGTTCGCCGCGCGGGCACCTTCTGCGATCTGGGCGGTCACGGCTGCGACAGCCGCGAAGGAGATGCCTGCTGCGCCGGCCGCGAGACCGAGTGCCAGAGATCCGGCGGGAGGCAGACCGTAAGCGACGGACACGACCGCCAGCAGGACCACCAACACCAGATTCGCGCCTACGGCAACAGCCAACCCGGCCGTGAGCATCGCACGACGACCGACGACGTTCGCGCCCACGAGTTCCGCGCGGCCGGTCTCCTCGTTCTGCCGCGTATGCCGCACCACCGCCAGCGTGCTCATCAGCCCGGCGGCAAGCGCCACGAACAACAGTGTCTGGGCGGTGACGACCGCACCGAGGGTGTCCCCCGAGACCAAGCCGTTGGTGGCGAGCACCACGGGCGAGACCGCGGAGCTCACCGCAAGCACATGCAGGTCGTTCTGGGTCGGATACAACCCCTCGATGCTCGAGACCGACACCGCGTAGACCACCGTGATCGCCGCCAGCCACACCGGCAGTTGCACTCGGTCACGGCGCACGGCAAGTCGGATCAGGTCTCCGGTACCGACGAACGAGCCAATCACAGTAGATCCGACTCTCATCGAGGAACGGTGGACGTACCGGGTGCGTGGTGGTGCTCACCCGGCAGATCGTCCCCGTAGTGCCGCAGGAACAATTCTTCGAGCGTGGGCGGAGCACTCGTCAGCGAAGTCAGGCCGAACGTGAGGAGTTCTCGCAGGACTCGCTCGAGGTGCTTGGTGTCGACTTCGAAACGCACGTGGGATCCGTGCACGTCCAGATCGTGAACTCCCTCGAGGGTTTCCAGACCCACCGCAGGGCGAACGGTATCGGCGGTCACCGAGGTGCGGGTCAGATGGCGCAGTTCGGTGAGCGTGCCCGACTCGACGGTACGACCGCGACGGATGATGGTGACCCTGTCGCACAGCGCTTCCACTTCCGCCAGGATGTGACTCGACAGCAGCACCGAGCAGCCTCGAGCAACCACATCGCGCACACAGTCGCGAAAGACCTCCTCCTTGAGGGGGTCGAGGCCGGAGGTGGGCTCGTCGAACAGGAACAGTTCCACGTCCGAGGCCAGGGCTGCCACGATGGCGACCTTCTGCCGGT
Organism: Rhodococcus sp. NPDC047139; assembly: GCF_040643435.1. NCBI lineage: Bacteria > Bacillati > Actinomycetota > Actinomycetes > Mycobacteriales > Nocardiaceae > Rhodococcus > Rhodococcus sp. NPDC047139. Next base: position 32,655 of record NZ_JBEYUH010000008.1, read on the forward strand.
TTCCCCGCGAATACGTCCGCACCTTCTTCGTCGGATCCAGTTCGAATCGCTCGAGAAGATCGGCACGCCGTCTCTCGTCCAGGCCTCCGCGAAGGCCCGCCAGCAGGTCGATCGCCTCACCGCCGGTGAGATTGGGCCAGAGATTGACGTCGCCCGGCACATAGGCGAGCCGCCGGTGCAGCGACACGGCCTCACGCCAGGGATCGCCACCGAGGAGTGATATCTCCCCCGAGTCGGCGCGGAGCAACCCGAGAAGTACGCGGATGGTCGTGGACTTTCCAGCGCCGTTGGGTCCCAGAAAACCGTGCACTTCCCCGGGCCGGACCTCGAGATCGAGCTCGTCGAGCGCACGGGTGGACCCGAACGTCTTGACGAGCCGACTCACCGCCACTGCGGACGACACGGTGGACAGGCTACTCGCTTTCCTCTGTGCAAGTGACGCATTCGGTACTCCGAATCAGCGGACTGCGCCGACGATCAAGTTTCGGAGATCTTGCTCCCCACTCGGATCCGCAAGGTCGATCCGCACCTCCACGACGGGCCCCGAGGCGTGTTCGTCCCACGACCAACCCAGATCCTCGAGCACCCGGAACATGGTGGTGTTCTCGGTCAGCACGAACGCCGTGAGATGCCGGATGCCACGTCGCCAGGCGATACCCACCAGGCGCTGCAGCAACGTGGTACCGACTCCGTGGTGTTGGAAGGGATGACCGACAGCAACGGCGCATTCCGCCGTGGCATCACCCGAATCCGCCTCGACGACGGTGTAGTTCGCGACCCCGACGAGCGTTCCGTCGTCGAAGGCACCCAGACTGACGTGCCGGTCGTCCTGACGACAGAGCATCTCCACGAGATCGTCGAGGTGCCGGGGGACGAGCGTGAAGAAGCGCATATAGGTGTCGCGCCTGGTGAGGTGCTCGTGCAATGCGCGAACGCGATCCTCATCCTTCCGCTCCAAGGGACGAATCACCAGGTCAGCACAGACGATGTGTGGCGGAGTAGTTCCCATCGAGTACATCCTCTCCCCGCTGATCGACATTCCTGTCGGATGTCGGACCACCTCATGGACGGATGCTCACGTGTTCGCACATGAACATCGCGGCGCCGGCGGTTGCGCATCGGTTCGACGTCACTGGACCCACAGTAGGCGGGCATTGTCCTTCGGACCCGCGGACCCGACTCTAGGACACCTGTCCACGAGTACACGATCGTGCGCTTCGGTCTGCTCGAACGACGAGACGTATGTGGAACCACCTACCGTGCCGGAGTACCGGTAGACAGGTGGGTATCGATCACCGATCCCCAGGACGTGTCGGTGGGCAGTTCGACACCCCAGGCAACCGTTGTGGGGGACACTTCCTTCAGGACCCTGTTCCCGAATCTTCCCTGTCTGTCCACGGCCACGCGACAGTGCGGCGCCGAAGAGGGAGAGGCCATGACAGCCGCAACGACAGGCGAGAACCAGCACGATCCGCCCGTCGATCCACTCGAAGCACTCGACCGCCTCTTACGGGACCTGCGATCGTCCCGTACCGGCCTGTCCACACGCGAGGCGGAGCGGCGCATCGGCCTGCACGGCCACAACGAACTGGTACGCCGCAGGAGCGAAGGATGGCTGCGGGCCCTGACCCGGCAACTCCTCCATCCGCTGGCGCTGCTGCTGTGGGTGGCCGCCGTGCTGGCAGCATTGTCGGATTCCATTCCTCTGGCCATCGCAATCGTCGTGGTCATCGTCCTCAACGCCGCCTTTGCATTCGTGCAGGAACGCCACGCAGACCAAGCGGTCGAAGCACTCGCCGCTTATCTGCCCCAACGGGCCCGAGTGCTGCGCGACGAGACCGAGACGGAGGTCGACGCCCGGGAACTCGTGCCCGGTGACGTCATCGTGGTCTCCGAGGGGGACCGGATCTCCGCCGATGCACGCCTGCTCGACGGGGAGGCAGAGATCGACGCGTCGGCGCTCACCGGAGAATCCGTGCCCGTGCGGGTGACCGCCGACAGCGGCGACAGTCGTGTCCCTCTGATCCATGCGCAAGACGTCGTGTTCAGCGGCACCAACTGTGTCACCGGCGAAGCAACGGCGGTGGTGTTCGCCACCGGCATGAAGACCGAACTCGGCCGGATCGCCGCGCTGTCCCAAGGGGGTGGGCATCAGGAAAGCCCATTGGAGAAACAGGTCAAGCGTGCCGCCCGGCTGATCGCCATCGTCGCCGTGGGCATCGGCGCCGCGTTCATTCCGCTCGGCACCCTGCTGACCGGACTGTCGCTCACCGAGTCGCTGAACTTCGCGATCGGACTGATCGTCGCCAACGTACCCGAGGGCCTGCTCCCCACGATCACCCTGGCGCTCGCCGTGGGGGTACGCCTGCTGGCGCGGCAAGGAGCCCTGGTCAAGCGGATCTCGGCAGTCGAGACTCTCGGATCGACGAATGTCATCTGCACCGACAAGACCGGCACCCTCACCGTGAACCGGATGACCGTCACGCAGGCGTGGACAAGCGATGGAGTCGCCGATTTCGATCCCACCCGGCCACTTCCCACAGCGAGCTCCGTCCTGCAGCGACTCATCGCGGCGGCGGTGTGGTGCAACAACTCCGAACTGGCGGAATCGCCGCGACCCGAGGGGGAACTCGCCGAGAGCCCCGGTGTGGGTGATCCCACCGAGATCGCTCTCCTCCAGGCCGCCGAGCGTCTGGGCGTCGAACCGCGCCGCAACAAGGACGACAGGCTGGCACAGTTCCATTTCGATCCGAACCTGCGACGGATGTCGACGGTGGACCGCGTCGGCACAGCGACCGTCGTACACACCAAAGGCGCACCCGAGGTGGTACTCGCCCGCTGCACTCACGTCGCCACCACCACCGGCACCAGACCGTTGACGGACGAGGAACGCAGGACGATCGAGGCCCTCATCGCCGACTGGGCACGTCGCGGGCGGCGCCTGCTGGCGATCGCCGAACGTCCTCTCACCCCTTCCGAAGTTCCCGAGAACCTGTCCCGAGAGGAGGCCGAGAAAGGTTCGACGCTCCTCGGTGTAACGGCCATGATCGATCCACCTCGCCCCGAGGTACCCGAAGCCGTGGACCGATGCCATTCGGCTGGAATTCGCCTGATCGTCGTCACCGGCGACCATGCGCTCACTGCCCGCGGAATCGCCGAGAGCGTGCACATCGGAAAAGGTGGTCTGCGCGTGATCGGCGGAGACGAGGCGGACGCGATGTCCGACGGCGAACTCGACGCTGCCCTCGCAGGTGATGACGAGATCGTCTTCGCACGCAGTTCACCGGAGACGAAACTGCGCGTCACCGATGCCCTTCAGGAATCGGGTCATATCGTCGCCATGACCGGAGACGGCGCCAACGACGCGCCGGCCCTGCGACAGGCCGACATCGGAGTGGCGATGGGCCGCTCCGGCACGGACGTCGCGCGGGAAGCTGCCGTCATGGTGCTCGTCGACGACAATTTCGCCACGATCGTCGGCGCCGTCCAAGCCGGACGGCGCGTCTACGACAACGTCCGCAAATTCATCGTCTACATATTCGCGCACGCCACACCCGAGGTCGTGCCCTTCCTCGCCTATGCCCTCACCAGCGGCGGGATCCCCCTGCCGCTGACCATCATGCAGATCCTCGCCATCGACCTCGGCACCGAGACACTTCCGGCCCTGGCGCTCGGACGGGAGAAAGCCGAACCGGACCTCATGCAACGTCCCCCTCGACCACGCACACAGTCGGTGATCGACGGCCCGATGCTCGCACGGTCATGGGGTCTGCTTGGTGGCGTCTCCGCTGTCCTGGTGATGGGCCTGTTCTTGCTCACCCTGGTCGACGGTGGATGGACCTTCGGGGCCGACACCAGCACCGGAGCATTGCACGATACGTGGAGGGAGGCGACGACGATGACCTTTCTCAGCATCGTGGCCTGCCAGATCGGCACCGCGATGGCCTCTCGGACCAGCCGCAGCTCACTCGCACAGATAGGATTCACGACGAATCGAATGCTGCTGTGGGGCATCGCCTTCGAGGTCGTATTCGCGGCGGCGGTCGTGACCCTCCCCCCATTGCAGATCGTCTTCGGCACCGAGGTGCCGGACCTGTGGTTACTGGCCCTGCTGGTCCCGATGCCGGTCATCGTGTGGGGAAGCGACGAGTTGTTCCGATGGTGGCGCCGGGATCGGAAGCAAGCACGGTTCGGTCATACCCACCCAGCTCAGGCGTCACCGGTGTAATCCTCTCGGGAAGAAGGTCACCGCCGAATCTCGGTTGTCGCGTCACCGAGCGGAGAGGAAGGGGGATCCGCATGTCCGACGACACGGAGACCTTGCAGGTGGAACTGGAGGAGGTCGGCGCCCGCCACTGGTGGGCTGCGCTTCTCGCGACACTGTCGTCACAGTCGGGCAACGCCTACATGCGGTTCGTCGGGGTCGTGGACGGGGAGCCACGTTATAGCGGCCCAACCTTCCCGGTACCTCGTGGATGGGGAACGGACCCCCCACGCGAGAAATGGGCTCCGGGACTGGGAGAAAGTCTCGCCGAGCTGGAGCGGCAGATCGAGAGCGACGGATGGAAGCAGGTCGATCACGGATCCGAGAGGTGGGAGCTGACCTATCGCCGCCCGGTCACCCGCCCCGCAAGATAGCGGACCTCGACGTTACCCCTCGCCACGGCGAGCGTGTTCGAGGAGAATCCGCTGTTCCGCTCGCGCCACGGTCCGCCTCGTCTGCGCCGCTGCGTCCGGCGTGACCGACACCGAGGTGATACCGCGCCGCACGAGATGTTCCGCGAGGTCGGTACTCGTCGACACCGCGTGCCCACACAGGGAGGTCGTCAGTCCGGCAGCAGAGGCCTTCTCCACGATATGGTCGATCGCGTCGAGTACGGCCGGGTCGAGCGTGTCGAACAGGTCCTTGCACATCTCCGAGTCCCGGTCCACACCGAGCATCAACTGCGTGAGGTCGTTGCTCCCGATGGAGACGCCGTGGATGCCGAGCTTCGCGTACTCCGGTAGCCAGTAGACGACCGAGGGAACCTCGGCCATGATCCAGCGCAGCATACGCTGGTCGGAACCGAGAGGATGCCGGTCGAGCTGCTCGAGGCATTCTCGCAGCTCCCAGCGGGTGCGCACGAACGGAATCATCAGGTGCACGTTGGGGTGTGTGCTGCGAACGTGATGCAGCACATCGAGATCCAGCGAGAACAGCTCCGGATCCCGCACGTATCGGAAGCACCCGCGGTAACCGATCATCGGGTTCTCTTCGTGGGGTTCGACCTCGCCTCCTTCGAGGTCGGCGAACTCGTTGCTGCGCAGATCGATTGCGCGATACACCACCGGACGTGGCGCGAATGCCGCCGCGATCTTCGCGACGCCTCCTGCCATCTTCTCCACGTACTCCCCACGACGTCCCTGGGCGATCATGTGGGAGGGATGCTCGCCGGCGAGTGCCTCGGTGATCATGAACTCGGCACGCAGCAGACCGACACCGTCGACATCCGAAGCGGCGACGGCATCGGCTGCGTCGGGGGTCGCGAGGTTGACGTACACCGCCGTCGCCGTGACGGCGGCAGCCTCTGTCACCGACGCCATCGGCGCGGATACCGTCGTGGACGGACGCTCGTCGGTGTGGACTGCTCCGTCGAACACCACCCCGGCGTTGCCGTCCACGGTGATCACCTGTCCGTCACGCAGGTCGGTAGTGGCGGTACGTGCGCCGACCACCACGGGCTTACCGAGCTCACGTCCGACGATGGCCGCGTGACAGGTGATGCCACCTCCGTCGGTGACGATGCCGCCGGCGCGCCGCAGGATCGGCAGCCAGTCCGGCCGTGTCATGGGCGCCACGATGATCTCGCCGTCGGTCAGACGCTTCCCGTCGGTGAGTTCGTGCAGTATCCGCACGCGGCCGGTCGCCGTTCCGGGGCCGGCACCGAGGCCGATCAGCAAAGGTTGCGCTTCGCTGTCGTCGGACGAGCCCGCGGACGACGACTGTTCGAGGGTCGTGATCGGGCGGGTCTGCACGATCCACAGCTCGTTGTTCTCGAACGCGAACTCGAGATCCTGAGGCCGCCCGTAATGCTCCTCGACTCCCGCGGCCAGGCGCGCGACCCGCCCGAGCTGATCGTCGTCGAGCACCCGGGTGGCGCCGGCCGGATCGACGGCGACGCGACTGTCCCCGGTGTGCGTCGAGGCGATCCGGAACTCCTGATGACCGAGATGCACATCGAGCACCTCGAAGCTGTCCTTGGCGACGACGTAGGTGTCGGGTTCGACCTGTCCGCCGACGACGACCTCGCCCAGCCCGAGCGCCGCCTCGACCACGATACGGTCGAGCTCACCGGTGCGGGGGTCGGCGGTGAATGCAACACCGGACGACTCCGACTTCACCATCACCTGGACGACCACGGCGATGGACGGTTCGTCGGTCACCCCTCGCAGACCTCGGTAGGTACGGGCGCGTTCGGACCACAGGGACGCCCAGCATTGCTGAACCGCACGGACCACCGCGTCGGCGCCGATGATATTCGTGTAGGACTCGTGGATCCCTGCGAACGAGGTATCCGAGGCATCTTCGGCCGGTGCGGAGGAACGTACCGCGACCGGTACGTCCGGCCCGAGACTCCGGTAGGCGGAGACGATGGCCGCCCGCATCTCGTCGGGGACGGGTGAATCGGTCACCAGAGCCGCGAGCGCGGCGGACGTGCGGATGAGCGTGGCGTCGTCGATGTCGGGCGCCGGCACCGCTTCGGCGGCAAGTTCTGCTCGTACCCCGGCGGCCTCCATCGCGTCGAGATAGGCATGGGTGGTGACGGCGAACGCAGCGGGTACCGGAAAGCCTGCGCGGGTCATTTCTCCGAGATTGGCGGACTTACCTCCGACCGTTGGTGCGTCCTCGGCGCCTACCGCGTCGATCGGTCGGACCCACAGGTTGTGTTCGGCCATCGATGACTCCCCACGCTTTGCCGCCCCGCGTCGACCTTTCCGGGCCGGATCGGATACTCGATCTTCCCCTCGTCGTTTCGACGATATCGAATACCGTGGGGTGAAAGTCCGCATTCCGGAACAGGAATCATCATGGGCGATTCCCCGCGAGTACCCGACCCGCGGGAACGGAGACGGTTGATCCTGAGCGCGGTCGTGCGCCCGACGTTCACCGCCTTCGTACTGGTCGGTGCTTATTTCGTGGTTCCTTTCGAGCATGTCCGCAGCATTTCCGAGATTCTGACCCTCGTGGGGGGCTGTACAGCGGTCCTGCTGGTCGGCTGGTGGCAGATCCGCCGGATCCTCGCCTCGGAGTATCCGGCGCTCCAGGCGGTCGAGGCACTCACCACGACCGTGGCCCTGTATCTCGTGGTATTCGCAGCCCTCTATCTCAGCATGTCCGTGGCACGGCCGGACAGCTTCACCGAACCGTTGTCCCGCGTCGACGCCCTCTACTTCTGCCTGACCGTGTTCTCCACGGTGGGATTCGGGGACATCACCGCTGCGACCGGGACCGCACGGGCCGTCGTGTCTGCGCAGATCGTCGCAAATCTGGTTCTGCTGGCGCTCGGGATCCGCTTGGTCACAGCAGCTGTGCAGTGGCGTCGTCGCAGTCGCGGGGACGACGGATAAGCATTACCGCCATCCACTTCCGCGATGGAGCAATTCGGGCAGTAATCCTCGTCTTGGTGGCAAATCGGACGTTCACACTCGGCACACCCCGAACGAACGGGATGCAGGCGCCGTGGGCACCGTTGGATGCTCCGGATGGCCCACACTCGACCCCACCCACGCTCGATCTTCCGGACGCCGCGATGCACGCAGCGCGGACTGTGTCGGCCGAGGCGACCGGCTTCGTGCCTGCCCTCGCAGGAACCGTGCATCGAGCACTGCGTGGGCGAGGCGGATCTCACCCACAATCGCGGTCTTCCCCGGCCACCCTTCAACGTGATCGTCTCGAACGTGCCGGGATCACCGGATCCTTTGTACTGGCACGGCACTCGCGTCGATGCGGCGTATCCGCTGTCCGTGCCCGTAGACGGTCAGGCCCTGAACATCACGTGCCCCAGCACCGCCGACATCATCGCCCTCGGACGCGCCCTCGACATCAGCTCCGTCGGCGGAGGAACGTCCGCCTGTGCCGGTTGAGTCCACGCAGCGTCGAACAGCGCGCCCTGTGATCGGGAACCGGACATCTGTGCCGCAATTCGCCGTTCTGCTGTGGCCGGGACTGTGCCGGATCACTATTGAAAGGTCACGGTGCACTCTTCGGCGGACGCATCCGGCGCCGACACCAGGACTCTCGTACCACTGCTTACGGAGAGTAGGTCCGAATGCAGAAGCTCACCCCCTTCTATGAGAAGGTCCAATCCCACTACGACCTGTCCGACGAATTCTTCGAACTGTTCCTCGATCCCACCCGCACGTACAGTTGTGCCTTCTTCGAACGCGACGACATGACCCTCGAGGAAGCCCAGCTCGCGAAAGTCGACCTCGCCCTCCGGAAGTGCGACCTCCGACCCGGAATGACGCTGCTGGACATCGGCTGCGGATGGGGTTCGACGATGCTGCGGGCGGCGGAACGATACGACGTCGACGTCATCGGTTTGACGTTGAGCCGCAACCAGTACGAGCACGTCTCGGGCCTGCTGTCACAGATGTCGTCCGGTGGCCGTAGTGCCGAGGTCCGCTTGCAGGGGTGGGAGGACTTCGACGAACCCGTGGACCGGATCGTGAGCATCGGAGCCTTCGAGCATTTCCGCCGTCAGCGATACGACACCTTCTTCGACCGCACCTCGAACATTCTGCCCGACGACGGCCGAATGCTGCTGCACACCATCGTCGGCCATTCCCGCGACCAACTCGAGACCATGAAGGTGCCGGTCTATCGCGAGGACGCACTGTTCCTGCGCTTCATCCTGAGAGAGATCTTCCCCGGAGGGCAGCTCCCCGAACGGGATCTGGTCATCACCGGCGCACAACGTCACAACTTCTGGGTGCAGAACATCGAGTCTCTGCAACCGCACTACGCCCGTACCCTCGACATGTGGACGCGTGCCCTCGAATCCCGTCATGACGACGCCGTGCGAATGGCGTCCGAAGAGGTCTACCAGCGGTACATCAAATATCTCACCGGCTGTGCCGAGAATTTCCGGCGTCGCCTCATCGACGTCCAGCAGTTCACGCTTGTGAAGCAGCAGCGATCGCGAGGACCGGGCGACGAACCGTAAGCCCGTTCACCGACCTGTCGCGACCGGCCCGGGGCGGAACGAATCCGGTGACGCCGCATGCCGATTTGCTGCCCAGGTAGGCGGTGGATCGGAATTCCAGGCGCGGATCGCGTTGGCGGACAGTGCGCCGAAACTCATCGACGAGACCTTCAGCAGCGACATCGAGTACGGCCGGGTGCACTCGGGGCCTCCGATGATCACGCGGGGTGGGGCGTCGGGTTCGGGTACCGGCGCTGTCGAATGCACCAGATACTCGTAGCCGATCTCGTAGACGTCACGCTCGGTTCCGAACGACAACTCTCCGTGGATGCCCTTTGCGCGCTCGTAGACGACAGTACGCACGTCCCTGTCGAACGGACGCCCGTCGAAGTTCCGTTCGACGAAGTACTGCTGCAACTCCGGACGCACACTCTCGAGCAGATACCGCATGTGGCCGAGTACCGGATAGTTGCGCAGCACCGAATGCCGTCGCTGGACCAGATCGTAGATCCCTACTCCGAGCAGGAAAGCCAGGAGGACAACCAGGACCCACCAGCCCCAGCCTCCGACCGCCGCGACAACACCGACCATCACCAGGATCAGGCCGAGAAAACCGACGAGGAAGAACCGCAGCACGGTTGACCTTCTCCCCGTTCCGGTGACGCGGTCGCATCTCGCGCGGCGACGACCGCGATCACCGTTCCGATCTCGAAATCAGTGCGAGCCGCGACGCTGCTGCTTCAGCTTGGTGAGCATTTCCTTGGCCTTGCGCTGATTCTCCGGCTTGGCCGCCTCGCGTCGGACGACTTGGATCGCCTTGGCGGCTGCAGCGCTCTTCATGACCTTGCCGAACATTCCCATCGAGCACTCCTCCACCGTGTCGTCACAATCGATACTTCAACGATACGGGTCCGCCCGAGGGGCGACGATCGGCCGCGTCCATACCCTCGTGAACGCTCCGACGGTCGCCGAGTCAGAACGCGAACGCTGCCGCTCGCTCGGCAAGATCGAGGACCGGTTGCGGCATGATGCCGAGCAGCACCGTCGCCACGGCCGCGAACGTGATGGCCGCGTTCGTGGCTACGGTCGAGGTGGCAAGGCGCGGTGCGTCGGACGTCGGTTCGGTGAAGAACATCAGCACGATCACACGCACGTAGAAGTACGCAGCGACCGCGCTGACGAGCACACCGACGATCACGAGCGGGGCCGCACCCCCCGAGATCGCCGCGTCGAACACGTCGAACTTCGCGATGAATCCGCTCGTGAGCGGGATACCGGCCATCGACAGCAGAAACAGTGCGAAGGCTCCACCGAGAATCGGTGAGCGTCGGCCGACGCCGGCCCACCGCGACAGCTCCCACGCCTCGCCGTCGGGGTCGCGGACCACGGTCACGACGGCGAACACACCGACGGTCCCGATGCCGTAGACGAGCAGATAGAACAGGGTGGACGACACACCCGAAGGGGTGCCCGCCACGACGCCGGTGAGGATGAATCCGGTATGACTGATCGCCGAGTACGCGAGCATGCGTTTGATGTCGTTCTGCGTCACCGCCAGCACTGCGCCGACGACCATCGTCGCGATGGCCACGGCCCACATGATCGGACGCCACTGCTCGGCCATACCGGGTACCGCGACGTAGAGCACACGCAGCAGTGCACCGAAGGCGGCGATCTTCGTCGCGGACGCCATGAACGCCGTGACCGGAGTGGGAGCCCCTTGATAGACGTCGGGTGTCCACGAGTGGAAGGGCACGGCACCGACCTTGAACAGCAGCCCCACCGACAACAGACCCACTCCGACGAGCGCCGTGGTCTCGCTGCCTGTCCCTGCGTCGAAGGCCTCGGCGATACCGCTGAGCCGAACGGTCCCCGCGTAGCCGTACAGCATGGCCACCCCGTACAGGAAGAACGCCGACGAGAAGGCCCCCAGCAGGAAGTACTTGAGAGCCGATTCCTGGGAGAGCAACCGGCGGCGCCGCGCGAGCCCGCACAGCAGATACAGGGGCAGCGACAACACTTCGAGCGCAACGAACATCGTCAGCAAGTCGTTCGAGGCCGGGAAGACGAGCATCCCACCGACCGCGAAGAGCAGGAGTGGGAAGACCTCGGTCCGTGCGCCACCCGCCGCGAGCGCCTGTCTTTCTGCTGCAGTACCGGGGACGGCCGATGCCTGGGGTGCGAACGCATCGAGGTGCGCGCCCACCGCGGCGGGCGAAACAGCTTCTGCACGAGTCCGCTCGATACTTCGTTCCGCAACCAGTGCGACCGACAGCAGAGCCACGATCAGGACCGATCCCTGAAGAAACAGGGCCGGCCCGTCGATCACGACCGAACCCGACAGGGTGGTCGCACGGGTTCCGGCGAGCATGATGACGGCGACGAACGCCGCGACGAGCGCGACCGTCGTCAGGATCACGTGGCCTGGATACCGCGCGGTGGCCGGCACGAAGGATTCGACGAGTACTCCGACGACTGCCGCGGCGAACACGATCAGGATCGGCGCGATCAGACCGTAGTCGATCGGCGGGGCAGGAAGGGAGGCGGCAAGAAGGGCGATGTCCTCGGACGGGTTCATTCCGTTTCACCTTCTTCGGGATCGCCTGCAGTGGAGCCGTTCTCGGCGACGGAACGCTCCGGGGGAACCACCGGTTCGGGCTGCGAGATGTCGATCGAGACGAGGGTGTCGTCGACCGCAGGGGTGATGACGTCGAGCGCCGGTTTCGGGTATATCCCGAGGACGAGCAGCAATGCGATCAGCGGCGCCACGACTGCGATCTCCCTCGGCACCAGGTCGGGCACCCGGGCGTCACGCTCGGCGACACCGTCGTCACCGGGAAGACGCACCGGCCCACCCATCATTCGCTGATAGAGCCACAGCACGTACAGCGCCGACAGGACCAGCGCGAGTGTCGCGACCACGGCAGCGACTTCGTAGCGGGGGTAGGTGCCGACGAAGACGAGGAACTCGCTCACGAAGGGTGCGAGTCCGGGAAGAGAGAGGGTGGCCAGCCCCGCGACGAGGAAGGTCCCCGCGAGAACCGGGGCGATCTTCTGCACACCGCCGTATGCCGCGATCGTGCGGTTGCCGTGCCGGGAAACGAGGAACCCGGCGATGAGGAACAATGCGGCCGTGGAGATTCCGTGGTTCACCATGTACAGCGTCGAGCCCGCCTGACCCTGTGTGGTCAGTGCGAAGATGCCGAGGACGATGAATCCGAAGTGTGAGATCGAGGTGTACGCGATCAGCCGCATCACGTCGGTCTGCCCGATGGCGAGCATGGCGCCGTAGACGATGCCGATGACGGCGAGGGTCACCACGACCGGCGCGAAGGTCACCGAGGCGTCGGGGAAGAGCTGCAGGCAGTAACGCAGCATTCCGAAGGTCCCGACCTTGTCCACCACGGCCATCATGAGAACCGCGGCTACAGGTGTGGTCCGAACGGCCGCGTCGGGCAGCCACCCGTGCAGCGGCCACAGTGGAGCTTTCACCGCGAACGCGATCAGAAAACCGAGGCACAGCGCACCGAGCACTGCCGGGGTCGCGTCGAGCTCGCCGGATGTCGCAGCGGCGGTGACGACCCGGATGTCGAAGGTGCCCACTCCCGGCGACTCCCCCAGCCCGGACCGCGCGGTGACCACGTACAGGCCGATCAGCGCGGCGAGCATCACGAGCCCGCCGAGCAGGTTGTACAACAGGAACTTCACCGCAGCGCGCGCTCGATCCGCGCGGGCCGTACCCGGCGAGCCGAATCCGCCGATGAGGAAGTACATCGGGACGAGCATCGCTTCGAAGAAGATGTAGAACAGCAGAATGTCGAGGGAGACGAACGAGACGAGCACCATCGATTCGACGAGCAGGATCAGCGCCGCATAGGTGTGTGCCGAGCGACCTGTGCCGGCTTCCTCGTCGGCGGCCCGGTGGTCGTGCCAACCGGCGGCCAGGAGCAACGGAACGAGTGCTGCAGTCAGCAGAACCAGTACCAGGGCGATCCCGTCGACGCCCAGTCGGTAGCCGGCCCCGAACGAGGGAATCCATTCGTGCGACTCGACGAACTGGAAACGTTCTCCTGCGGAATCGAATCCGGCGGCGACCATCACCCCGACGACCAGTACTGCGACCGACAACGCCAGGGCGGTCGCGCGGGCGGCGCCGCCCTTGCGTGCGGGCAGAGCCGCGACGACGCCGGCTCCGGCCAGTGGTAGGACCCACAGGATCGTGAGCCAGGGAACGGTGGTCACCAGTACACCCCCATCACAGTGTCACCAGGACGAGCGCGCCGAGCACGGCTGTCGCGCCGGCGAACATGTACAGCGCGTACGAGCGGACGAAGCCGGTCTGCAGGCGGCGCAGCCGGCGCGAGAGCGCGCCGATCCCGGCGGCCGCGCCGGTGACCGATCCGTCGATCCCCTCGGATTCGACGCTGCCCAGCGCGCGCACCATCTCGGACCCGGGACGCATGAACACCGCTTCGTTCACCGCGTCGCCGTAGAGGTCGCGCCGCGCCGCGACGGTCAGTGCCGAGACCACCTCGGGTGGCGTCTCGGGGACCGGTTCGCGCGCGTACTGCCGATACGCCACAGCGACACCGGCGAGCGCGACCGCAACGGTGAGGGTGCTGACGAGCCAGACCGGCAGACCACCTTCGTGGTGGTCGTAACCGACAACGGGTTCGAGCCAGTGCTGCAGCGCGCCACCGAGCACCAGCAACCCGCCGGCACCCACCGAGCCCACGGCCAATGCGATCATCGGCCAGGTCATCGCCGCCGACGATTCGTGGGGGGTGGTATCCGGTGCCCATCGCCGGTCGCCGAAGAACGTCAGGATCATCACGCGGGTCATGTAGAAGGCGGTCAGCCCGGCACCGAGCAACGCCACCACACCCAGCGCGATGCCTTCGATCCCGCCCGCGGCGAACGCCACCTCGATGATCTTGTCCTTCGAGAAGAAGCCTGAGAACGGCGGAATCCCGATGATCGCGAGATAGCCGAGGCCGAAGGTGACGAAAGTGATCGGCATGACGGTACGCAACCCGCCGAAACGGCGCATGTCGGTCTCGTCGTTCATCGCGTGCATCACCGAACCGGCGCCCAGGAACAGCCCTGCCTTGAAGAAGCCGTGAGTAAGCAGGTGCAGGATCGCGAAGGCGTAGCCCGCCGGACCGAGCCCGGCAGCGAGCACCATGTATCCGATCTGGCTCATCGTCGATGCTGCGAGCGCCTTCTTGATGTCGTCCTTCGCGCAGCCGATGACCGCCCCGTACAGCAGCGTTGCCGCACCGACGATCACCACCGCAAGCCTCGCCGCGGGTGCCGCGTCGAAGATCGCGTTCGCTCGCACCACGAGGTAGACACCGGCGGTGACCATGGTCGCGGCGTGGATGAGCGCCGAGACCGGTGTGGGGCCTTCCATGGCGTCGCCCAGCCACGACTGCAGGGGCAACTGTGCGGATTTCGCGCACGCGGCGAGGAGCAGGCACAGACCGATCGCCGTCACCACAGCTCGGTCGGCGCCGGGAATCGCGCCGAACACCACGTCGTAATCCAGGCTGCCGAAGGTGGCGAAGGTGATCATGAGGGCGACGAGCAATCCCATGTCACCGACGCGGTTGACGACGAAAGCCTTCTTCGCGGCGGTCGCGGCGGCCGGTTTGTACTGCCAGAAACCGATGAGCAGGTATGAGGCGAGACCGACCCCCTCCCATCCGAGATACAGGACGAGGAAATTGTCGGCGAGGACGAGCAGCAGCATCGCCGCGAGGAAGAGGTTGAGGTAGGCGAAGAATTTGCGGCGTTCCAGATCGTGTGCCATGTACCCGACCGAATAGACGTGGATCAGCGAACCCACGCCGGTGATGAGCAACACGAAGCAGATCGAGAGCGCATCGAGCCGAAGCCCGAGATCGACCTGCAAGTTCCCGACCGGAACCCAGGTGAACAACGTCTGCTGTGCGAGGCGCTCGCTCGCGTCGAGTCCGATCATCCCGACGAACATCACTGCACCGACGACGAAGGACGTTATCGCCGTGGCACATCCGAGCAGGTGGCCCCATCCGTCACTACGCCGACCGAGGAGCAGGAGCACGAACGCCCCTGCGAGGGGCAGTGCCGGTATCGTCCACAGCGCCGAGTTCAGGAACGAAGTCATGCCGCGTGTCCTCTCGGCTCGTAGTGGGCTCTCACACTCACCGTCCTCGTCGGGGTCGTCAGTACTTGAGCAGGTCGGCGTTGTCGACCGAGGCGGATCGCCTCGTCCGGAAGATGGTCACGATGATGGCCAGACCGACGACCACCTCGGCGGCCGCGACGACCATCGTGAAGAAGGCGAACACCTGACCGTGAAGGTTGCCGTGCATCCGCGCGAACGTGACGAAGGCCAGGTTGGCGGCGTTGAGCATCAGTTCCACGCACATGAACACGACGATGGCGTTGCGCCGGAGGAGAACTCCCACTGCTCCGATGGTGAACAGCAGTGCGGACAGATAGAGGTAGTTCTCGGGGTTCATCGCCGGTCCCTCCCCTGCTCGTCCCTGGGTCGCCGCAGGTCGAGATCGGTGTGATTCCAGTCGCGGCCGATGCGGCCGAGGAGTTCACCGACCGACAGGTCGGCGAACGATCCGTCGGGCAGCAGGGCCGGCACGTCGGCGGCATTGTGGCGGGCGTAGACACCCGCGGCGGGCAGCGGTGTGACCCGTTCCCCTTCGCGGAACCGGCGTTCGGCGAGTTCTCGTTGGGTCTGCCGGGGTTGCAACCGTTCGCGGTGTGCGAGCACCATCGCCCCCACGGTGGCGGTGATGAGCAACGCCCCGGTGAGCTCGAACGCCCAGACGTAGTCGATGAAGAGCAGCACGGCGAGACCTTCGACATTGCCCCCGGCGTTGGCCGCATCGAGTCCGGCGAAACCGGAGGTCGCGGTATTCCCGATGCCGCCGATGAGCATCACCGCGAACCCGATCGCCACGACGATCGCGAGGACGCGCTGGCCTTTGATGGTTTCGACCAGGGAGTCGGACGAGTCGATACCGACGAGCATCAACACGAACAGGAACAGCATCATGACCGCCCCGGTGTAGACCACGACCTGCACGACACCGAGGAACAGTGCGTCCTGCGCGATGTAGAAGACGGCGAGCACGATCATCGTCATGGCCAGGAACAACGCCGAGTACACGGCTTTCGGGGCGACGACCACGCCGAGGGCCCCGAGCACCGCGACCGCGCCGAGGATCCAGAACTGCACGGCTTCCCCGGTGGAGGTGGTTGTGAGTTCGGCTGCGAGCAGAGCGGTGGTCACGGGCGTTCCTTCCCGTCGGTCACCGATGCCTGCTCCGGGAGAGGGATGGTGCCCCGGTAGTAGTCCTCGTCGGTGGCGCCGGGGGCCATCGGGTGCGGCGGCAGTTGCATCCCGGGAGCCGGCGGGGCCAGCAACCGATCCTTCTCGTAGATCATGTCGGTGCGGTTGTCGTCGGCCATCTCGTACTCGTTGGTCATGGTCAGGGCACGGGTCGGGCACGCCTCGATGCACAGTCCGCAGCCGATGCATCGCAGATAGTTGATCTGGTAGACGCGGCCGTACCGTTCGCCGGGTGAGTACCGCTCCTCTTCGGTGTTGTCGGCCCCTTCGACGTGAATGGCGTCGGCCGGGCACGCCCACGCGCACAGTTCACAACCGATGCACTTCTCGAGTCCGTCGGGATATCTGTTCAGCTGGTGCCGTCCGTGATAGCGGGGCGCGGTGGGCTTCTTCTCCTCCGGATAGCCCTCGGTGTTGGCCTTCTTGAACATCGTCGTGAGCGTCACACCGAAACCGGCCAGTGGGCCGCGGAATTCGACCATCACGATCCTCCTGGGAAACGGCCCGCCGAGGCGGGCGGACTCGACCGGGTGGTCGATCGAGCAGGTATGGGTGGCACGGGGAACCCACCGGCCATGGCGTCGAACTCCTCGTCGGGTCCGGGCCGCTCGACCGCTGTGGCGTCGCGGCGGGTTCGACGTCCGCGCACAGTGAGGTAGCCGAACAACAGCGCAGTCGACAGCAGGCCCGCGACGATGATGCTCGCGGTACCGGGGAGGACATCGTCGTCGGCCAGGAGACGCAGCACTGCCACGACCATCACCCACACGACCGACACCGGGATGAGCAGTTTCCAGCCCAGCGCCATGAACTGGTCGTACCGCAATCTCGGCAGTGTGCTGCGCAACCACACGAAGACGAACAGCACGATCCACACCTTGACGACGAACCACAGCAGCGGCCACCAACCGGAGTTCGCGCCGCTCCACATAGTCAGCGGCCACGGTGCGTGCCAGCCGCCGAGGAACAGGGTGGTCGCGAGTGCGGAAACGGTGACCATGTTGACGTACTCGGCGAGCATGAACATCGCGAACCGCAGCGAGGAGTACTCGGTGTGGAAGCCGCCCACCAGCTCCCCCTCGGCTTCGGGCAGGTCGAAGGGGGCGCGATTGGTCTCCCCGACCATCGACACCGAGTACACCAGGAACGACGGGAGCAGCAGCACGACGAACCACAACCCGCCCTGCGCGGCGACGATGCCCGAGGTCGACATCGTGCCCGCCTGGAGGAAGACCGCCGCGAATGCGAGTCCCATGGCGATCTCGTACGAGATGACCTGGGCGGTCGAACGGAGTCCGCCGAGCAGCGGGTAGGTCGATCCGGAGGCCCAGCCGGCGAGGACGATGCCGTAGACGCCTACCGAAGTGACCGCCAGGACGTACAGGACCGCGACGGGAAGATCCGTGAGCTGCAACGGCGTTCGCGTACCGAAGATCGACACCTCGGGCCCGAACGGAATGACGGCGAACGCCATGAACGCCGGCGCCGTCGCGATGATCGGGGCGAGCAGATAGATCGGCTTGTCCACCCCCGCCGGGATGATGCCTTCCTTGAGGGCGAGTTTCAGGCCGTCCGCGACGGTCTGCAGCAGTCCTTTCGGTCCCACACGATCGGGGCCGACCCGCATCTGCATCCAGGCCATGACCTTGCGTTCGGCGAGGATGAGCACGAGGGTCGTCAGGACGAGGAATGCGAAGATCGCCAGCGCTTTCGTGAGGACGAGCCACCACGGGTCGACGCCGAACATCGACAGGTCCACTGTTTGCTGGGCGGTAACGGTCACTGCGGATCTCCCTCCGCTGGTGCTGCGCTCGCCGTCGCACCGCCCCGGATCCGCACCACGTCACCGGCGGTGACCCCGAGATCGATGTGAACCATCGATCCCGGCGACGCGGTCGGCAGCCAGACGACCCGGTCGGGTAGATCGTCGAACACCAACGGGAGGGTGATCGACCCGCGTTCGGTGGAGACGGTGAGCGAGTCATGTTCGGCGGCGCCGATCTCGGCGGCCGTCGCCGCGGACAGGCGAGCGACGGGTGCGCGGGCCGTCCCGGCGAGGTGGGGCTCGTCGTCCTGCAGCCGTCCCGCATCGATGAGCATCCGCCAGGTGGCGAGGACCGCTTCCCCGAGGACGGGACGCCGCCGAGTCTGCGGTGCTGTTCCGGGCATCGCCGGGGTGGCGCCCGTCCACGTCCCCAGGTCTGTGAGTTCGCGGCGCAGGATCTCGGGATCGTCGAGGGCGACGTCGAACTCCATCGCCTCGGCGATCGCGGCCAGCACCCGATGGTCGGGAAGTGCTCCGGTATCGCGGAGCGCGACCGGGAAGGCGCGCTCCCGACCCTCCCAGTCGAGGAAGGTGCCGGACTTCTCGGCCACGGGAGCCACGGGAAAGACCACGTCGGCACGGTCGGTCACCGCGCTACGACGCACTTCGAGACTCACGACGAACTCCGCGGCATCGAGGCCGGCGCAGATGCCGTCCGGGTCGGGCAGGTCGGCGGGATCGACACCTGCGACGAGCAACGCGCCCACGTCACCCTCGGCGGCAGCGGCGAGGATCCCGGCCGTGTCACGGCCCGGGGTC
This sequence comes from Rhodococcus sp. NPDC047139, assembly GCF_040643435.1. Taxonomy (NCBI): domain Bacteria; kingdom Bacillati; phylum Actinomycetota; class Actinomycetes; order Mycobacteriales; family Nocardiaceae; genus Rhodococcus; species Rhodococcus sp. NPDC047139. The sequence continues at coordinate 51,778 of NZ_JBEYUH010000008.1, forward strand.
GCCGGAAGCGAGTCGGGCGCAAGACCCCATGCCGATTCGATGTCGCTACGTGCCTGCGGGTCGGCGAGCGGGCGACCGCCGGGCAACACGGTGGGGAATGCGCCGGCTTCGAGACCGCCGCGATCCCCGGCGCGGCGCGGTATCCAGGCCAGGTGGGCCCCGCTCTCCTCGGCCAGGGCAACCGCCGCGGACAGCGCGCCGGGCGAACCTGCGGCCCGCTCCCCCACGAGGACGACCGCTCCGGGCCGCCGGAGCGCCGCGGCTGCGTCGACGGCCGATCCTGTGCGAATCGTGTCGAGTGCACGCGCCTCGTCACCCGGTACGCACTGAGTGACCCGCCCCGACAACTTGAGCAGCCCGCGGGAGGCGAAGGGTGCGACAGCGAACACCTGCAGCCCCTTACGTCGAACCGCCTTGCGCAGCCGCAGGAAGACGATCGGTGATTCCTCCTCGGGTTCGAATCCGACGAGCAGCACTGCCGGAGCACGGTCCAGGTGGCCGTAGGTGACCTCGAGGCGACGGCCGGCGACCTTCGCGGCGAGGAACGCCGTCTCCTCGTCCGACAGTGCTCGGCTGCGGAAGTCGATGTCGTTGGTGCCGAGCACGGCTCGCGCGAACTTCGCGTACGCGTAGGCGTCCTCGACAGTGACCCGGCCTCCGGTCAGGACCGCGGATCTGCCGTGCGCCGCAGACAGTCCCCTGGCGGCGACGCCGAGTGCCTCGGTCCAGGAGGCGGCGACGAGCGTTCCGGTGTCGTCGCGGACGAGCGGGGTTGTCAGGCGGTCGTCCGCGGTGGCGTAAGTGAAGGCCCAGCGACCCTTGTCGCAGTTCCATTCCTCGTTGACCTCCGGGTCGTCCCCGGCGAGACGGCGCAGCACGGCTCCGCGGCGGTGATCCGTCCGCTGGGCACAACCACTCGCGCAGTGCTCGCACACACTCGGGGTGGAGATGAGATCGAACGGGCGGGCGCGGAAACGGTAGGCGGCACCCGTGAGTGCACCGACCGGGCAGATCTGGACGGTGTTGCCGGAGAAATACGACTCGAACGGTTCCTCGGTGTAGATGCCGACCTGTTGAAGGGCACCGCGGTCGAGCATGTCGACGAATCGGTCCCCTGCGACCTGGTCGGCGAAGCGTGTGCATCGGGCGCACAGCACGCATCGTTCGCGATCGAGAAGCACCTGCGCGGAGATCGCTATGGGTTTCGGATATGTACGTTTGGTGTCCTCGAAGCGGGTCTCGGCCCGGCCGTTCGACATGGCCTGGTTCTGCAGCGGGCACTCCCCGCCCTTGTCGCACACCGGACAGTCGAGCGGATGGTTGATGAGGAGCAGTTCCATCACGCCGCGCTGGGCCTTGTCCGCCACCGGTGAGGTGAACTGGGTACGCACGACCATTCCGTCGGTCACCACGGAGGTGCACGAGGCGAGCGGTTTGCGCTGGCCTTCGACCTCCACGAGGCACTGTCGGCACGCCCCCACCGGTTCGAGCAGGGGATGATCGCAGAATCGGGGGATCTGGACGCCCACGAGTTCCGCGGCGCGGATCACGAGTGTGCCTTTGGGGACGGCGATCTCGGTGTCGTCGATGGTGATGTTCACCAGGTCGGTGGTGTCCGATCGCTCCGCCCCGGCACCGGAGACGGCGGTCATCGTTCATCTCCTTCGGCGTTCGTGTCGGCGGCGAGCGCCGACAGGTGCGCGTCGAACGGGCACCCACCATGTTCGAAGTGCGCGAGATACTCGTCGCGGAAGTACTTCAGCGACGAGGTGATCGGGCTGGTCGCACCGTCGCCGAGCGCGCAGAACGCCCGTCCGAGGATGTTGTCGGAGATGTCGAGAAGTTTCTCGAGGTCGGCATCGGTACCCCGCCCCTGCTCGAGTCGCTCGAGAATCTGCACCAGCCACCAGGTGCCTTCGCGGCAGGGGGTGCACTTGCCGCACGATTCGTGCGCGTAGAACTCGGTCCAGCGCAGCACGGTACGGACGACGCAGGTGGTGTCGTCGAAGATCTGCAATGCGCGGGTGCCGAGCATCGAACCTGCAGCGGCGACATTCTCGTAATCGAGTGGGATGTCGAGATGCTCGTCGGTGAATATCGGTGTCGACGAGCCCCCCGGGGTCCAGAACTTGAGCCGATGTCCGGCGCGCACGCCGCCTGCGTAGCCGAGCAACTGTCGCAGGGTGATGCCGAGCGGGGCCTCGTACTGGCCGGGCCTCGTCACATGTCCGGAGAGGGAGAACAGCGCGAAGCCCGGTGATTTCTCGGTGCCCATCGAGCGGTACCAGTCCACGCCGTTGCGGACGATGAGCGGGACGTTCGCGATGGATTCGACATTGTTGACCACAGTGGGGCACGCGTAGAGGCCCGCCACCGCAGGAAAGGGCGGGCGCAGGCGCGGTTGACCACGGCGGCCTTCGAGGGAGTCGAGCAGTGCGGTCTCCTCACCGCAGATGTAGGCCCCGGCACCCGCGTGGACGACGAGTTCGAGGTCGTAACCGGAACCGAGGATGTCGCGACCGAGATAGCCGGTGTCGTAGGCCTCGGCGACCGCGGCGTGCAGACGCCGCAGGACCGGCACGGCCTCGCCACGGAGATAGATGAAGGCGTGCCGGGCACGGATCGCATACGCCGCGATGATGACCCCTTCGACGAGTGCGTGCGGAGTGGCCAGCATGAACGGGATGTCCTTGCAAGTACCGGGTTCGGATTCGTCGGCATTGACGACGAGATAGTGCGGTTTGTCGTCGCCTTGCGGGATGAACGACCATTTCGTGCCGGTGGAGAACCCGGCGCCTCCGCGGCCGCGCAGTCCCGAGTCCTTGACGGCACGGATCACGGCGTCGGGGTCGGTGCCGAGCGCGAGCGGCAATGCTTCGTAGCCGCCGTGGGCGCGATATGCCTCGAGCGTCCACGCTTGCTGTTCGTCCCAGTAGCGAGTGAGAACGGGTGCGAGGCCGGAGACGGCCGGTTCGGTCGTTGCGGAGTCGTCTCGGGGTTCCTGTACCCGCATGCCGAGTTCGCGCGCAACCTCCAGACCCGCGAGGGAGGCCGGGCCGGCGGTACCTGCGGCGGCAAGCGCGCCGGGCCTGTCGTCGGGAAAACCGGCGAGCAGACGGGAGGTGTCGCGGAAGGTGCGCAGCGGGGCTCCGCGCGTCGGGGTGGGTCTTTCACCGGCACACAGTTCGTCGACGACCTCGAGCGCCGAGTCGACCGTACGGTTGTCGAACAGTTCCCAGTCGACGGTCATCACCGGGGCGTAGTCGCAGGCCGCGTTGCATTCGATGTGCTCGAGGGTGATCGCACCGTCGGCGGTGGTCTCGTCGTGTCCGACACCGAGGCGGCTGCACAACGCGGCGAAGATCTCGTCGCCGCCCATGATCGCGCACAGCGCGTTCGTGCACACCCCCACGTGATGGCGGCCCGTCGGGGAGCGGCGGTACATGGTGTAGAAGGTCGACACGGCCGCGACCTCGGCACCGGTCAGCCCGAGTCGCTGCGCGCAGAAGTCGATTCCCGCCGGTGTGATGTAACCGTCCTCGGCCTGTACGAGGTGCAGCAAGGGCAGCAACGCGGACCGCGGGTGCGGATAGCGTGCGACGATTCGGTCGGCGTCGCTGTCGAGACGGGCGCGAACGTCGCCGGTATACCGGCGTGGCGCGCCGGGCGGTGCGAGATAGGTGTCCTCGTCGGGTCGCGGTCCGAGCGGCACGAAGACCGGTTCGCGTGCGGCCGGTTCGGTCATCGGCACGGCGGCGGTGGTCTCGTCGGTACCCGCTGTCCCGGCGGTCTCGGCGCCCGGTGTCCGGACGAATTCGGTGCTCATCGATCCACTCCCCCCATCACCGGGTCGATGCTGGCCACGGCGGCGATGACATCGGAGACCATGCCGCCTTCGCACATCGCTGCGACCGCCTGCAGATTCGTGAAGGACGGGTCGCGGTAGTGCACGCGGTACGGACGTGTGCCTCCGTCGCTGACCATGTGGACGCCGAGTTCGCCTCGTGGTGATTCGACACCGACGTAGACCTGCCCCGCGGGTACCCGGATACCTTCGGTCACGAGCTTGAAGTGGTGGATCAGGCCCTCCATCGACTCGCCCATGATGCGGCGGATGTGCTCGGGTGAGTTACCGAGTCCGTCCGGTCCGAGTTCGAGTTTCGACGGCCAGGCGATCTTGCCGTCCTGCACCATGACCGGCCCGGGACGCAGCCGGTCCAGGCATTGCTCGACGATTCTCAGCGACTGCCGCATCTCCCCGATCCGGACGAGATAGCGCGCATAGCAATCCGATCCGTCGGCGGTCACGACGTCGAACTCGTAGGTCTCGTACCCGCAGTAGGGTTCGGCGCGCCGCAGGTCGTAAGGCAGTCCGGTCGAGCGCAGTATCGGCCCGGTGACGCCGAGTGCCATGCACCCCGTGAGGTCGAGGCAGCCGATGTCGCGGGTACGCGAGATGAAGATGGGATTGTCGGTGAACAGTGCTTCGAGATCGGAGAGCCGGCCCGGCAGCAGTGCCAGAAGATGACGGATCATCGGGGCGGCCTCGTCCGGCAGGTCCTGGGCGAGTCCGCCCGGCCGGATGTAGGAGTGGTTCATCCTCAGTCCGGTGATCGTCTCGAAGACGTCGAGGATCAGTTCGCGTTCGCGGAAACCGAAGAGCATCGGGGTCGTGGCGCCGAGTTCCATGCCACCGGTCGCCAGGGCCACCAGATGTGAGGAGATACGGTTGAGTTCCATGAGCATCACCCGCACCACCTGGGCTCGCTCCGGAACCAGATCCTCGATGCCGAGCAGTTTTTCGACACCGAGGCAGTAGGCCGCCTCGTTGTGGAAGGGAGCCAGATAGTCCATGCGGGTGACGAAGGTGACGCCCTGCGTCCAGTTCCGGTACTCGAGGTTCTTCTCGATACCGGTGTGGAGATAACCGATCCCGCATCGCGCCTCGGTGACGGTCTCGCCTTCGATCTCGAGGATCAACCGCAGGACGCCGTGTGTGGACGGGTGCTGCGGTCCCATGTTCACGACGATGCGGTCCTCACCACTGTCGCGTACGGCCGCGGTGATCTCGTCCCAGTCGTGGCCCAGGGCGTCGAAGACGGTCGTCTCGTCGGATTCGGTGAGCGTGACGTCGACGGACGCCACATCGGGGCCGGAAGGTTCTCTCGTCACGTGTAGGCCCTCCGTTCGTCGGGGGGCGGGATCCGGGCGCCCTTGTACTCCACCGGGATTCCGCCGAGAGGGTAATCCTTGCGTTGAGGATGCCCGCGCCAGTCGTCCGGCATCTCTATGCGGGTGAGCGCCGGGTGGCCGTCGAAGACGATCCCGAAGAAGTCGTAGGCTTCGCGTTCGTGCCAGTCGTTCGTCGGATAGATCCGGTAGAGCGACGGTACGTGCGGGTCGCTGTCGGGGATCGCGACCTCGAGGCGCAGCCTGCGGTTGTGCGTGATCGAGACGAGGGGATACACGGCGTGCAGTTCGCGTCCCGTTTCCTGCGGGTAGTGCACTCCGCCGACTCCCAGGCACAACTCGAATCGAAGGCTCGGGTGGTCGCGGAGCGTGCGTGCCACCAGTGGCAGGTGCTCGCGCCGGACGAAGACGGTCATCTGCCGGCGGTGCACGACGATCTTCTCGACTGCGTCGGCGTATCCCGCGTCGACCCCGCCGGAGCGCTCGTCGAGGACACTCTCGAGGGTGTCGACGAGTTCGTCGAGGTAGCCGCCGTAAGGCCGCTCGGTGCTGCCGGGAAGCGACACCCGGCTGACGAGACGTCCGTAGCCGCTGGTGTCACCGGACCCGCGTACCCCGAACATGCCGCGACGCAAGGCGATCACCTCGTCGGTGCGGTCGTTGCCACCGGACTCTGTGCGTTCGAGGTCGGTCATCGCGGTGGCACCGTCAGTTCGATGAGCGGGCGCTGTGCCAGGGCGGCTTCTTCCGCGGCGCGGACCGCTTCGTCCCGGTTGACGCCCAGGGGCATCTGCGCGATCTTCTCGTGCAAGGTGAGGATGGCGTGGAGCAGCATCTCAGGCCGGGGCGGACAGCCGGGGAGATAGATGTCGACGGGAACTACGTGGTCGACACCCTGCACCACCGCATAGTTGTTGAACATTCCCCCGGACGAGGCGCACACACCCATTGCGAGCACCCACTTCGGCTCGACCATCTGGTCGTAGACACGGCGCAGCGCCGGCGCCATCTTCTGACTCACGCGACCGGCGACGATCATCACATCGGCCTGGCGCGGGGAGGCCCGGAAAGCCTCCATGCCGAATCGTGCGATGTCGTAGCGGCCACCCGCGGTGGCCATCATCTCGATCGCGCAGCAGGCCAGCCCGAAGGACGCGGGCCACAGCGATCCCTTGCGAGCGAAGCCCGCGAGAGTTTCGACGGTACCGAGCAGAAAACCGCTCGGAACCTTCTCCTCGATGCCCATCGTCGGTCACCTCCCCCCGGATCGGACGAGGCGGCTTCCCGCCGAGCGCGTGGCCGGGTAACCCGTTCGCGCACAGGATGTCCGGTGGTCGGACAACCGGGTGATCAATCCCATGTCAGGCCTCCTCTTCTCCACTCGTAGGCGTAGGCGACGAAGACGTTGAACATGAACAACGCCATCGCTGCGAGACCGAAGGCGCCGAGCGCGTCGAAGTGGACCGCCCACGGGTAGAGAAAGACGATCTCGATGTCGAAGATGATGAACAGCATCGCGGTGAGGTAGTACTTCACGGGGAAGCGCCCACCCGACACCGGCTGGGGGGTCGGATCGATGCCGCATTCGTAGGCGTCGAGTTTGGTGCGGTTGTATCCGCTCGGGCCCACGACACTCGCCACCGCGACGGAGAAGATCGCGAAGGCAAGCGCGATACCGCCGAGTACCAGGATCGGTACGAAAGCGTTCATGCCACCTCCGGTTCCTCGTGCGAATCCGGCCACGGGGGCCGTTCGTCGCCTGCGAACCCACTTCCCACGTCCTGCGGTCTCGCGGACCTGCACCGACCCGGTTGTGAGTTACGGCACACACTAGTGGTGTTCGCGTCGGACTTGTCGCGATTTCACACGCTCGTTTCGAGGCGGCGTGTCGGCCCGCCCGGGGACCGGAACGGCGGTAGATTTTCCGGCCCGCATGCGGGTCGCGAGTGGTGAGGGTGGCGGAAGTATCAGGCGGGTCGGGAGCGTCCGGTGAGCAGAGTGAGGACCTGCCGGCCGAGCCGGATCGGGTCGACGGGATGGCGCATCGCCACCTCGGCGCCCGACCATCGGGCGAGCCATTCGTCGTCGGCCCGGGCGATCAGGACGACGATCGGCGGACACCGATCCAGTTCGTCCTCGAGTTGTTTCGCGAGCCCCATTCCACCCGTGGGTGCGGCTTCACCGTCGAGGACGGCAAGGTCGATGCCGCCGCTGTGCAGGCGTTCGACGACGACCGGTCCTGTCGCGACCTCGAGATACTCGATCGGGGGCAGGTCCGGATGCAGGCGAGTACCGAGGGCATCACGAACCTGTTGCCGCACGGTCGCATCGTCGCTGTAGACGAGGATGCGCAGCGAGTCGGTCACGCGCAAGATGCTAACTCAGCACACCGGTTCGGCTGCGGAACTCGCGGGTCGCGGCGTCCGTGCCGATTTCACCGCCCGGAACGACGGGCCCGTGAAGTGCGCGACGTCGTCGAATCAGAATCGGCTCTCGAGAATGTTCCATCGTCTGCGCACTTCCGGCCGTGCGATCGGCGCAACCGGAGGTGTGAACGAATACTCCGCCAGGTCGTCGTGGATGATCCCGGCGGGCGCGATCATCAGGTGGGCGAGCACGATGCATGCGCCGGTCAGCACGGCAAACGTGCCGCCGATCAGATAGGACGCCGTGAACACCGCGGCCAGGAAACCGATGGTGAGCATTCCCGTGAGTGCGATGATCGCGAGTATGCGCCGACTGGACGGTGGCGCGATGTCGAAGGTGTCTTGCTGCAATGCGGCCATGAGTCTCTCCGTTCCTCCCCGGAAAGCGCATCCCGTGCCCCCACACTCGACCCATCACCCGGTTCGACGAATCGCCGGTGATGAGCGAACCCCCGGAGGGGCTGATTGCGCTTGTCCCCTGTTCCACTCGGCCGTGAGCGGCTTCTATAACAGAATACTATCAACTGTGACATCTGTCTCGTGATCTTATTGTGGGCGGTCACTAAACCGATGCGTCGCAGGAAAACGGCCGGTAACGGGGACGAATCCAGGAGGTTGGGCGCACCTCACAGCGGGTTCACCGCCGATGCGCCATCCTCCGGATGATCAGATCGCCGATCGACTGCATGATCTGCACCATCACGATGAGCACGACCACCGCGACGAGCAGCACCGGCGTGTTGAAACGCTGGTAGCCGTAGACGATTGCGAAGTCACCGAGGCCACCACCGCCGATGACACCGGCCATGGCCGAATAGCCGACCAGCAACACGAGCGTGAGGGTCGCGCCTGCGACCAGCGGCGACAACGCTTCCGGCAGCAGCACCTTCCGGACGATCTGGACGTTCGTGGCACCCATCGCCTGCGCCGCCTCCACTCTTCCGCGGGGGACCTCCCGCAGCGCGGATTCGACGATGCGCCCGAAGAACGGGATGGCGCCGATGGTGAGCGGCACGATCGCCGCGGTCGGTCCGATCGCCGTGCCCACCACGAACCGGGTGAACCCGATCAGGGCGATGAGCAGAATCAGGAAGGGCAGCGACCGGAACAGATTGACGATCACACCGAGAACGGTGTTGATCGTCCGGTGGGGCCACAGCCCGGTGGGGGACGTCAACTGCAACACGATTCCGACCAGCACGCCACCGACGACGGTGAGCACGAACGACACCGCCACCATGTAGAGCGTCTCGAGGGTCGCTTCCCACACCTCGGGGAAGGCGTCGTACCACTGCAGCTTGTTCATCGCACCTGCCCTCTCATTCGCTGAGCCCCTCGAGTTCCGCTTCCGTCCCCCACGTCAGACTCAGGTACGGGCGTTCCGACACGAACCCTTCGATGCGGGCCCGGTCGGTTCCCGCCGTGAACCGCAATCTCATCCGGCCCACGGTCACGTTGCCGACCTGCTCGACCCTGCCGCCGACCACGGCGACGTCCGCGTCGAGCGCACGGATCATGTCCGCGAGCCACGGCCCGTGGGCGGCCTCGCCGATGGCGGTCACCAGCGCGGTGTCGGTGCTCGGTCCTACCGACGGATCGTTACCGACGGGCACGAGCGCAGCACCGAGCGCGGACTGCGGATCGGCCACCAGATCGACGATCCGACCGGTCTCGACGACCTGGCCGGCCTCGAGACGCGCGGCCGACGTGCAGATCCGGCGCAGCACTCCCAGCTCGTGGGTGATCACGACGACCGTCACACCCAGTCGCCGGTTCACCTCGGCGACGAGATCGAGGACCTGCTCGGTGGTGTCCGGGTCGAGAGCACTCGTGGCTTCGTCACACAGCAACACCTCCGGCTCGGCGGCGAGGGCACGGGCGATACCCACGCGTTGCTGCTGACCGCCGGACAGCTGCGTGGGAAAGCTCTCCCCCTTGCCGGACAGGCCGACGAGTTCGAGAAGTTCGAGAGCGCGCCGACGGCGCTGTTCCTTGCCGACACCGGCGACCTCGAGAGGGAACTCCACGTTTCGGAGCACGGTGCGCGAATGCAGCAGATTGAACTGCTGGAAGACGGTGCCGATCCGGCGGCGCGCTGCGCGCAGCTGCGCGCCGGACAAGGTCGACAGATCGTCCTTGCCCAGCAGGATCCGTCCCGAGGTGGGCTGCTCGAGCAGGTTCAGGCAGCGCAGCAACGTGGACTTGCCCGATCCGGACGGACCCACGACACCGTAGATCTCCCCATCGGGGATCTGCAGCGACACCCCTCGCAGTGCCGCGACCTCCCCGGAGCGACCGGCTCCGGGGAAGGTCTTGACGAGATTCTCGACGACGATCATCAGTTCGCCGTGTGGACCGGCAGGACCGCGCCGTTGTAGTTCCCCTCGATCCACGCAGCCGTCTCCGGCGACTCGAGAGCATCGGCCAGAGCGGTGACGGCCGGGTCGTTCTCGTTCTCCGCACGCACGACGAGCAGGTTGGAGAACGGATTCTCCTCGACCGCTTCGGTGAGGATGGCGTCCTCGGACGGATTCAGACCGGCCTCGAGCGCGTAGTTCGAGTTGATCACGGCAGCGGTGATCTGCGCGTCGTCGAGCTGACGGGCGAGCTGGGGACGCTCGATCGGAACGAGCTCGAGATTCTTCGGATTCGCGGCGATGTTCGATTCGGTGACCACCGACAGGTCGGCTTCCTCGAAGGGCACGTCCATCTCGAGCAGTCCCGCCGATTCGAGCAGGTACAGCGCTCGGGCGTAATTGGTGGTGTCCCGCGGGACCGCGACGGTGTCGCCGTCCTTCAATTCGTCGAGCGAGTCGATCTTGTTGGAGTAGAGACCGATGGGCTCGAGATGCACGTCGGCGACCGCGACGAGGTCGTCGATACCCTTCTGCTTCTGCCAGTCCGTCAGGTACGGCTCGTGCTGGAAGAAGTTCGCGTCGACGTCGCCGGCTTCGAGCAGTTCGTTGGGATCGACCTCTCCGGTGATCTCAACGATGTCGAGTTCGTAGTCGCCCAGTGCCCCGGTACTCACGATCTGATCGAGGATTTCGACGTGCGGGGTGGACGACGCCGAGATCCGGAGGGTGGTGCCGTCCCCTTCGGACGACGAGCAGGCCGCGAGACCCGCAGCGAGGGTGAGCGCGGCTGACGCGACAGCGATACGACGCAGTGACATCGGGATGAATACCTTCCGTTCGGGATATGGGACAGAGAGAGCGATCACCGGTTCGAGGTGAAGCGACGAAGAAGGTCCTCGTGATGACGCTCCGCGACGTTCGGGTGGGCCCGCAGGCGGGATTTGAGAGCGTTGAGACCGTAGACGGAGTACAGCCTTCCGCCGTGCTCGTCGGGGCCGACGCCGCGCGAGGCAGCCGCGAGTGCCGCGGGGAGATCCACCGGCGGTAGCGCCTGGTCGAGACCAGGATTGAGGAAGAACGGCAACGACACCCGGTCCGTGCCCGCGGGTGGGGGCAGTACCCGGTGAACCGTCGCCCGGAGAAAACCCCCGGTGGCCACTTCGAGAAGTTCGCCGATGTTGACGATGAAATGTCCTGGGAGCGGTTCGATCTCGATCCATCGTCCGCCGACGTCGACCTGAAATCCGGCGCTGCCCGGCTCGGGGTACAGCAGCGTCAGTGCTCCGACGTCCTTGTGACTGCCGACCCCCTGGTCGGTGACCGAGCGATCGTGTCCGGGATAGCGCGCGATCTTCAACAGCGGGTCGGGATCGGCGAATGCCTCGTCGAAATGATCGGCCAGGGCCCCGAGTGCTTCGGCCCAGGCGCCGAGCAACCGTCGCCCGACGACGCCGGCCTCGTCGATCCAGCGCAGCGACAGTTCCCGCAGCCGCGGAACCTGCTCGGGCCACAGGTTGGGGCCGTGCAGCACCTCCCAGGGGCGCTCCGGGTCGACCGCGGCGACCGCGGCACGTTCCGGGCCGATGTCGAGCTGCTCACGCCAGTCGACATAACCCTGAGTACGTTCACCTCCGACGCGGGTGTAACCACGGAAGTGGGGCGAGCGGACGTTCTCGATCGCGAGTTTGTCCGCCTCGGGAAGGGCGAAGAACTCACGCGCCGCCGCGACGAGTTCGTCGGCGAGCGCGGGGTCGATGCCGTGACCGGCGAGATGGAAGAAGCCGATCTCGTGGGTGGCCGCTCGCAGCCGATCCAGCATCGCATTGCGGGATGTCCGGTCACTGTCGAGGTCGGAGAGATCGATGACGGGCAATGCCGCCGAATCGGACATGATGAGCCTTTCGAAACCACATCGGATGCACATACTCCGAGGACCGGCCTGCGCCGGACTCTCGGGTCTCGGCGGGTTCCGGGGAACCTGGGAAGCACGGGGGTGTGTCACCCCTGGGCGGGGACGATCAGCGGCAACGACAACACGCAGGAGCCACGGCGCGACGAGCGCGTGTGCTCACAGTCTGCGTGGGGGTGTTGCCCATGTTCTCCTCCGATGAGGCCGGACGCGGCCTTCGACGACAGTGCCACCGCAAGGTGGTCCCGATCGAGGCTAATCGCCTCTGCGACCAGCGGGCAAATCACCCACACCACTCCACGACAGTTGATTGACATTATCCTGTCATTTTGACAGCATATTGTCATGACTGAAACAGTTCACGTCGCCGTATACGACAGCCTGGCGGACTGGGAGATCGGATACGTCACCACCGCCATCTCGAACCCCGAATGGCAGCGGCGACCCGGGCGGTACCGCGTCCGCACGGTCGGAGCCGGACCGGAGCCGGTCACGACGATGGGCGGACTCCGGATCGTGCCGGACACGCACCTCGAGGAGGTGGATCCGGGCGACAGCGCGATGCTGATCCTCGCCGGCAACGACATCTGGCCCACGGAGGCCTTCGCCCCCTTCGTCGACAAAGCCCGGCAGTTCCTCGATTCCGGTGTCCCCGTAGCCGCAGCGTGCGGCGCCACCGGCGCGCTCGCCGCTGCGGGAATGCTCGACGATCGGTCACACACGAGCAATGCCGCCGAATTCCTGCAAGCCGTCGGATACGGGGGCAGCCACCTGTATCGGGACGAGCCCGCAGTCACGGACGGCGATTTGATCACCGCCACCGGAATCGCCCCGGTGGACTTCGCCCGTGCGATCTTCGAACGACTCGACCTCTACGAACCGCGCACCCTGGCCGCCTGGTACGCCCTGTACGGCGACCACGATCCGCGCGGTTACCACGACCTCATGGCATCCGGGTCGTGACGGAGAAGAACGACACCGAGGTCGAACTGCTCAGTGCGGCAGCAGTGACCGCCTTCCGCCTCAACGGGCAGTTCCTCGCCCTCGCCGAGACACTGGCTCGCCCGGTCGGGCTGACCGCCACCTGGTGGCAGGTTCTCGGCGCACTCTCGCCCGATCCCCTGCCGGTCTCCGCCATCGCACGGGAGATGGGCATCACGCGGCAGAGCGTGCAGCGCGTCGCCGACCTTCTGGTCGCCAGAGGCCTCGCGGAGTACCGCCCCAACCCCGCGCACCGGCGCGCCAAGCTCGTCGCGATGACGTCGGCCGGTCGCGAGGCGATCCGCGCCATCGCTCCGGCACATGCCGTCGCCGCGCGAGGGCTTCGCGAGGAGACCGGCCTCGAAGAACTCGGAGCCGTCGTGGAAGGGATGCGCGCCCTGTCCGCCGCCCTCGATCGGCTGGCGGAACGTTGCCCGGCACCGGACGAAGCGCGCGGCGCACGACCTGCGGTCAGCTCACCGCCGGGCGACGCGGTGGGAAATGACGGATGAGCCCTTCCTGGACCACCGTGGCGACGAGTTCACCCTCGATGGTGAAATAGCGGCCCGTCGCCATCCCGCGCGAACCGGCCGCCACCGGCGACTCGGTGGCATACAGATGCCACTCATCGAAGCGCAGTGGACGGTGGAACCAGATCGAATGATTGACCGTCGCGGCGACGATCCGATCGAGTCCCCAGGACAGGCCGTGCGTGGTGAGGATCGAATCGAGCACGGTGGTGTCCGAGGCGTAGGCCAGCGTCGCGACATGAAGCAGCGGATCGGAGGCGGGCAACGATCCGTCCGCTCGCATCCAGACGCGGTTGTGACCGAGCCTCTCCCCCGTACCCCGGAGCACCCAGGCCGGATCGTTCGCATACCGCATGTCGATCGGCTTGAGAGCTCCCACGAAATGCGGCAACTGCTCCTCGAAGCCGCGCAGGCGTTCTCCGATCGGTGGAAGTGCTTCGGGCAGCGGAACTTCGGGCACGGTCACCGAGTGCTCGAGTCCTTTGCCCCACCGCTGGAAGGCGGCGAGCATCACGAACAGTTCCTGCCCGTCCTGGCATGCGGTGACCATCCGGTTCGCGAAATCACGACCGTCCCGGTGGGTGACGACGTGGTAATCGATCGGTCGTTTGACATCACCGCCGCGGATGAAGTGGGCGTTGACCGCGTGCACGGGACGATCACCCACGGTGCGCCCCGCCGCGACGAGCGCTTGAGCGACGAGCTGGCCACCGAATGTCCGGCTCCCGACCTGAGCGGGGTGCTCGCCTCGGAAGACGTTCTCCTCGGTCTGCTCCAGATCGAGCAGGCCGAGGAGAACGTCCAGATCCGTCGTGTCCGAACGCGTCACCGGGTGTCTTTCTCGCCCAGCCGGTGCACGTGGATGAGGTTGGTCGAGCCCGAGCGTCCCGGAGGCGCTCCGGCGACGATCACGACGAGATCGCCGCGCTGGTACCGCCCGAGCGAGAGCAGCGACGCGTCGACCTGTTCGACCATCTGATCGGTGGTGTCGACCGGTTCGACCGAGAAGGTCTCGGTCCCCCAGGTGAGTGCCAGCTGATTGCGGATGTGCGGGACCGGTGTGAAGGCGAGCAGCGGCAACGGCGTGTGCAGGCGCGCGAGGCGACGCACGGTATCGCCGGTCTGAGTGAAGGCGACGAGCGCCTTCGCGTCGAGTCGCTCACCGATGTCTCGGGCGGCATACGAGATGACACCCCGCTTGGTACGCGGAACGTGTGTCAGCGCAGGCACATCCGTCGAATCGGATTCGACTGCGGCGATGATGCGCGCCATCGTCCGGACGGTGTCGACGGGGAACTTCCCGACGGAGGTCTCGCCCGAGAGCATTACGGCATCGGTGCCGTCGAGCACCGCGTTCGCCACATCGGAGGCCTCGGCGCGAGTGGGGCGGGAATTCTCGATCATCGACTCGAGCATCTGCGTTGCGACGATGACGGGTTTGGCGTTCTCGCGCGCGATCTGGATGGCCCGCTTCTGCACCAGTGGCACTTCCTCGAGCGGCAGCTCGACCCCGAGGTCGCCGCGCGCCACCATGACCGCGTCGAAGGCGAGGACCACGGCCTCGAGGTTCTCGACGGCCTCGGGCTTCTCGAGTTTGGCAATGACCGGCACACGTCGGCCGACGCGGTCCATCACGTCGTGGACGAGCTCGACGTCTGCCGGGGAGCGCACGAACGACAGTGCGATGAAGTCGACCCCGAGCCGCAGCGCGAACTCGAGATCTTCGATGTCCTTCTCCGACATGGCCGGAACGGACACGTTCATCCCCGGCAGGGACACACCCTTGTTGTTGCTGACCGGTCCGCCCTCGATGACCCGGCACACGACGTCGTTGCCGTCGACCTCCTCGACGACCAGCCCGACCTTGCCGTCGTCGACGAGCAGACGGTCGCCGGGGACGGCGTCCTGTGCGAGTTCCTTGTAGGTGGTCGAGACGCGATCATGGCTGCCTACGACGTCGTCGACGGTGATGCGGACGACTTCGCCGTGCTCCCATACGGTGCGGTCCTCGGCGAAGCGTCCGAGCCGGATCTTCGGTCCTTGCAGATCGGCGAGGATGCCGACGGCGTGCCCGGATGCCTCCGATGCCGCGCGGACACGGTTGTAGTGGCCCTCGTGGTCGGCGTGTTCGCCGTGGCTGAAGTTCAGGCGGGCGACGTCCATTCCGGCGTCGACGAGATTCCGCAGGACGTCGGGGTCGGCGGTGGCCGGCCCCATAGTACAAACGATCTTGGTGCGTCGGGTCACGGTTCGAGCCTAGTCCTCACCACCCGGCCCCTCCATCTCAGCACCCCCGGCGCGTGTCGCCGGGGGGCTGCGTCATGGGCGGAGTGGACGACCGTGCTTGTCGGTCACCTTGCCGGTGAGCATGAGGATGCCGTCGATCAACGGCCAGATGCCACCGATGCCACAGGTGAGCCATGTGACGGCGATCTGCGCGACCGCCACACCCGGCTGATCGAGATAGAAGCGTCCCGCACCGAAACCACCGAGAAGGATCCCCAGCACCCCTGCGGTGACCTTGCTTCTGTCCGAATAAGGTTCGCCGGTGTACGGATCGCGACCGTACGGCGCCGTGAGGTCGCGTCCGTAGGGATTCGACGGGTCGGTGTAACCGTAGGCGGGTGGTGGTCCGTATCCCTGCCCGGCCTGCTGCGGAGTCCCGTAGGCAGCGGGGGGCGGAAACTGCCGGTAGGAGCGCGGGTCCGGTTGTGACCCCTGCGGTGGGTTCGCCGCGGACCGGCCGGCCGGTGAGTCGTTCGACTGTGCGGGCCCGATGGGATAGTGCGGATCCGGCGCCCCGTAGACCGGTCCGGTGCCGCTGCCGTGCCGGTCCGGGTGCCGGCCGTAGGGATAGTCACCCGGGGGCGGATAATCCGATTGGTGCTCGGCGGGCGGCGGGTAACTGGGCGTGTTCCCCCATCCCGGTCCGTTGCCGACGCCGGAATAGGTGTCCCATCCGGGTCCGGGGGTGCCGGTGGCGCCGCCGAGGGACTCGACGGTGGGTGGTTGCGCGGACAGCGAGGCCTGCGCAGTGGCGTCGTAGTCGAATGCACGTCCGAGATCAGGGGGCGGCGTGTGGTCGTTTTCGGACGATCGGCGCGGGGCGTCCTTCCCGGATGCCGGATCGGTCCGTTTGGTCAGGTCCGGCTTGGAAGGCTCCGAATCGCGCGCTCCCGAGGCTCCCGGGTCCTGTGTGGTCACGAGTGATCCCCCTTGTTCTCTCCGGACGTCGCATCGTCGACTCTACCGGCGGAGGGCGACGAATCGGTGACCTCGACCGCCCCCTCCTCGGAGGTGGGGGCCGTCTCCGCAGCACCCGCCGGATTCAACGTCGCGGGATCCTCACGGCCCTTGCGTGCGAGGACGAAGTACGCGACCGCGAGGACGAACACGATGCCCGAGGTGAAGGAGTTGATCCGGATACCGCCGATCTCGGTGGCCGCGTCCGTGCGCATGAGCTCGATCCAGAACCGGCCCGCACAGTATCCGGCGACGTAGAGCGCGAACAGCCGCCCGTGGCCGATGGTGAACTTCCGATCGACCAGAACCAGAAGCAGCACCACACCGAGATTCCACAGCAACTCGTAGAGGAAGGTCGGGTGCACCACGAAGGCGACCTCGCCGGTGGAGACGCCGTCGACCAGTCCGGGCGCGACCTGGCCTGCGTCATTGCGCCGTTCGTAGATCTCGAGACCCCACGCGACCGTTGTCTCCCGGCCGTAGAGTTCCTGGTTGAACCAGTTCCCGAGCCGGCCGATGGCCTGCGCCAGCAGGATCGCCGGGGCCAGCGCGTCTCCGAAGGCAGGCAGCGGGATTCCCCTCCGACGGCAACCGATCCACGCGCCCACCGCACCGAATGCGACGGCACCCCAGATGCCGAGGCCACCCTCCCAGATCTTCAGCGCGTCGACAGGGTTCGTTCCCTCACCGAAGTACTTCTGCCAGTCGGTGGCGACGTGGTAGAGCCGCCCGCCGATCAGACCGAACGGCACCGCCCACACGGCGATATCGAGGACGGTGCCCGGTTGCCCGCCCCGCGCGACCCAGCGGCGGTCGCCCCACCAGATCGCAACGACGATACCGACGATGATGCACAGGGCGTAGGCACGGAGGGCGAAGGGCCCCACGTACCAGACTCCCTGGGGTGGACTCGGCAGATATGCCAGAACAGACGCAGTCGATGTCACGAGTGCACGTTAGCCGAGCGAACGCCCTTCGCGAGATCCTGCGTCAAGGAGAGCAGCGCGTCGCGACCTTCGGCGAGGGCGGAGACCAGCGCCGATCCGACGATCACGCCGTCGGCATAGCCCGCGATCTCCGCGGCCTGCGCCCCGTTGCGCACGCCGAGTCCGACTCCCACCGGAATGTCGGAGTGCGTGCGGACCCGGGCGACGATCTCCGGTGCCCGGTTGTCGACCGACTCCCGTGCGCCGGTGACACCCATCGTGGAGGTGGCGTACACGAAGCCGCGGCACTGGTCGAGTGTGGTCGCGAGCCGTTCGTTGGTCGACGACGGCGCGACCAGGAAGATCTTGCCGAGACCGTACTGCTCCGCAGCGGCGTTCCACTCGTCCGCCTCATCGGGGATCAGGTCAGGTGTGATGATGCCGAGCCCACCGGCGGCCGCGAGGTCGCGCGCGAAGTTGTCGACACCGTACTTGAGCACCAGATTCCAGTAGGTCATCACGACCGCGGCACCACCCGCAGCGGTGATCGCTTCGACGGCGGAGAACACGTCGCGCACCCGGACGCCGTTGGCGATCGCCTCGAACGCGGCGTTCTGGATGGTCGTGCCGTCCATCACGGGATCACTGTAGGGAATTCCGACCTCGACGAGATCGCACCCGCCCTCGACGAGGGTTTTCATCGCCTCGATGGAGCGCTCGACGGTCGGATAGCCGACCGGCAGATAACCCACCAGGGCGGCGCGGTTCTCCGCGCGGCAGGTCGCGAAGATCTGCGTCAGGCGTTCGTGCGGGGCGCTCACTGGGCTTCTCCTTCGGTACCGGTCTTGTCGGCGGACTCGTCGGTCGGCAGGTAACCGAACCACTTCGCAGCGGTATCGACGTCCTTGTCTCCACGACCGGAGAGGCTGACGAGGACGATGGCGCCCTCGCCGAGTTCGGGGCCGAGCTTCACGGCACCGGCGACCGCGTGCGCGGACTCGATCGCGGGAATGATCCCCTCGGTACGGCACAGCAGGGCGAAGGCGTCCATCGCCTCGCTGTCGGTGACGGCGCGGTACTCGGCACGGCCGGTGTCGGCGAGCCACGCATGTTCGGGGCCGACACCTGGATAGTCGAGACCGGCTGAGATCGAATGCGATTCGATGGTCTGACCGTCCTCGTTCTGCAGCAGATAGGAGAATGCGCCGTGCAGCGCGCCGTGGGTACCCCCACCGATGGTGGCGGCGTGTCGTCCGGTCTCGACGCCGTCTCCTCCGGCCTCGCAGCCGACGAGCTTGACGGACGGGTCGTCGATGAACGGATGGAAGATGCCGATCGCGTTGGAACCACCGCCGACGCACGCGACGACCGCGTCGGGCAGGCGGCCGGTCAGGGCGCGGACCTGGGAACGTGCCTCGAGTCCGATGATGCGCTGGAAGTCGCGGACCATCGCGGGGAAGGGGTGAGGACCCGCGGCGGTACCGAAGCAGTAGTAGGTGGTGTCGGCGTTGGTGACCCAGTCGCGCATCGCCTCGTTGATCGCGTCCTTGAGGGTGCGCGACCCCGTCTTCGCGGCAACCACCTCGGCGCCCAGCAGGCGCATGCGGGCGACGTTCAGTGCCTGCCGTTCGGTATCGACCTCACCCATGTAGACGCGGCATTCGAGGCCGAACAGGGCACACGCGGTGGCGGTGGCGACACCGTGCTGGCCGGCGCCGGTCTCGGCGATCACACGTGTCTTGCCCATCCGCTTGGCGAGCAGCACCTGCCCCAGCACGTTGTTGATCTTGTGTGAGCCGGTGTGGTTGAGATCCTCACGCTTGAGGAGGATCCGCGCACCACCGGCGTGTTCGCTCAGCCGCGTGGCCTCGTAGACGGGCGACGGCCGCCCCGTGTAATCACGCTGCAGACGGTCGAGTTCGGCCAGGAAACCGGGGTCTACACGTTCCTTCTCGTACGCCGCGGTGACCTCCTCGATCACCGCCATCAACGCCTCGGGCACGTAGCGACCGCCGAAGACTCCGAAATGGCCGCGCACGTCGGGTTCGTGGGCAGTGGGAGTGACAAGGGCCTCGCTCATCGCGGGAAGACCGCGGCCCTTGGCGGAAAGTACGGAATCGTCTGCAGTCACCAGTCCAGTCTGCCGCACCCGGGGGGATGCATCACGGCCGGGTCCGGCCGTACCGGACGATCAGCGAGCAGGCTTGGGGCACGACGGGTGCGTACCCACCGTCACCAGTTCGGCGACCGCCTGACGCGGATCCCCACTGGTCACCAGACCTTCACCGACGAGCACAGCATCGGCACCTGCCCCCGCGTACGCGAGCAGGTCGGCCGGGCCCCGCACGCCGGACTCGGCGATCTTGAGCACGTTGCTGGGCAGGCCCGGTGCAATGCGGGAGAACGTGGTCTTGTCGACTTCGAGAGTCTTGAGGTTGCGGGCATTGATGCCGATCACGGTCGCCCCGGCCTCGAGTGCGCGGTCGGCTTCCTCCTCCGTGTGGGCCTCGACCAGCGCCGTCATGCCCAACGACTCCACACGGTCGATCAAGGCCGTCAGCACCGTCTGCTCGAGTGCGGCAACGATGAGGAGTACGAGGTCGGCTCCGTGTGCGCGCGCCTCGTGGATCTGGTAGGGGCCGACGATGAAATCCTTGCGCAGCACCGGGATACGGACGGCCCTCCGGACTGCGTCCAGGTCGGCGAGGCTGCCGTGGAAACGACGTTCCTCGGTGAGCACGCTGATCGCACGAGCCCCTCCGGACTCGTAGGCGGCGGCAAGTTCGGCAGGGTCGGCGATCTCGGCGAGCGCACCCTTCGACGGACTGGCACGCTTGACCTCGGCGATAACCGCGATGCCCGGCTCGCGCAATGCGGCCTTGGCGTCGATCGGTGGGGGCGCACTCGCAGCGGCAGCCTTGACGGAGGCGAGATCGAGGGCCGCCTCACGGGCGGCGACGTCGGCTCGTACTCCTTCGAGAATCGAATCGAGAACTGTCATCGTGGCTCGAGTCCTTTCCCACCCTGCTCAATCCCGATGTGATTAAGCTCATCGGATTTGTCTAGAAGAGTAGTGAACTGGTTTACAGCGCTCACCGCCGGGTGTCGGAATCATCCTCGCCGGCGTCGTCGGTGGGGTCCTCCCCCGCATCCAGCGCATCCCACATCCCGCGTTCGGAAAGGGGTTCGTCGTTCTCCGCACGCCGGGTCGCCGCCTCCCGGCGTGCTGCGGGGGCGTCGTATTTCGACGACAATCCGGCCTGTTCACGAGGGGTGCGCCAGAGGACCACCGCAGCCGCGAGCACGGCGACGACGCCACCGAGCACAAGGATCGCCGGCAGCGGAGACACCTCGACGGCGGTCACGCTCGCCCGGTCCGGCAGTTCGGCCACACCGGCCGCGTCCTCCGGATCGGCTCCACCCGTCAGCAACCGCACCGCCGGAATCGCAGCCGCCACGGCGACGGCCGCCACCACGAGCGCCACGAGACGCAACGCAAGTCCGCGCACGGCGAACACCGCGGCCACCGCAGCGAGCAGCACGAGCGCGAGCGGGGTCAGCGCCGCCGCCCAACGGCCCCCCTCGAGGTCGTCGACACGGTCGATCCCGAGACCGTCGGACGACACCGCCGTGACCCATGTCATGCGGCTCGATGCCCACAGCAAGGCCGCGCCGAGCGCGAGCAGCAGGGCAGCGGTCACGGTCGGCCGACGCCGGCGACCGGCCCCCTCACCTGCTCTGTGCGTGTCCTCGGTCACCGGAGCTCACCTCCGTAGGTGGCGAGTGTCGACGCGGCGGCGACCGCGGCGAGGGCGGACATGGCCTTGTTGCGGGCCTCGGTGTCCTCGGCCTCCGGATCGGAATCGGCGACGATCCCCGCACCGGCCTGGACGTAGGCGACACCGTCCTTGACGAGGGCGGAACGGATGGCGATGGCAGTGTCGGCGTCGCCCGCGAAGTCGAGATAGCCGACGATGCCCCCGTAGATGCCGCGGCGGGTGGGTTCGAGTTCCTCGATCAGCTCCATCGCCCGCACTTTCGGAGCGCCCGACAGGGTCCCGGCGGGGAAACATGCCGTGACCGCGTCGAGGGCGTGTTTGCCCTCCGCCAGACGGCCGGTGACCGTGGAGACGAGGTGCATCACGTGGCTGTACCGCTCGATGTGCCGGTAGTCGTGCACCTCGACGGTGCCGGGCGTACACACTCGGCCGAGATCGTTGCGTCCGAGGTCCACGAGCATGAGATGTTCGGCGTTCTCCTTCTCGTCGTGGACGAGGTCCTTCTCGAGCAGAAGGTCCTCCTCCTCGTCCGCGCCGCGCCAGCGGGTTCCGGCGATCGGGTGGGTGGTGGCCACCCCGTCCGAAACCGTTACCAGCGCCTCGGGACTCGATCCGACGATCGAGAAGGCGGTCTCGCCGTCCGGACCGGGGATGTGGAGCAGGAACATATAGGGACTGGGATTGGACGCACGGAGCATCCGGTAGACGTCGATGGGCGCTGCGGCACAGTCGATCTCGAAACGCTGCGACAGCACCACCTGGAATGCCTCACCGGCTTCGATGTCCCCGATCAGCTTGCGCACATCCGTGCAGAACGACTCGGTGGTGCGCTGACGCCGGTACTCGGGCTCGGGTCGCGAGAAGGTCGCGACAGTGGCCGGCGCGGGCGCGGCGAGAGCCTCGGTCATCCGGTCGAGACGGGCGACGGCGTCGTCGTAGGCCTCGTCGACGCGCTCGTCGGAACCGTCCCAGTTCACGGCGTTGGCGATGAGCCAGATCATGCCCTCGTGGTGGTCGACGGCCGCGAGATCGGTGGCCAGCAGCATCACCATCTCGGGGATCTGCAGGTCGTCGTCGGCGAGCGTCGGGAGCTTCTCGAGACAGCGGACGATGTCGTAGCCGAGATAGCCCACCATGCCGCTGGTGAGGGGCGGCAAGCCGTGGATGCGATCGGTGTGGAGCAACTGCAAGGTCTCGCGCAGGACGTCGATGGGGTTGCCGCCCGTCGGTGTGCCGGCAGGGACGTGCCCGTACCAGGCCGCGTCGCCGTCGACGACAGTGAGCGCCGCCGGGCTTCCCGCACCGATGAACGACCACCGCGACCACGACCGGCCGTTCTCCGCCGACTCGAGCAGGAAGGTCCCGGGCCGGTCGGCCGCGAGCTTGCGGTAGGCCGACAGCGGAGTCTCCGCGTCGGCGAGCACCTTGCGGGTCACCGGGACCACACGGTGCTCGGCGGCCAGCTGGCGGAACTGTTCGCGGGTGGTCGTCGAATCGGACCGGCCACCGGAGGGGTCGGTAGTGGCTGCGGGAATGGTGGTGGGCTCGCCGGACATGCGCCCCATCATCCCAGGGTGCGCATGTGGCGATGCACCCGCGGTCAGGCCACCTGGAACGAACGCTTGGCCAGGCCCATCCAGAATCCGTCGACGACCTGGTCGATGCCTCGGCCCGGCGTCCCCGAGGCACCGAGGGTGACGAACAGCGGAGCGAAATGTTCGACGGTCGGATGTGCGTAGGGCATACCCGGTGCGCGGTGCCGGAAGTCGAGCAGCGCGTCGACGTCACCGCGTGCGAGTTGCTCGGCGGTCCAGTGGTCGAATTCCGACGACCAGCCCGGCGCGACGGCCTCGGGCCGCGGGTCGCGCAGGAAGGGCAGGCCGTGCGTGGTGAATCCGGAGCCGACGATGAGTACGCCCTGCTCGCGCAGCGGCCGCAGCCGGGCGCCGAGGTGCAGCAGGCGCTCCGGATCGAGGGTCGGCAGGGAGATCTGCAGTACGGGAATGTCGGCGTCCGGATACATGACGGTCAGAGGCACGTAGGCGCCGTGGTCGAGTCCCCGGTGCGGTTGCTGCACCACGGGTTCGTCGTCGGGCATCAGTGCCGCGACCTGCCGGGCGAGATCCGGCGCTCCCGGACTGGTGTAGGTGACCTCGTAGAAGCGTCGCGGAAAGCCGCCGAAGTCGTAGACGAGCGGTGTCCCCGTGGTGGTGGACCCGATCGTGAGGGGGGCCGATTCCCAGTGCGCCGAGACCACGAGGATCGAGGCCGGGCGAGGCAGGTCGGTGGCCCACCTGCGGAGTTGGTTCACCCACAGTTCGCTGTCGACCAGGGGCGGCGCGCCGTGGCTGAGGAAGAGGGCGGGCATGTCGCTCATGACACTCCTAAAGTTGAAGCTTCAACTATTATCGCGTGTGTCTGGAGTGCCCGTCGAATCACCCCCCGGATGCACCCGCTGCCGCCCGCTCCGACAGGCTGGATACACGACGACGGAAACGAGGACTCCCCCAGATGAACAGCGAGAACCCGCGGTGGCTCGACGCGAACCAGCAGGAGGCGTGGCGCGTCCTGGTCGCCGTGATCACCCGGTTGCCTGCCGCGCTCGACACGCAGATGCAGCGCGACGCGGACATGACACATTTCGAGTACTTCGTGCTCGCCGTGCTCTCGGAGGCACCCGAGCGCCGCCTCCGGTTGAGCACTCTCGCCGCCGAGGCCAACGCGTCGCTCTCCCGCCTGTCCCACGTGGTCACCCGGCTCGCACGACGCGGATGGGTCAGCCGCGAGCCGATCCTCGGCAGCCGCGGCTCCTACGCCGTGCTCACCGACGCCGGGCACGCGAAGGTCGTCGACTCCGCGCCCGCACACGTGGAGACCGTGCAGCGTCTCGTGTTCGACGGACTCGACGAGCACCGGGTGCGCGATCTCGCGCGCATCGGGTCGGTGCTCGTCGACCAGATCGACAAGGGGATCGCCTCCGGAACCGGCAAGGCCTGACCCCGCGGCGGCTACCCCGCGGAGCGACCCTTCGGCACGTCCCGGAACGGAAGGTTGGGATCGTGACTGCGCTCCCGGGGCATGCCGAGCACCCGTTCACTGATCGCGTTGCGGGCCATCTCCGTGGTACCACCGGCGATACACCAGACCTGACGCATCAGATAGTCGACCCCGCGTTCGGCGACTGCTCCGTCGTCGGTGTCCCATGCAGCGCCGTCCGCGCCGGTGAACTCGTAACCGATGGTGACGAGCCGACTTTCGACCACCCCGGACATCAACCGGGCGATACTCGCGGACTGATCGGAAATCGTCCGGGCCGCCATCCCCTGACCGACGCGCCGGCTCAGCGCCTGCTTGGCCAGTTCGAGCGCCCGCGCCTCACCGAGCAGGTCCCGGGCGACCGGATCGCCGAGCCGGCCGGCGTCGCGGGCGACGTCGAACAGTTCGGAAATGCGCGATCCACCGCGGACCGAGCCTGCCGGGATGGTCGTGTAGGGCGAATTCAGATACATCCGCTCGTGGAACATCCACCGCGTTCCCACTGTCCAGCCGTCATCGACCTCACCGACGCGATCACTGTCGGGCACACGCACGTCGGTCAGATACTCCTGACAGAATTCGCTGGAGCCGCTGAGCATTTCGATCCGGTGCACCTCGATCGACGGCTGCTTCAGCGGCACCATGAAGACGGTGAGCCCCCGATTCTTCGGCACATCCCAGTTGGTACGGACCAGGCACAGAGCCCAGTCCGACCACCATGCGCCGGTCGTCCAGATCTTCGACCCGTTGAGAATCCAGTCGTCGCCATCGCGGACCGCAGTGGTCACCGCCCCCGCCACGTCCGATCCTCCGCTCGGCTCGGACAGCATCTGCATCCACAGTTCCTCGCCTTTGAGGATCGCGGGAATGTGCCGTTGCTTCTGCTCTTCGGTGCCGAATTCGAGAAGGACCGCGGCGCACGGGACGAATGTGGGTACCTGCAGTCGCGACGGGTACTCGTATCCGCTCAGCTCTTCGTTGAGGACCTGCTGGTACGGACGCGTGAGTCCCTGCCCGCCGTACTCACGCGGAATGCAGATCCCTGCGAGTCCGGCGTCGAAGAGCGCGCGCTGGAGGTCGCGTTCGTGCTGGACCGCGGCGAGTTCTTCCTCGTCGGAGTTCTCGTTGCGGATCACGCCCACCAGAGAGGACGGACGGGATCGCTCGAGGTTGGCGCGAATCCACGTGCGGGCACGCGCCCGGAAGTCGTCCAGCGATTCCGTGTCCGGGCTGGTCGGCGAACTCTCGACGGTCATCGGTTGGCCTCCTGATATTCGACGATGTCGGCGATGCGGGCACGGTGCTCGGCCGGAGTGCCGTAGTTCGACCGGTTGGCGGCGCCGCGCCGTGCGAACAGATGCAGGTCGTGCTCGAAGGTGATGCCGATGCCGCCGTGGATCTGTATGCAGTCCTGGAACAGTTCCCCGCCGTAGTGCCCGACATACGCCTTCGCAGCGGAGACCAGCTCGGGAGCATCATCCGCTTGCGTGGCTACGGCTTCCGCGGCGCTGTCGCTGATTGCGTGACTTGCTTCGAGCCACATCTTCATGTCCGCGAAGCGGTGCTTGAGTTCCTGGTACGACGCAAGCGGACGCCCGAACGAGTACCGATCGAACGCCCACGCCACGGTGAGGTCGAATGCCGCCTGCAAGGCGCCGACCGATTCGGCGCAGGCCAGCACGGCCCCCACCTGCAACGCGCGCTCCACATCGGCAGCGGCACCACCCGCCACACCGACGAGCGCCGTGATGGGCACCCGCACGTCGTCGAAGTCGACGGCGGCGTAGCGGCGGGTGACATCGACGGACTTCAGGGGCACGATCCGTACCCCTGGCGTCCCGCTCGGCACAAGGACCTGCGAGAGCCCGTCACCGGTGCGCCCGACGACGAGCAGAAAGTCGGCCGAAGCGGCCGCTTCGACGGGACGCTTGGTTCCGCGCAGGACGACGTGCTCCCCCTCCACGCGAATCTCGACCGGGTCGGTGGCTCCCCGGCTGCCCGGGCGTGGTTCCTCGAAACACCATGCGGCGGTGGCACTTCCTTCGACGAGGTCACCGAGAGTGTCCCCGTGCGCATCGGTGTACCGGCTCAGTACGTCGGCGACGACGTTGGTCGGCACCAGCGGACCCGGCGCCGCGTGGGCTCCGAACTCGTAGGCGACCAAGGTCAGGTCGACCAGGCCGTGCTCACCGATCGAGCCGCCCCCGGCTTCCTCCCCGGCCAGCAGGCTGGTCCAGCCCAGCTCGGCACCGCTACGCCAGTATTCCGCGCGGAAGCCCACAGGATCATGACGGAGCCGACGAATCTCGGCCACGGGCACCCGATCGGAGAGAAACCGGGAGGTCGTGTCCCGGAAGAACTCTTGATCCGGGCTCGGATCCAGCAACATGCGCGCCCCTATCCACATCGGCTAGACGGATATTCTCCTCTCATAACAGAGAACACTATTCTCACAGAATCTGAAAGGTCTGCCACGGCATCCCGCTCAGGAACAACCGGGTAGCCGACCGGTCAGCCCCGATCTCACCCGCATATGGCACAGTCCTCCCTGTGCCTTTGATTCAGATCAGCCAGACCCCGGGCCTGTCGGCCGAGCAGAAACGCGCCGTGATCGCGGCAGTGACCTCGGCCTACGCCGAAGCCTCAGGCAAGAACCCTGACAAGGTGTGGGTGACGATCACCGAGGTGCCGGGTGAGAACTGGGGTGTCGGCGGCGTACCGCTGAGCTGACGTCCGCCTCCCGGCAAAGACACTCGCACGGTTCAGTCCGATCGGTCGGCGCGCGCCAGCATGTCGTCGAACTCCTCGATGTCGAGGGGTTCGGCCGTGACCGTCTTGCGCCCGTCGTAGACGTCGCGATCGATCTCGTCGTCGGCGTTGGCGACCAGCATCGCGACGAACGTGTCACCGTTGACGTTGAGGAACGTCCGGAAGATACCGGTGAACCAGTCGACAGCGATCAGCAGGCCGACCGCCTCGAACGGCAGACCGAGCGAGGTCGCCAGGAACATCGCCACCACCGGGAAGCCGCCGGGCACGGTGATGGTGCCCATGTTGAGAAGGATCGCCAATCCCATGCCGAGAACGATCTGCCCGACGCTCAGGTCGATATCGCCGGCCTGGGCAAGGAACATCACGACGATCATGTAGTTGAGGACGGCACCATAGGAGCCCATCGTCAGCCCGACCGACAGCGTGAAATTCGCGATCTTCTGGCTGACCCCGACCTTCTCGACCGTGTTCTTCAGGACCGTCGGGAAAGTGACCGCCGAACTGGTCGTGGTGACCGCGATCGCCGTCTGCTCGGCGAGCTTGGACGGCAGCTTCCACGGGCTCAACCGGGTCCGCACGCTCACCACGACGACGAAGAGCACAAACAGAATGAGCACGCCGAGGAGTGTGGTTCCGAGGTACGAGAGGCCGGTCGTCACGACCGAGAACCCGACCTCACCGGCCAATGAGGCCAGCAGGCAGAAGACACCGATCGGGGCGACGTACATGACCAGCCTGATCATCGTCAGCACGATCTGCTGGACCTGATCGACGAATGTCAGGACGCGATCGTCGCCGGTCTTCGTGATGTGCTGGCGCAGCGCGATACCGAACAGCAGAGAGAAAACGATGATGGGGACCATGGTCGCCGTCGACATCGCGTCGAAGATGTTCTTCGAGACGAAGTTCAAGACGGTGTCCTGCCAACCCAGGGCCTGGTCCGCGGACTTCTCGAGTGACGAATCCAGCTCGCCGTCGAAGACCATGCCGTCACCCGGGCGGACGATCGCACTGAGCACCCAGGCCAGAACCGCTGCGACCACGGAGAAACCGATCATCCACTTGAAGGTCCGGAACGCGATCTTGCCGGTCCCTGCGCCGCTCATCGATGCGGTTGCCGCGATGACCGAGGCCATCACCAACGGAACGATGGACATCTGGATCAATCGGATGAACATGTCGCCGAGGAACTGCAGATTCGCCGCCCACTCCCCGACGATCAACCCGAATACCAGTCCCGCGATGGCAGCGATTCCTATTTGGAATCCTGAATGCCTCACAACGTTCATCGAATCTCCAGACTCCGCACCGACGACACGTCCGATCGGAACGAACGTGACCGCGCAAACGTAAGGGGCGCTCACTACATCGGAGTTCCTGGCAGATTACGGCGACATTGCGAACCTGGACGCGCTCACAAGAGCCGTGCCCCCTCCCACCTGGTCGTGCCCGATTTCGACGACGGAGCCGTGCCCGCCTGATCGGCCTGAACCGCTGAGGCGGTCCGGTGCAGGTACAGGCACGTCCGTCGGCGCACTCGGGTCTCCGTACAGCACATCTCGGCCGGATAGTCACTGGTTCTGTTCGGCCCGCACGTAATTCGTGACGTTTCGTGACCGCATTGGTTGGCTGCCTTCATGACAGACGAACCTCAGCAAGTGGATGCCGCGCGCACCACACTGCTCACCGAGGACTGGGCCGCGGTTGCAGCAGGCCTGCTTCTCATCGCCGCCGTACTGCTCGGCGTGATTCCTGCGGGGCTGGTCCCGTGACGACCCGAGGCGCCGACGGGCCGAAGCCGGTCGAGACCGACAGCGAACCTCTCGCAGATGGTCGGGGCCGGCAAGCGGACCCGGCGGAGAAGGATCGGCGCCCCTCGGCTCCCGCACTGGCGGCGGCGGGAGTCGCCGTCGTCATCGTGCTGGGTGCACTCACCCGGTTCCTCGAACAGAACGTCCCGGAATGGGCCGAGGGCGGACCGCTCGAGCGCGTCGGCGGAGCAATCGAGTTCCCCGTCTACGCGATCGTCCTCGGTCTCCTCGGAAACCTCGTCCTCACCCGCACCGGCCTGCGCGACAAGCTTTCGGGCGGTTTCCGCACCGAGTTCTTCATCAAGACCGGCCTGGTACTGCTCGGCGCATCCATCAACCTGACCGTGCTCGTGACGGCCGCTGGCCCTGCAATCCTGCAAGGCCTGCTGCTCATCACCGCCGTGTTCTCGTTCAGCTGGTGGTTCGGCGGGAAACTCGGACTGGACGAGAAGCTGCGGGCATTGCTGTCCGCCGCAGTATCGATCTGCGGGGTCAGTGCCGCGATCGCTGCGGCCGGCGCGGTGCAGGCCAAGCGGGAACAACTCGCGTACGCCGCGTCGCTGGTGGTCGTATTCGCGCTGCCGTCGATCTTCCTGCTGCCCTGGCTCGCCGGAGTCTTCGGTCTTTCCGATGTCGTCGCCGGCGCCTGGATCGGCGGCAACATCGACACGACCGCTGCGGTCGCGGCGTCGGGCGCAATCCTCGGCGACGACGCCCTGCAGATCGCCACCATCGTCAAGACCACACAGAACGCACTCATCGGATTCGTGGCGGTGGGACTGACGGCATACTTCGCGCTGAAGGTGGAGCGTCGCCCCGGTTCGGCCCGGCCGAGTGCCGGCGAGTTCTGGGAACGCTTCCCGAAGTTCGTGCTCGGTTTCGTCGCGGCGTCGGTGATCGGCACACTGTGGGTGAAATTCGTCGACGACGGCAAGGCCGACATCGCCGTCATCAACGATCTGCGGACGTGGTTCCTGATCTTCGCCTTCGTCGCGATCGGCCTGGAGTTCTCCGCAAAGGGACTACGCGACGCCGGGTGGCGCCCGGTGGCGGTGTTCGGGTCGGCGACGGTGGTCAACATCGTCGTGGCGCTCGGTCTCGCGACGGTGCTGTTCGGCAATTTCCAACTGCCACAATGATCGATCGCCCCGCACCGTGGTGCGGGGCGATCTCACGTCTGTCGGTGCCGGATCGTCAGACCGACTCCGCCTCCAGCAGTACGTCGGTGTCGAAGCAGGTGTGCGTGCCGGTATGGCAGGCTGCACCGACCTGGTCGACGACGAGCAACACGGTGTCCCCGTCGCAGTCCAACCGCACCTCGTGCACGTACTGCGTGTGCCCGGAGGTCTCTCCCTTGACCCAGTACTGCTGTCGTGACCGCGAGTAGTAGGTGGCCTTGCGGGTCGCAAGGGTGCGGGCCAGTGCCTCGTCGTCCATCCACGCCATCATGAGCACGTCGCCGGTGGACTTCTCCTGGACCACCGCGGCGAAGAGTCCGTCGTCGTTGCGCTTGAGACGCGCCGCGATCTCGGGGTCGAGGATGTTGCTCATCGGACCGTGATCCCCTCGGCGCGCATCGCGTCCTTGACCTCTCCGATGGTCAGTTCGCGGAAGTGGAAGACACTCGCAGCGAGTACCGCATCGGCACCAGCATGGATCGCCGGGGCGAAATGGTCGACGGCCCCGGCACCACCGGACGCGATAACAGGCACGTGCACGGCCTCGCGCGCGGCCTCGATCATCTTCAGGTCGAAGCCGTTCTTGGTGCCGTCGGCGTCCATCGAGTTGAGCAGGATCTCCCCGACTCCGAGTTCCTCGCCGCGACGAGCCCACTCGACAGCGTCGATTCCGGTGCCGCGACGACCACCGTGGGTGGTGACCTCCCAGCCGCTCGGTGTCGGTTCCTGGCCGGCGGGGACGGTGCGCGCGTCGACCGACAACACGATGCACTGGGAGCCGAACCGCTCGGACATCTCGCGTAGAACCTCGGGACGCGCGATGGCCGCGGTGTTGACCGAGACCTTGTCGGCGCCGGCGCGCAGCAGACGGTCGACATCCTCGACCGTGCGCACGCCCCCTCCGACGGTGAGTGGGATGAACACCTGTTCGGCGGTCCGCGTGACGACGTCGAGCATGGTGCCGCGGTCGCCGCTCGACGCGGTGACGTCGAGGAAGGTCAGTTCGTCGGCGCCCTGCTCGTTGTAGAGCGCGGCAAGTTCGACCGGATCACCGGCATCGCGCAGGTTCTCGAAGTTGACCCCCTTGACCACCCGCCCTGCGTCGACGTCGAGGCACGGGATGACCCGAACGGCCAGCGTCATGTTCGATCTCCTTCGGAACCCAACTGCTCGGCGACGGACTGTTCCGTCGCCGACTTCACAATCTCCAGTATCTCGCCGTGCACCCCGGGTGCTGCGGCGACCACCGATCCGGAGCCGATCCGCCACGGCGCGCCCGCGAAGTCGGTGGCGATACCCCCGGCGGCATGCACGAGCGCGACACCGGCTGCATTGTCCCAGGGGTGATGGCCGAAGACGACGGCACCACCGATCGCACCTGCCGCGGTGAACGCGAGGTCGGCCCCGGTCGAGCCGTGCATGCGCAGCCGGGCGACCCGTCGGCTCAGTTCGGTGATCACCGCGAGGCGACGAGTGCCGGGAACGCGCCCGCGACTGTCGATGTCGAAGCTTCCGACCGCGATCATGACGTCCTCGAGTCGCGCCTGTCGCAGCGGCTCGGCGGGCTCACCGTTCACGAGCAGCGGCCCCTCGGCGGTGCCGGCGAAGCGCTGATTGGTCAACGGCAGCCAGGTGAGGCCGAGGATCGGTTCACCGTTCTCGACGAGGGCGAGCAGAATTCCTGCCATGGGCAGCCCGGCGGAGTAGTTGATCGTGCCGTCGATCGGGTCGAGCAACCACACGGTGCCCTGGTCCGCAGACGGGCCCCCGAACTCCTCGCCGTGCACCGCGATGCCGGTGCGCTCGGCGAGGGCATCCGAGATCCGCCGTTCGAGTTCGAGATCGAGATCGGTCGCGAAGTCGTTCGGCCCCTTGTCGACGGTACGCGGTGCCCCGTGCCCGGCGACGAAACGATCCGCGACCTCGTCGAGTACGCCGCTCGCGACGGCGAGCAGCCGGTTCAGGTCGGCGGAATCGGTCATCGTCAGCGTGAGACGGCGGCGAGCGCCTCGGTCAGCGTGAATCGGCCCGCGTACAGCGCCTTGCCGACGATTGCGCCTTCCACGCCCTCGTCGACGAGGGTCGCGATGGCACGCAGGTCGTCGACGGTCGAGACACCGCCGGATGCGACGACCGGGGCATCGGTCGCAGCGCACACCTCTCGGAGCAGGTCGAGGTTCGGCCCGGTGAGCGTGCCGTCCTTGGTGACGTCGGTGACGACGTAACGCGAGCAGCCGTCGCGTTCGAGTCGCTCGAGCACCTCCCACAGGTCGCCACCGTCGGAGACCCAGCCGCGGCCGCGCAGTCGCCACTGCCCGTCGAGGAGTTTGACGTCGAGTCCCACTGCGATCCGGTCGCCGAACTCGCCGATGACGCGTGAGCACCATTCGGGATTCTCGATCGCCGCGGTGCCGAGGTTCACGCGGGCACAGCCGGTGGCGAGGGCCGCGGCAAGTGTTTCGTCGTCGCGGATGCCGCCCGACAGTTCGACGTTCACGTCGAGTTCGCCGACGACGTCGGCGAGGAGAGCACGATTGTCGCCGCGGCCGAACGCCGCGTCGAGGTCGACCATGTGCACCCACTCGGCGCCGGCATTCTGCCATTCGAGGGCGGCGTCGCGGGGCGAACCGTAGCCGGTCTCGCTGCCCGCCTCTCCCTGAACGAGGCGAACTGCTTCACCATTGACGACGTCGACTGCGGGCAAAAGGACCAGGCTCACTGCGTACACATTAGTGCCTGCACCGGTGACGCCGTTAAACGCATCCCCGGGGTGCCGGGGAATGCGCCGTCGGTCATGTCGACCGCGCCGCGTCGAGGGCCAGGGAGGTGGGGGTCGGCCGACCCGTGTAGTCGTCGACGGGTCCCTCGTACAGGACCGTTCCACCGTGTCGCCCCGGCCCGGGCCCGAGATCGACGATGTGGTCGGCGTGCCGGATCACGTCCAGGTGATGCTCGATGACGACGACCGTGTGGCGCCGGTCGACGAGATCGTCGAAGACCTGCAGGAGGGTGCCGACATCCTCGGCGTGCAGGCCGGTGGCCGGCTCGTCCAGCACGTAGAGAGTCGGCGTGTTCACCCGCCCGAGTTCCTTCGCGATCTTGACCCGTTGACACTCGCCTCCCGAGAGCGTGCCGAGCGACTGGCCGAGGCGGAGGTAGTCGAGACCCACACCGGAGAGTGCGCTCAGCCCGCGGATGATCTCCGGATGCGGCAGCGCCTCGAGGGCACGACCGACCGTGAGGTCGTCGACGTCCGCGATCGACAGGCCGTTCACGGTGTGGCCGAGAACCTCCGCCGTGAATCGGCGGCCGTGGCAGGTGTCGCAGACGACCTCGTGCCCGTCCATGAAGGCGAGGTCGACGTACACGACACCGGCCCCCTTGCAGGCCGGGCACGCGCCCGCCGAGTTCGCGCTGAACAGGCTCGCCGGCACACCGTTGTGTTCGGCGAACATCCGCCGAAGGGCCGGGGCGATGCCGGTATAGGTGATCGGCGAGGAGCGGCGGTTCGTGCTCACCGGCCGCTGGTCGATCACCGTGGCGTCGTGCTGGTCGACGAGTTCGGCTGCGAGACTGGACTTTCCCGACCCGGCGACACCGGTGAACACGGTGAGCACACCGGTGGGGATCCGCACCGTCAGGTTGCGGAGGTTGTTGCGGCACGCATCGCTGATGGTGAGCCGGCCGGTCGCGGCACGTGCGGCGCGACGATGTCCGTTGTCCCCCCCGCAGCGATCGGCCGGTGGCGGTGTCGGCTCCGTGCAACCGGTCGAAGGTGCCCTGGAAGGCCAGGCGGCCACCGGATGAGCCCGCGCCGGGACCGATCTCGATCACCTGGTCGGCGTGGGCCATCACCGCGGGATCGTGTTCGACGACGAGGACGCTGTTGCCGCTGTCGCGAAGCAGTTCGAGGAGTCCGATCATCGATTCCACGTCGGCCGGATGCAGACCGACCGTCGGCTCGTCGACGACATAGGTCATCTCCGTCAGGCTCGAACCGAGGTGCCGGACCATCTTGATCCGTTGCGACTCGCCGCCCGAGAGCGTGGTGGTCGCCCGGGCGAGCGCGAGATAGCCGAGCCCGATCGTCACCATCGCCTCGAGCAGGGCCGTCAGTGCAGCCACCACGGGTGTCGCACGCTCGTCGTCGACGGCGCGCACCACCTCGAGCAGTTCGGTGATCTCCAGGCGGGACAGCTCCCCGATCGTGTGGCCGCGAAGGGTGACCGCTCGCGCGGCTGCGTTCAGCCGTTCCCCGCCGCAGTCCGGGCACGTCTCGGCGCGGGTGAACCGCCGGATGACGTCCTGTTTGCGTTCGGAGAGATTGTCGGAGGTGTGCAGGTGGATCCGCTCGAACCTCTCGACGACGCCTTCGTAACCGTCCGGCGGCTTGTGCCCCAGCGCCGCAGCGGCATCGCCGCCGTAGAGAAGCGCCTCCCGTTCGGCGGGTCTCCACGCGCGCAGCGGTGTGTTCGCGTCGAAGGAGCCGATGTCGGCGTACTGCTCGTACCAGTACCCACCGCTGCCGAATCCGGGTACCAGGATCGCCCCCTCGGCGAGGGATCTGTCGAGGTCGAGGAACCGCTCGACGGCACTGACGACGATCTCGCCGAGCCCGGCGCAGGTCGGGCACATCCCGTTGGGGTCGTTGAACGAGAATCGGTTCGATTCCCCGAGGACGGGTGTACCCACCCGGGAATACAGCAGCCTCAGATACGTCCAGGTGTCGGTGATGGTGCCGACCGTCGAGCGCGCATTGCCCCCCAGCCTGCGCTGGTCGACGACGATCACGGGCGTGAGGCCGCCGATGTGGTCGACATCGGGCCGCGTCCATTTCGGCAGCCGGTTCCGGGTGAACGGCGGGTACGTCTCGTTCAACTGGTAACCGGCCTCCGCAGCGATCGTGTCGAAGACCAGCGACGACTTGCCGGAACCGGACAGCCCGACGATCACCACGAGTCGGTTCCGCGGAATGCTCAGATCGATTCCGGCCAGGTTGTGAGTTCGGGCGCCCCGGATCGTGATGTGCCGTCCGCGCGCGCTCGTGTCGGTCGCCATGACTGCGACGCTACGAGCTGTTGCGGCCGGATCTCGGCCGCAATCCGAGGGAGAATGGCAGTCATGTCCGACGTCACCGAACGGATGCTCGCGTTGTTGTCGCTCCTACAGACAGGTCGCGCGCTCGGTGGGGACGAACTGGCCCGGCGGCTGCAGGTGAGCCGCCGGACGCTCCGTCGCGACGTCGACCGTCTGCGCGGCTACGGATATCCCGTCGAGACCCGGTCCGGGCCCGGTGGTTTCTACCGTCTGACGTCGGGACGCACGATGCCCCCGCTGGTACTCGACGACGACGAGGCCGTCGCGGTGTTGCTGGGTCTTGCCACTCTCGCAGCCACCGGCCCGGCCGAAGGTGGACTGGACGACGCCGCCATGCGTGCCTACGGCAAGCTCGATCAGTTCTTGCCCGCCAGACTTCGTCCCAGGGTGACGGCCGTTCGCGGGGCCGTGGAGACGTCCGCGCTGCAGGCTCCGAGCGTGTCCGCGGACCTGCTCGGCACCGTGGCGGAAGCGATCGCACGGTGCGAGGTGCTCACCTTCGAGTACATCGATGCTCGGGGCGCGTCGAGCTCTCGGCGAGTCGAACCGCACCGGCAAGTGCATCATCTGCTGCGGTGGTACCTCCTCGGATGGGACGTCGAGCGCGGGGATTGGCGGGTGTTCCGCCTCGACCGCGTGCAGGATCTGTTGCGCACCGGACACCGATTCGCCCTCCGTCCCCTCCCGGCCGAATCGGCTACCGAATATCTGCGGCAAGGACTCCGACAGGGCAGGACACGAGTGGAACTGGATGTGGACGCCCCGGCCGCGCAGGTGGCCGACGCACTGAAATATCAGGATGCCGAGATCCGTTCGCAGAGGAACGGCCGGACCGAGGTCCACCTGGCAGTCGATTCATGGCACTGGCTGGTCCTCGCGGCGGCCCTTCTCGATGCCGACGTCCGCATGCGTGCGGAACCGGAGATCGCCCGGGCCTGCGCGGTGTTCGCCGATCGTCTACGCACAGCGGCGGATGACGCTGTCACCTCCGGGGCGATTGCGAGGTGATTCGGTACAGCGCCGACATCAGTGCAGCGCCGGGGCGCGCCGGTCGTCGGACGAGAACAGCGCGTCCGAGATCTCGTCGCACAGGCGATGGAACTCGGGAGTGCGCTTGATCTCCGGCAGGCGCGGGCGCGGCAGGTCGATCTCGAAGTCCGCGCGGATCCGGCCGGGCCGGGCCGACATCAGCAGCACCCGGTCGGCGAGGTAGACGGCCTCCTCGATCGAACTACAGGTAACCTGTTTGTCCGTTTGATGCCTTATGGGTCACAACCGAGGTCTGCCCGCCCGATCGAGGTTGCATCCCTGCAACAGGCGCCAACCGCAATCGGACGCATGATGATCACCGCTGTCGGTCGTCGTCGTCGGGACCGAAAGCACGACGAACCGACCGCCTCGACACGAAGCCCATCGCACCCACCGCCGCCACGATTCCGAGCAGGGCGATGATCAAGCCGACGAGCGGCGTGGGACGCACCGCGAAGACGACGATCGCAGTCGCCACCAGCACAGCTGTTGCCGCGCCGACGGACTTCAGGGCGTGGCGGCCGAAGGAGAAGTCTCCACCCGGCCGGCCACGCCGCGGGCCTGTCACAACGAACGAACCCAGTTCTGCAGCAGTTGTGCGCCGGCGTCGCCGGACTTCTCCGGGTGGAACTGGGTGGCCGAGAGCGGGCCGTTCTCCACTGCGGCGACGAACCTGCTGCCGTGTTCGGCCCAGGTCACCTTCGGCGGTGCGAGGCGTTCGGGGGCGTCCAGTTCCCACTTGCGCGCAGCGTAGGAGTGGACGAAGTAGAAGCGGGTGTCGTCGTCCATTCCGGCGAAGAGCACCGAATCGGCGGGAGCGTCGACGGTGTTCCACCCCATGTGCGGCAAGACCGGGGCGTCGAGGCGTTCGACGGTGCCGGGCCATTCTCCGCAGCCCTCGGTCTCGATGCCGTGCTCGACGCCTCGCTCGAACAGAATCTGCATGCCGACGCAGATACCGAGCACCGGTCGGCCACCGGCCAGGCGGGTGCCGATGATCTTCTCACCACCGACGCTGCGCAGGCCCTTCATGCAGGCGTCGAACGCACCGACACCGGGGACGACGAGTCCGTCGGCGGCGAGCGCGATCTTCGGGTCCGCGGTGACCTCCACCTGGACGCCGGTACGGGCGATCGCCCGGGTTGCGGAATGCAGATTGCCCGAGCCGTAGTCGAGGACGGCGACCGTGGTTGCGCTCATGACGACGATTCTATGTGGTCAGGCCGGAACGCTCCGAGGGCCCGGCGAGTCGGGCGAGCAGCGGCAGGGTCGGCACCAGAACCGCGGCCACAGCGAAGGCAGCCGGATAGCCCGCTGATGCCGCGACCGCACCGAGTGCGAACGAACCCGCACCGGTACCGGCGTCGAAACCGATATTCCAAGCGGCACTTGCCGACCCGGTGTTACCCGCCCCTGCCCGGCGGAACGCGACGAGCAACGCTTCGTTCTGGACCACGCCGAACCCGAGACCGAAAGCCGTCGCCGCGACGATGAGCGCGATCGCTCCCCCTCTGCCGTCGGCGACGAGCGCGAACGGGACCATCGCCAGCGCGGCGAGGCCGAGCCCGACGGGCAGCAACCTTCCGGCGCCGGTCCGGTCGGCCACCGAACCGGCCGCGTACCGACCGACCAGCGACGACGCACTGAGCACGGCCAATGCGGCAGCCACCGGCAATCCGGACACCGCGATGCGCAACAGCGAAGTGAGACCGCCGTAGGCGATCGCACCGGCTCCGACCGCCACCAGAGGAAACAAGAGCACGACCAGCGGCACGCGTGGTGCTTTACGTGTCTGCTTCACGGTCAGACGAGGCAGACGTATCGCCGCGAGCAATCCGGCGGACGACACGATTGCACCCAGGACGAACACCGGTGTGGTGGAGAACCTCTCGGCGATCGCCAGCCCGGCGGGAAGTCCGACGGTCTGCGACGCCGCAATCGAGATACCCAGCATCCCGGTGGCGCGACCGAGCAGCCGCGGCGGCGCCAGCTCTCCGACGAGCGCGGCCGACGCCACGGTGATCATGCCGAATCCGATTCCGCGGAGTGCGGAGATCCCGAGCACTGCCACCGGCTCCATCGACACGAGGAACAGCAGCGAGGGCGGGCCGAGAAACAGGCAGCCCGCCGCGAGCGTCGCGCGATGACCGAACGCGCGCAGCAACCGCGGCATCGCGAGTTGCGTGAGGACGGTGGTTAGCATGAACACCGCCGTCACCGCCCCGGCGAGCGTGTCGCTGCCACCCGCTTCGGCAATCGCCCACGGTACGACCGGCAGCAACAGCGAGAATCCGCCGAATGCAGCCGCCGACGTCGACCACGCCGGGATCAGCCCGCGAACAGCGAACAGTCCTGATCGTTCCGCCACGTCAGAGCAGCCGGACGATGCCCGCAACGGCCGCCAGCACGGTCAGCGCCAGCAGGACACCCGCGAACAACGTGTTGCGTGCCTTCCACATCGACCAGGTTCCGCCTGCGGCGAAACCGGCGACGATGAAACACAGATAGGTGATGACGACATCCATCGGTCAGAGGCTGCCCTTCGTCGACGGGATGCCGGTGACGCGGGGATCGGGTTCGACCGCCTCACGAAGCGCGCGGGCAACCGCCTTGAACTCGGCTTCGGTGATGTGATGCGGGTCGCGGCCGTAGAGCACCCGAACGTGCAGTGCGATGCGGGCGTGGAAGGCGAACGACTCGAAGACGTGCCGGTTGATCACCGTCGAGTACGGCACGCCGGGGTACCCACCGATCACCGAGTGCACCATGTAGTCGGGTTCGCCGGTGAACACGCAGTAGGGACGGCCGGAGACGTCGACAGAGGCGTGCGCAAGGGTCTCGTCCATCGGGATGAAGCAGTCGCCGAAGCGGCGAATGCCGCGCTTGTCGCCGAGCGCCTGACCGAAGGCCTGACCGAGCACGATCGCGGTGTCCTCGACGGTGTGGTGGGCGTCGATCTCGACGTCGCCCTGCGCCCGAACGGTGAGGTCGAACGAACCGTGCTGGCCGAGTGCGGTGAGCATGTGGTCGTAGAACGGGATCCCCGTGGAGATCTCGGTGCGGCCCGTGCCGTCGAGATTCAGCTCGACGGAGATGCTCGATTCCTTGGTGGTGCGCTCGACCTTCGCGATGCGGTCGCTCATCGGGTTTCCTCGATTTCCGTGGCCGCGAGTTTTTCGCTCACTCGCAGCAACTCGTCGTTCTCGTGGGCCAGGCCGACCGTGGTGCGCAGGAAGCCGGGGATACCGACATCTCGGATGAGCACCCCTTCGTCGAGATACCGCTGCCACGTGGCGGCGGCGTCGGCGAAGCGGCCGAACAGGATGAAGTTGGCGTCGGAGGGGATCACGTCGTAGCCGAGGCGCGCGA
Organism: Rhodococcus sp. NPDC047139; assembly: GCF_040643435.1. Lineage (NCBI taxonomy): Bacteria > Bacillati > Actinomycetota > Actinomycetes > Mycobacteriales > Nocardiaceae > Rhodococcus > Rhodococcus sp. NPDC047139. The sequence continues at coordinate 91,411 of NZ_JBEYUH010000008.1, forward strand.
GTTCCGCTGCGACGCGGTCGCGCTGGGCCGCCAGTTCCGCAACCGATGCCAGGGTTTCGTCGGCGTGTCTCAAGGCTGCGCGCGCGGCGGCCTGAGTGATGACCGACAGGTGGTAGGGCAGACGCACGAGCAGCAACGCATCGATCACCGCGGGAGCGGCGGCGAGATAGCCGAGGCGACCACCGGCGAAGGCGAACGCCTTGCTCATGGTGCGCGAAACGATGATCTTCGCCGGGTACTCGTCGATGAGGGCCAGTGCGCTCGGCGCCGAGGAGAATTCGGCGTACGCCTCGTCGACGATCACGATGCCGGGCGCGGCATCGAGGATCACCCGCAACTCGCCGAGCGGGATGCTGTGACCCGTCGGGTTGTTGGGGCTCGTGACGAAGACGACGTCGGGACGCTGGTCGTGGATGGCTGCCACGGCCGCGTCGACGTCGAGCGTGAAGTCGTCGCGCCGGTAGGTGGCCAGCCAATCAGTCTGGGTGCCGTCGGTGAGGATCGGGTGCATCGAGTAGGACGGCACGAACCCCATCGCACTGCGCCCGGGACCTCCGAAGGCCTGCAGGATCTGCTGCAGAATCTCGTTGGAACCGTTTGCGGCCCACACGTTTTCGACGCCAACTGCGACGCCGGTCTGCCGCGTGAGATAGGCCGCGAGATCGGCGCGCAGTTCGACGGCGTCGCGGTCGGGATAGCGGTGCAACTGCGTTGCGGCTTCGCGCACCGCCTCGGCGACGTCGTCGACGAGCGCGCGAGTCGGCGGGTGCGGGTTCTCGTTCGTGTTGAGTTGCACCGGCACCGTCAGCTGCGGTGCCCCGTAGGGGGACTTGCCGCGCAGGTTCTCACGCAGCGGGAGGTCGCCGAGGCCGATGCGGACTCCCGGAACGGTCGGTTCGCTCACTTCAGTGCCTCGAATCGCAGTCGCACGGCCTCACCGTGGGCGGGCAGATCCTCGGCGTTCGCCAGGGTGATGACGTGGCCGGAGACATCCTTCAGCGCCGCTTCGGTGTACTCGACGACATGGATGCCCCGCAGAAAGGTCTGCACGCTCAACCCGGAGGAGTGCCTCGCGCAGCCTGCGGTGGGCAGCACGTGATTCGAGCCGGCGCAGTAGTCACCGAGGGAGACCGGCGCCCACGGGCCGACGAAGATCGCGCCGGCGGAGCGGACGCGTGCGGCGACCTCGGAGGCGTTCTCGGTCTGGATCTCGAGATGCTCGGCGGCGTAGGCATTGACGACCTTCAGACCCTGTTCGATGTCGTCGACGAGGACGATGCCGGACTGGCTGCCGGACAGCGCGGTGGCCACCCTTTCGCGGTGCTTGGTGAGCTCGAGTTGCGCGGCCAGCGCGGTGTCGACTGCGTCGGCGAGCTCGGTGCTGGTGGTGACGAGCACCGAGGCGGCCATGACGTCGTGTTCGGCCTGGCTGACCAGATCGGCGGCGACGTGCACCGGATCGGCGGTGTGGTCGGCGAGGATCGCGATCTCGGTGGGACCGGCCTCGGCGTCGATGCCGACGACGGCGCGGCACAGCCGCTTGGCGGCGGTGACGTAGATGTTGCCGGGTCCGGTGATCATGTCGACGGGGGCGAGTTCGCCACCGTCGGTGTCGGTACCGCCGTAGGACAGCAGCGCGACACCCTGCGCACCGCCGACAGCCCACACCTCGTCGACGCCGAGCAACGCTGCCGCGGCGAGAATGGTCGGATGCGGCAGGCCGCCGAAGTTCTTCTGCGGCGGCGACGCTACGACGAGCGATTCGACGCCGGCAGCCTGCGCCGGGACGACGTTCATCACGACCGACGACGGATAGACGGCATTGCCGCCGGGCACGTAGAGGCCGACCCGCTCGACCGGCACCCACCGTTCGGTAACGGTGCCGCCGGGAACGACCTCGGTGGTGACGTCGCTGCGCCGCTGCGCCGCGTGGACGACGCGGGTGCGTTCGACGGCCTCTTCGAGCGCTGCGCGGACGGCAGGGTCGAGTTCGGCGAGGGCGCGTTCGAGTTCGGCCGCGGGTACGCGCACCGAGGCGGGGCGAACCCCGTCGAACTTCTCGCAGTAGTCGAGTGCGGCCTCGGCGCCGCGGTCGCGGACGTCGTCGACGACGGGACGGACCTGATGGAGCACCGCATCCACGTCCACTCCGCCGCGGGGCAGCGCGCCCCTCAGCTCCGCAGTGGTGGGAGTACGACCGCGCAGGTCGGTGCGGGCAAGCATGAGGTGTCCTCTCTCGTAGAACAGGGATCACTCTCTACTATCCCGCATCCCGCACGAGGACTCACATCCGCGCCCGCCTCGGGCGCCTTCCGGGGCCGTTCGGGACCCTTATGCTGTCGCCATGGACGAGGACGAGTCGCACCCCGGCACGCTGGGTGAATTGATCCGCCGTCAGCGTGAGCTCGCAGAACTTCCCATGCGTCAGCTCGCGGCGATGGTGGGCATCTCGAATCCGTACCTGTCGCAGATCGAACGGAATCTGCGGGCACCGAGCGAGCGTGTGCTGCAGGCGATCGCCGAGCAACTGCAACTGTCCGCAGACACTCTCGCGGCGCACGCCCAGGCCGGCAACGGGGACGAGTCTCCAGTACTGCGCGCCATCCGCGAGGATCCCGACCTCACGAACGCACAGCGACGCTCGCTCGAGGAGATGTACGAGGCATTCCGTGAGGTGACCCTCGCGCGGCGGCGACGTGGCGGAGGACGCGAACCGGACGCCGAGTGAGCATTTTCACATCCGGTGTCGGTGGGCCTGGACGTCACGCGGGGTTGGCAGGTCAGCCGCATTTCCGCTCACTCACCACGAACATGCAGGTAGCACGTACCTGGAAGTAAGGTGCGCACTCTTCCTGCCGCTGTCAACCTCGGCTCTGGACCATTCATCCCCGTTCTGGAGTTGCACGGTGCTCAACCATCTGCAGAAGAAGATCACCTCCTCGCTCGACCCCATCGGCTGGGGTCCGGCCGTCGCCTCCGTCGCCGGTCGCGCGGTGAAGAATCCGCGCGCGGTGGCGGATGCGACCACGGAGTACACCTATCGCCTCGCGAACATCCCGGCCGCTGCGACGCGCGTGTGGAGTGCCCGCGACCCCCATGCCCCGGTCACCCTGGATCCGAAGGATCGGCGGTTCTCCGACGCCGCGTGGAAAGAGAATCCTGCCTACTTCTCACTGCTGCAGAGTTATCTCGCCACCCGCGAATACGTCGAGGATCTCGCCGACGCCGGTGCAGGCGATCCGGTCCAGGACGGCAAGGCACGCCAGTTCGCGAACCTGATGTTCGACGCGCTCGCACCCTCGAACTTCCTCATCAACCCAGGTGTGCTCGTCCGCGCACTCGACACCGGCGGAGCCAGCCTGTTCCGCGGCGCGAAATACGCGCTCGAGGATCTCGTGCACCGGAAGGGCTTGCCGCTCAAAGTCGACCGGGAGGCCTTCACTCTCGGCGAGAACATGGCCGCGACCCCCGGCAAGGTCGTCTACCGCAACGATCTGATCGAGGTCATCCAGTACGCGCCGCAGACCGGCGAGGTGCACGAGATCCCCATCCTGGCCGCGCCACCGTGGATCAACAAGTACTACATCCTCGATCTCGCGCCGCAGCGCAGCCTCATCGAGTGGGCAGTGCAGCACGAACGCACGGTGTTCGCGATCTCGTACCGCAATCCGGGCGAGTCGATGCACGAGATCACGATGGACGACTACTACCTGCAGGGGATCGCGGCAGCGCTCGACATCGTCGAAGAGATCACCGGGACGTCGCGCATCGAGTTGCTCACGATCTGCCTCGGCGGTGCGATGGCGGCGATGGCCGCGGCCCGGATGGGCAAGATCGGCGACAAGCGCATCAGCGCGTTCACGATGCTCAACACGCTCCTCGACTACAGCGAAGTCGGCGAACTGGCACTGCTCACCGACCCGGCGACGCTCGACCGGGTCGAGTTCCGGATGAGCAGGCAGGGCTTCCTCTCGGGTGACGAGATGGCGGGAAGTTTCGACATGATCCGGGCACGTGACCTGATCTTCAACTATTGGGTGTCGCGGTGGATGAAGGGCGAAAAGCCGGCAGCCTTCGACATCCTGGCGTGGAACGAGGACAGCACGCGCATGCCGGCGAAGATGCACTCGCACTATCTGCGGTCCCTCTACGGGCGTAACGAACTCGCGCGCGGGCTCTACGAGCTCGACGGCGAGGTCCTCGACCTGTCGGATATCACCTGCGATACCTATGTGGTCGGGGCAATCAACGATCACATCGTGCCGTGGACCGCGTCGTACAAGGCCACAGGGCTGCTCGGCGGGTCGGTTCGCTACGTGCTGACCAGCGGTGGTCATGTCGCCGGCGCAGTCAATCCCCCGAACCCGAAGGCCTGGTACGACGCCGTCGGAGCACCCGACGCGGACGAACTCGCGGCACTGCCCGAGGACCCGAATGCCTGGGCCGAGGAGGCCACCCGCACGCCCGGCTCGTGGTGGGAGGACTGGACCGCATGGTCGACGAAGCGTGCCGGTGAACTTGTCGCGCCGCCGGCAATGGGCAGCGCGCAGCATCCGCCCCTGTGCGATGCGCCGGGAACCTATGTCTTCGAGTGATATTGCGTGTTAGCTATCATCTTGCTAACCTGCTAACAGCGCCGATCCGAGCGCACCCCCACAAGGGAAGTTCCGCTCCCGTCACGAGCGCCCACGGAAGGTTCACATCATGACCGCACCGACCAAGACCACCGCCGCGAACGCCAAGGCGACCGAAGCCGCCACGAAGGCCGCCACCGAGGCCACCGCAACGGCCCAGCAGTCGGCCGAGAAGCTGACATCGACGGCCGCCGCAGTCGCGGACAAGGCCGCCACCGAATTCACCAAGACCGTCGACGAGGCCACCGAGCGCTTCCAGGAGTTCAACGCGAAATTCATCGATGCCGCGAAGCAGAGTGGGAACCTCGGCGTCGATACCTACGAGAAGGCCGTCTCGAGCATCCTGGATCTGCAGGAGAAGGTCGCCGAGGCCACCCCCGTCGAGTGGGTCGCCGACCTCACCAAGGCTCAGGTCTCCTTCGCGCGCGAGCTCACCACCACCGTCACGAGCACCGCTCGCGACCTCCTCAAGTAATCGACGACTCCCTCGATGCAGTTGTCGAACTCGAACACCGCCACGGCGGACGTTCTCCGGTGCAGTGCATGCAGTCACTGACACCTGCCAGGATCGCCGCGGCCCCGATTCGTCTCGGGACCGCGGCGATCGCCGGTTGGAGCGCTTATCTCGTCGGCCTCGTACGACGCGGCGCCACACCGTGCACCGTGGTCTCCGACGCGAACCGGTACAGCTGGGCCCTGACCTCGGTCACGCTTCCGCGCTGGAGCACGAACTGGCCGGTGGTGCGCCGATGGCCCCTCGGCAATCTCCGCGACTGCGGCACACCCGACGCAGTCCGAGACGAGATTCCCACTCTGCTACTGCCGCCACAGGCCGGCACCCACTCGTGCATCGTCGACCATTCCGCCGACCGCAGCCAGATCGAAGCGCTCAGAGCCGGCGGTCTCACCCGTCTGCACTGCCTCGACTGGGCGCCGGCGACCACCACAACGGACGACTGTTCGATCGACGAGCACCTGGCCGTAGTGGCCGACGCCGTCGCTCATCTCGGCGGCAGGGTGAACCTGATCGGCGACAGCCAGGGCGGGTGGCTCGGCACCGTCTACGCGGCACTGCACCCCGAGACCGTGCACTCGTTGACCGTGGCTGGGGCACCCATCGACTTCCACGTCGATCAGCCCGCGCTGTCGATGCTGGCGCACGTACCACAGGCAGCGGCAGCATCCGCGATCGAATTCTGGTACGGCGCAGCGCGAGCCGTGGGATTGCAGACCACCGACCCGATCGGCGAGATCGAGCGCGCGATGACGCTGCTCGGCCGGATCGACGATCCCGACGAGGTCGCGCGCTGGGAAGCCGAACGGCACTGGTTCGCGTGGAAGCAGGAGATGCCCGCAGCCTTCCGCGAGTGGATCCTGCGCCATCTGTTCGTCGGCAACGAACTCGTCGCCGGAACGCTGACGGCCGAAGGACGCGTCGTGGATCCGGCCTCTGTCGACTGTCCGGTGCACCTGATCGCCGGATCCGCGGACCTGCTCGCGACTCCCCGGCAGGTCACCGCGCTGGCAGAGTACGTATCGACCCCGCCGGAGAGGATTACCACCACCGTCGCCGATGCCGGGCACATCGGGCTGTTCATCGGCCGCCGTGCCCTCACCGAGGTGTGGACGCCGCACGCCCGTCGCGTGGCAGCACAGAAGTGACGGTGCAGGCGCGATCAGGAGGAGGCGTCGACTCCGAGCCGGATGCACGCGGCCTTGTAGAGATCGACGACTGCCGTACGAAGCCCGGCGCGGTCGGTGACCGGTTCGAGCCACGGGATCCGCACGGTGTAATCGCGATCGCCGCCGACGACGACCCACTCCCCCGCCTCACCGTCGACGCCGGTCATCCGCGCCTCGGTCGCACCGGGCTCGGCGAAAGCGCGCACGATGAGCAGGCTGTCGGCTGCGTGATCGTCGTTCATGTGGGCGGTCACGGCCGCCACCACCTGGCTGTCGAAGTCGGTCACGGGCGCTCAGCGTAACCAATCGAGACGATCGACGGGCGTGTCGGTCCCGACTACCACCGGCGTCGACTCATCCGACGATGCGACGCGACGATTCCCGGCGGCGTGCAGACGGCCGTGTGCCGTTCGGAGGAACGTGTCAGCCGCGTCCGGCAGCACTTCCCCCGCTCCCCCTGCTCATATCGTCGTCGACCTCCACTCGGACTCCGAGAGCGGACTCCAGGGCCCCGAGTTCGTCGTCGAAGTGATCGAGCAACCGGGTGAGATCCGGCACGGTGCGGCCGCACGCCGTCAACCCGAAGGCGATCTCGTCGTCGGTACTCGTGCAGGTGATGTTCAGCGCCTGCCCGTCGACGGGCACCGACAACGGATATACCGCATCGACGCGTGCGCCGTTCCAGTACAGCGGCGTGTCGGGTCCCGGTACATTCGAGACGATCACGTTGAACGGTGGTCGTGGCAACGCCCGGTTGCCGGTGAGCACTCCCACCGCGAGGGGTGCGATACCCACCGCACTGGTCGCGAGACGACCGATTCTCGACATCGAGTTCATCGCGTGCTTGCCCTCGATCATCGAACCACGCACGCGCGCAAGGCGTTCCACCGGATCATCGCACTGCGTGCCGAGTGTGCACATCAGGACGCCGATCTCGTTGCCCGCCGGCGCCTTGCCCTGACGCAGCGACACCGGGACCATCGCGACCAGCGAATCGTCCGGCAGTGCTTCGTGTTCGGCGAGAAATGCCCTCAGTGCGCCGCCGGACAATTCGAGGACGACGTCGTTGAGCGTCGCGTCGGCCGCCTTCGCCACCATGCGGAGTCGTTCGAGCGGCCAGGACCTGGCCGCGAACCGGCGCGATCCGGAGATCTGACGATTGAGAATGGTGTTCGGAGCACTCAGGGACAGGGAGCCGCCGCGATTGTGCAGAGCGCGGTCGACGGTGCCGATCACGGCCGGTACCAGCGCCGCCGCCTCGGAGACCACGTGGACGGCGTCGTTCACCGCGCCGGTCGCGGCACGGACTACCGCGCCGGGGAAGCCGATCGCTGTGCCCATCGCCGAACGCGTCGTGGACTGCACCTCGGGTGCCGCCCACGGGGCAGGCATGCCTGTGCGTTCCGGATCGGTGCTGAGTGCCCGGCGCAGCAGACGCATCGCGCCCACTCCATCGGCGACCGCGTGGTGGATCTTGACGTACAAGGCATAGCGACCGTCGGCCAGACCTTCGATCAGATGCATCTCCCACAGCGGGCGCGTGCGGTCGAGCAGCGAGGCATGCAGGCGGGAAACAAGTTCCCACAGATCATCCATCGTGCCGGGAGACGGCAGCGCATTGAACCGGACGTGATAGTCGATCGAGAAGCGCGGATCGTCCTCCCACGCCCATTGGCCGAGGGTGAACAGCGAGCGGGTGGGCCGCCTGCGCCACAGCGGTCCGGCCGGTTCGTCGCGGGCGAGCGCCTCGGCGAACATCGACCGCAGGTCGCCGGCGTCCTGCCCGTCCGGCGGCTGGAGCAGCAGAAGGCCGCCGACGTGCATCGGATGGTCGCGCGACTCCCCGAGCAGGAACATCGAGTCGGTCGGTGGCATCGGTAACCGCATCGTGTCCTACTTCCTCTCCCCCGACCGGAGCAGGCCCCCCACCCTTCGTGACCGACTCCGGTATGTCGATGTTGTCAGTTGTACCGCAGATGACACGAGCGCGGGTACCGTCTCGTCCGACTCGTGTTCCGGTATCCAGAGCGGCGACGACACTCGTGCCGGACACCACCGCATTCGACCGGGAGGTGCCGTGGTTCTTCGCCCATGGGACACGACCGTGCAGGGAGGAATCGTCGTCCTCGGAGCCGGCCTGAGCGGACTGTCGCTGGCCGCCCATCTCGCCACGACCGACGCCCGGCCCGGTCCGGTGGTGGTGGTCGACGACGGGCGCCACGACATCACTCGGGCAGCCTGGGCATCGTGGACCCGGAGATCGTCCCTGCTCGATCCTGCCGCCACCGAATCGTTCGGACGCATCCGCATCCATGCGAAAGGCCGGGGCCGGGAACTGCCCCTCGACGATTACGTCTACCGCGTGGTCCACGGCGCGCGTCTGCTCGCCGAAGTGCGCCGACACACCGATTCCGTCGCCGACATCGGCTCTGTGACAGGGCGCGTCACAGACCTTTGCACCTCCGGCGGTGCGCGCGTGCTCCTCGACGACGGGCGCGAGTTGCGGCCCGAGTGGGTCTTCGACGCGCGGGGCCCGGCACCGGCGACCGTCGGCGCCGACGCAGCCCTGGACTTCCTCGGGTTCCGCGTCCGGTCGCGGCGCCCGGTCTTCGACCCGCACGCGCCCGTGCTGTTCGACTTCCGAACCGACCAGCAGGTCGCGTCGTTCCTCTACGTGCTCCCCACCGACGCGCAGCACGCCCTCGTCGAGCACACCTGCTTCACCTCTGCGTCCCGTCCGCCGATCGACGATGCGAAGCATCACGGCGCGATAGCCACCTATCTCACCGATGTCCTCGGCCTCGGCACCGGATCGTTCGATGCGGAATTCGCCGAACACGGCCGGCTGCCCCTCGTCGCGCATCCCCCGAACCGAGTGGAGGGCCAGGTCGTGCGGATCGGTGCGGCCGCGGGCTTGCTCAAGGCGTCGAGCGGCTACGCCTACGAACGGATCCAGCGGGACTGCGAGGCCATCGTCCGCTCGTTCGCCCGGCACGGCCATCCCTGTGATCTACCGAAACCCGCCTCCCGGTTCGGTCGTTACGATCGCGCGTTGCTGCGGGTGCTCGTCGAACGTCCGGCATTTCTCGAGGACATGTTCGCGCGGCTGTTCGACCGGAACTCCGCAGCTCCGGTCCTGCGATTCCTGGATGAGGACACCTCGGTGCGGGAGGAGACGGCCATGTTCGCGTCCTTGCCGGCAGCCCCGCTGATCCGCGCGATGGCACACCGTTGACGCATTACATGTCGAGGCCGAAGTCCAGCACCGTCACCGAATGGGTGAGCGCACCCACCGCGAGGTAGTCGACACCGGTGCGGGCGTAGTCGGCCGCCACGTCGAGGGACAGCCCGCCGGAGGATTCGAGCCGGGTCTGCGGCGCGTGGGTGTTGCGGCGCTGCACCGCGATCTGCGTCTGCCACAACGGGAAGTTGTCGAGCAGGATCAACTCGACGTTCTCGGCGAGCACCTCGTCGAACTGCTCCAGGGTGTCGACCTCCACCTCGCACGCGATGTCGGGGGCGTGTTCCCGGACTGCGCGCAGTGCGGCGACCACCGAGCCTGCCGCCGCGACGTGGTTGTCCTTGATCAGCGCTTCGTCGCCGAGTCCCATGCGATGGTTGACGCCGCCGCCCATCCGCACCGCATACTTCTGCAGCGCGCGCATTCCCGGCAGGGTCTTGCGGCTGTCGCGGATCTTCGCCTCCGTGCCCGCCACCGCATCGACCCAGTGCGAGGTGGCCGTGGCGATGCCCGACAGGTGACACAGGAGGTTGAGCATCGTGCGCTCGGCGGTGAGCAGACCACGGGTCGGCGCCTCGACGGTCAGGACCGGATCCCCGGGCAGCACCCGCTCCCCGTCGGTCCGCCGGTCGAGCACGCGGTAATGATCGGCCCCCATGACGTCGTCGAGGACGAGCAGACCGACGTCGAGACCGGCGAGGGTGCCGGCCTGCCGCGCGACCACCGAGGCGGTGGCGACGGCGTCGGCGGGCACGGTGGCCTCGGTGGTGACGTCCGGCCCGTAACGCAGGTCCTCGTCGAGTGCCTTCCGGACCAGCTCGCGGGTCTCGGCGAGGTCGAGCCCGTCGGGCAGCACGGTGGTCATCTCAGTTGACTCCTGTCAGTTCCGGTGTGGTGAAAGACAATTCGCCGTCGTCATCGAGGCGTAGTTCGAGGCTGCGTGCCTGTGCGGGGTCGGGGTCCCGATGGTCGCTGCGGGTGTGACATCCGCGCGACTCGGTGCGTCGTTGCGCGGCGAGCAGCAGGGCCCGCGCGGTGACGGTGAGAGCGGCGTCCTCGAGACGTTCCGCGTCGAGGCACGCGCCCGTGGTACTCGCCTCGACGAGTTCGGTTGCAGCAGTGTCCAGCCCGTCGGCGTCTCGTACGACCAGTGCATGCCGCGTCATGAGCCGTTGCACTCTGGCGCGGTCGCAGACGGCAGGTCCGACGGAGGGGATGTCGGTGGATTCGGCCCGAATCCCGGCGCGTTCGAGCGCGGCGGCCGTTCCGGCACGTTCGCCGAGCACGAGTCCTTCGAGCAGGCTGTTGGAGGCGAGCCGGTTCGCGCCGTGCAGCCCGGTGCGCGCCACCTCACCGGCCGCATAGAGCCCGGGAACGCGGGTGCGACCGTGCACGTCGGTGACGACACCCCCGCACGAGTAATGCGCTGCCGGAGCGACGGGAAGCAGATCCCGAACCGGATCGAGGCCCGCCTCGGCACACATCGCCGTGATGGTCGGGAACCGGGCAGCGAACCCGGCGAGGTGCCGCGCATCGAGGTAGACGTGGTTCTCGTCGAGTTCGCTCAGTCGCTCGGCGACAGCCCGCGAGACGACGTCACGGGGCGCCAGGTCGCCGAGCGGGTGTACTCCCTCGGTGATCGACCGGCCGCGGGAGTCGAGCAGTCGCGCTCCTTCTCCCCGTACCGCTTCGCTGACGAGCGGTCGCCGCCCGGTGCCGCCCTCGGCGAACAGCACTGTCGGGTGGAACTGGACGAACTCGAGGTCCGCAACCCCGGCGCCGGCGGCCAGCGCGAGCGCGATGCCGTCGGCCGTGGCACCGGGCGGATTCGTACTGCACGCGTAGAGCTGGCCGAGACCACCGGTCGCGAGCAGTACTGCCGGAGTGTGGACTATCCCGAACCCGCGGGAGTCGAGGACCAGCAGTCCCGTGACTCCGTATGCATCCGTGAGGACCCGTGCGGCAGCAGCACCGAACAGCACGGGCAGGCCGGCTGCTCCCAGTGCGCGCTGCACTTCGGCACCGGTCGCATCACCACCGGCATGGATGATGCGGCGGGTGCTGTGCCCGCCCTCGCGGGTCCGGGCGACGTCACCGTCTCCCCCGGTGTCGAAGACCGCACCGAGATCACGCAGGGCGGTCACCGCGTCGGGTCCGGCGGAGACGATCGAGCGCACAGCCTCCCGGTCGCACAATCCTCCGCCCGCCGCGAGAGTGTCGGCCACGTGGGCATCGACACTGTCACCGACCGGCGCGACCACGGCGATACCACCCTGCGCGTACTGCGTGGCCGTGTCGGTCGGTCCGCCCTTACTGACGGTGAGCACTCGCGCACCGCGACGGGACGCGGCGCGCGCCGCCGTGAGGCCGGCGACCCCACCCCCGACCACCACCACGTCGGCGTGGTCCTCCCACGCGACAGCGACGGAGGTCGCCCGCGCGACAGCGGCGGACGTAGTCACTCTCCGCTGCCCGGATTGCCGATGGCGATCATGCGCTGCACCGACAGCCGGGCACGCTCGGCCACCGCCGCGTCGACGTGGACCTCGTCGCGTCCTTCCTGAAGACAACGCAGCAGGGCCGCAGGGGTGATCATCTTCATGTAGGGGCAGGACGCACGGTCGTTGACCGCCTGGAAGTCGATGCCGGGCGCGGCCTTACGGAGCTGGTGGAGCATGCCGACCTCGGTCGCGACGAGGACCTGCTTCGCACCGGTCTCCCGGGCAGCGTCGATCATGCCGCCGGTGGACAGGATCTTGACCTTGTCGTCGGGCACGAATCCTTCGCCTGCGAGATAGAGCGCCGAGGTCGCGCAGCCGCATTCGGGGTGGACGAACAGGTCGGCGTCGGGGTGCGCCTTGGCCTGGGCGGCGAGTTCGTCGCCGTTGATGCCGGCGTGCACGTGGCACTCCCCGGCCCAGATGTGCATGTTCTCGCGACCGGTGACGCGTTTGACGTGGGCACCGAGGAACTGGTCGGGAAGGAACAGCACCTCACGGCCGGGGTCGATGGAGGCGACCACGTCGACGGCGTTGGACGACGTGCAGCAGATGTCGGTCAGGCCTTTGACCTCGGCGGTGGTGTTGACGTAGGAGACGACGACCGCGTCGGGGTGGTCGGCCTTCCACTCGCGCAGCTGGTCGGCGGTGATCGAGTCGGCGAGAGAGCAGCCGGCGCGTTCGTCCGGGATGAGCACGGTCTTGTTCGGGCTGAGGATCTTCGCGGTCTCGGCCATGAAGTGGACGCCACAGAAGACGATGGTGCCCTCCTCTGCCTCGGCGGCGATGCGCGAGAGTGCGAGCGAGTCGCCGACGTGGTCGGCGACGTCCTGGATCGCGGGAAGCTGGTAGTTGTGTGCGAGCAGCGTGGCGTTGCGCTCACGGGCCAGGCGACGGACCTCTTCGGCCCACTCCGGCGTCGCCTCGACGCCTGTGTAACCGCCGGGGCCGTCGACGATGGTGGCGGCTCCCGCCCACTCGGTCGTGGTCATGGCCTTGCTCCTTCGAGGGGTGTCATCCCGGCGGGCTGTGCCGAGATTTCCGTGTGCGAGGTTTTCGACTTAGGATCGAAAACATGACACATGGTAACACCCGTCACGAAGTGCTCATCGCTGTGTTCCAGGTTCGCCACTTCGCGGACAGTTCCGGAACCCCTCGCGAGGAGCCCGAATTGGGAGTGTTGCTGTGGCAGCGAGCCCTCGACCCGCAGGTCGGCACGTGGTCGCTCCCCGGCGGGCAATTACGCAACGACGAAGACCTCACGACGTCGGCGCGACGGCAACTGGCGGAGAAGGTCGACGTCCGCGAGGTCGCACATCTCGAGCAGTTGTCCGTCTTCTCCGATCCGGCGCGGGTACCGGGTCCTCGCACGATCGCATCGACCTATCTCGGACTGATTCCACTCACCTCGGACCCGCAACTGCCCCCCGACACGGCATGGCATCCCGTGTCGAACCTCCCCGAGATGTCTTTCGACCACGGCGTAATGGTCGCGAATGCTCACGCCCGCCTGGCCGCGAAACTGTCGTACACGAACATCGCGTTCGGCCTGGCCCCGGCCGAGTTCTCGATGTCGACACTTCGTGACATCTACTGCGCAGCATTGGGATACGAGGTGGATGCGACCAACCTCCAGCGGGTGCTCGCACGCCGGAACGTGCTCACCCGCACCGGCAACACGGCACCCTCCGGCAAAGCCGGTGGGCGGCCGCCTGCGCTCTACCGGTTCACCGAATCCCGACTGCGGGTAACCGACGAGTTCGCCGCCCTACGTCCACCGGTCTAGTGCGGGGAACTCTGCCGGGTCCGCAGCCCACTCGCGTGGGATCAGAGCACGTCGATGCGGATCTCGCAGACCCGCCCGTTTCCGACCCGGTAGCGGCCCCGCTTCTTCTGCGTCACTGTCTGCCCTTCCCCACAGGCGCCCCCATGAAGTCCGGGACGTCCACCCGGGCAGTGAGGGTGTTGAGGATCGTCACCGTCGCCATGTCCCCATTCACCTCGATCCGATCCGGGATCATGCGATCGACGAAGACGGCCGCCCTGCTCCGATATGCGTCGAGATAGGTCGACAGACCCTGCTCGGTCCCGGCAGCCGAATGCAGCACCACATCCTTGTCGAGCAGTTCTGCGAGCCGGTCCGGCTCTTCGCTGTTGTACGCCTCGAAATAGGCGGTGAGAACCCCCTCGACGCTCATGCTTTCTCCCCCTCGACCGCGGCTGCCGGAAACGACGTGTGGTCACCGTACGACGGGAATGCACCGCCGTAGTCCGGATCGCCCGGTCGTCGTGGCGGCCCGAGGGCTCGAGGTTCGCCGCGGCCGGCCGGCGGGTAGTCCGGAACCATGAGCGCAGGCTCGCACGAATTGTGGACCATCGGCCACTGGACGTGTCCGCAGTCCGTCGTGCTCGACACCCTCACCTCGGCGGACATCGAGTTGCTCGTCGATGTGCGCAAGGTGCCGGGCTCGCGCCGCAGTCCCTGGTTCGGCGAGTCCGCGATGCCCTCCTGGCTCGACACGGCCGGAATCGGCTACCTGCACCTGCCGGAACTCGGCGGCAGGCGACCGAGACTCGAGGACGTCGATCCGGCCGTCAATGCGGGCTGGCAGAACGCGAGTTTCAAGAACTACGCCGACTACACCCTCACCGAGGAGTTCGAGTCCGGCCTCGCGCAGCTCACGGGCATCGCCATGGAACAGCGGGTCGCGATCATGTGCGGGGAACCGATGCCCTGGCGCTGCCACCGATTGCTGATCGCGAACACGCTCACCGCACGCGGATGGACGGTCGTTCATCTGATCAACAGGGCAGAACCGCGCCGCCACGAGCTGGGGCGGTGGGGTGCAACACCCACAGTGGGACGCGGCGGCGTCGTGACCTATCCCGTCGAGCCACAAGGCGAAGCGTGAAAGATCCTGCAGTTCATCGCTGTTCGTTCATCAGCGAGTCGATCGTCCCGTGGCGTGAACACCGCGCCCACCATCCGTCCGGCGCGACCTGCACGATCATCCGCCGACCGCACTGCGTGCAGAAGCGGGGCGGTTCGAGCCCGAGCCGCACTGCGGCAGAGGGGGCACGGAGCGCGCCTTCGACGAGCGTCTCTCCGGTGAAGGGATCGAACATCAGATCGTCTCGCCGAGGGCCTTGATCGGCATCTTCAACTCGCCGATCAGGTCGAGATCCGCCTCGGCGGGCCGACCGAGCGTCGTGAGATAGTTGCCGACGATGACGGCATTGATGCCGCCGAGGATTCCCTTCTGTGCTCCGAGATCGCCGAGGGTGATCTCGCGGCCACCTGCGTAGCGCAGGATCGTGCGCGGCAGTGCCAGCCGGAACGCCGCGACGGCCTTGAGTGCTTCGGTCGCGGGCAGCACCTCGAGGTCCCCGAAGGGAGTGCCGGGGCGGGGGTTCAGGAAGTTCAGCGGCACCTCGTCGGGTTCGAGAGCGGCGAGTTCCGCCGCGAATTCCGCACGCTGCTCGACACTTTCACCCATGCCGAGGATGCCGCCACAGCACACCTCCATACCTGCCTCCCGCACCATGCGCAGGGTCTCGAAGCGCTCCTCCCAGGTGTGCGTTGTGACGACATTCGGGAAGTACGACCGGGCGGTCTCGAGATTGTGGTTGTAGCGGTGCACACCCATCGCGACGAGGCGGTCGACCTGTTCCTGGGTGAGCATCCCGAGCGAGCACGCGATCCGGATGTCGACCTCGTTGCGGATCGCTTCGATACCGGCGGCGACCTGCGCGAGAAGCCGTTCGTCGGGCCCGCGCACCGCGGCCACGATGCAGAACTCGGTGGCTCCGGTCTTCGCCGTCTGCTTCGCGGCCTCGACGAGCGAACGGACGTCGAGCCGTGCGGCGCGCACCGGGGAGGCGAACACACCCGACTGGGAGCAGAAATGGCAGTCCTCGGGGCAACCCCCGGTCTTGAGACTGATGATGCCTTCGACCTCGACTTCCGGGCCGCACCACGCCATACGCACATCGTGCGCGACCGCCAGCAGATCGTCGATGCGATCGTCGGGCAGTTGCAGCACCTCGAGGGTCTGCTCGCGATCGAAGCCGGTTCCACGACGAAGCACCTGGTCGCGAGCGACGTCGAGGATATCGGTACGTGTGGGCGCCTGGGTCACTGCCGTCTCCTGCCGTGGCGAGAACTTGAACATCGTTCAATTGAACGTCGTTCAGGTTAGGGCGAACCGTCCGATACTGTCAAAGGCACGAATCCGTCGGTTCGGATTCCCCGGCGGAGCACTACCGCCGCACAGCGGAAGATGCAGGAGCAGAGAAGCAGTGCAGTTGCGACGCGGCGACGTCCTCGACGGCGCCATGGCGATCCTCGACGAATACGGACTCGGTGATCTGACGATGCGCAAGCTCGCGTCGTCGCTCGGCGTCCAGCCCGGCGCACTGTACTGGCACTTCCCCAACAAGCAGACCCTGCTCGGCGCCATGGCCGACCGCATCCTCGACGGTGTCGACGAACCGCCCACGAGCGAGACATGGGACGAGGCGATCGCCGAGCTCGCACACCGTTTCCGCGCTGCACTGCTTGCCCACCGCGACGGCGCAGAACTCGTCGCTTCGAGCTACGCGTCCCGGCTCACCACCTCACGGGCACGCGACGCCTTCGTCACCACCGCAGAACGCGCCGGCCTGCCACGGGCCTACGCCGAACTCACCGGATACGCACTTCTCCATTACGTCCTCGGGCACACCGTCGACGAGCAGTCCCGGACGCAGCTGGCGGAACTCGGTGCACTCACGCGCGCTGCCCTCACCCCCGGCGTCGCCACCGAGCAGCCGGCCGAGACCGACGACGACCTTCTCGACGGCGACCCCGCCGTGCGCTTCGAGTTCGGCCTGCGCCTGCTCGTCGACGGTATCCGCGCACGTCTGGAAACCCGTGCCACGTCCTGATCGCCCGGTGTCTGTCGGACCTCTCCCCTACCTTCGACGCTCGTGACCGCCCCCTGGAGCCTCCAGCAGATCGACGCCGTCGCCCCCGATCCGTCCTCGATGACGGCGGCGCGCGGCGTGGCTGCCGCATGGGTCGATACCGGTCACGACAGCACAGCGCTGTGGGGCCGGTGCCGCGGTCGCGACACGACGACCTACCGCACGGCGATCGACCCGAGCGCTCCCGCCTACACGTGCTCGTGCCCGAGCCGGAAGGTCCCGTGCAAGCACGCCCTGTCGCTGCTCGTGCAGTGGTCGGAGGGAGCTCTGACCGCCGGGGAGGCACCCGATTTCGTCACCGACTGGCTCGCCGCCCGCGCCGCAGCCACAACGCCGAGTGCACAGGCCCCCGAACCGGTGGAAACACCCGCCCCGGCGACCGCCCAGCGGCGCGCGGAACGCGTCGCGGCCGGACTGGACGACCTCGGCCGGTGGATGACCGACCGAATCCGGCACGGTCTCGGCGCGGTGGACCACAGTTACGACACCTACGAGGAGATCGCCGCCCGCATGGTCGATGCCCAGGCGCCGGGGGCGGCATCCGCGCTGCGTGCGCTGGCATCCGTGGTGAACAACGAAACGGACTGGCCCGACCGATTGCTCACCGAGTACGCGCGGCTGCACCTGATGGTCGTCGCATACCGGCGGCGTGACGAGCTGCCCGAGACGCTCGTGCGATCGCTGCAGACCCACCTCGGGTTCGGCATCCGTACCGAGGAAGTCCGCGCCGAACCCGCCGTGCGCGACCGCTGGCAGGTTCTCGCGATGCGCACCACCGAGGAGAGCCGGATGTTCACCCGCAAGATCTGGTTGCGTGGACGCACCAGCGGCCGGTGGGCGATCCTTCTCGACTTCTCGCACGGCACAGCACGTTTCGCGACGTCGCCACCACCTCCGGGCTCACTCGTCGATGCCGACCTGCACTTCTATCCCGGCTCCGCTCCCCTGCGCGCCGTACTCGGCCGGCAGTACGGAGACGCGGAGCCCTTCACGACGCTCCCGGCGTCCGGTCTCGACTCAGCGTTGCACGAGTACGCGCGCGTGCGCGGGGCCGATCCGTGGTTGCGCACCTGGCCGGTACTGCTCGAAGGGGTCACCCCCGCCCACACCGAGGACGGCTGGTACGTCGTCGACCGGTCCGGACGGGCCGTCCCCCTCTCCGGTGACGACGACAGCCGCCGGCGTCTGCATGCTGTCGCAGGTGGACATCCGGTGACGGTCTGCGGCGACTGGGACGGCGCCGCTCTCGCTCCGGTCTCATTGTTCACCAAAGGACAGGTGATGACCTGGTGACCGGACTTCTTCCCGAATCACTCACCACTGCAGGTCTTCTCGGCACGGCGCGGTCGGCGCCGGGTTTCGGCTCCCTGCACACCGCCGAGGGCGCGGCGCAACTGACCGGAGATCCGGCAACCGCCCTGCTCGGCGCCGCCGCACTGGAATCGACGTTTCTCACCGCGGCTACCGTTCCCGTCGTCCGCGATCTACCCGACCCCGCCCCGGACGACGCCCGCCCCGCACTGCCGGCGGTCGCCGGCGACCGCCTCCGCGCACTGTTGGCCGTGCGCTCCCCGCTGCTCGACGAGTGGTTCGACGTGGCGGCGCGCTTCCGGGCGTCACACGACATCGTGATCGACCTGCTGGTCGCGGCGAGCACCGACACGACCCACCGCGATCGACTCGTCGCCCTGGCCGGAACACGGGGACGATGGGTGGCGGCCGCTCATCCGGAGTGGGCAGAACTGTTGCCTCCGGATCCGTCCGACGAGACGCCGTGGCGCCACGGCCCGCCCGCACGGAGACGGCGATGGTTCGAGGCACTCCGCACGCACGACCCTGCGGCCGCGACGACGAAACTCGCGGAGGCATGGAGTTCGCAGACCGCCGCTCAGCGCGCAGAACTGCTCGCACTGCTCGCGAACGGCCTGGGCACGCACGACGAGGACCTGCTCGAACACGCCCTCGACGACCGCAGCCGCAAAGTTCGCGCCGTGGCGCTCGAACTTCTCCCGCGCCTCGAGGGCTCCGCATTCGCACACCGCATGGCCGAGCGTGTGCGGCAGTGGGTGCTCGTCGACGGGTCCGCTGTCACCCTCGCAGCCCCTTCCCGGCCGGACGAGAGCGCACGCCGGGACGGCCTGGTCTCCGGACCGAACCGCCGAGCCGAAGAACTCGTGGCCGAGGCCGTTTCCGCTGCCCCGCTGTCGGTGTGGCGTGACCACGCCGGAACCACGACACTCCCGGAACTCGACGTCGACGACGCGATCCGCACCGCATTGAGCGGCGCCTGGGGACGGGCGGCCGTCCGGCAGCGCAACGGCGAGTGGGCCGCGGCGTTGCTGCGACGTGACGGCGTCGTCGACGCAGATCTCGCACGGGTTCTGCCCCTCGATGTCCTCCTCGCGCATCTACGCGAGGCTTCGTTGCCTACGATTCTCGATGACGGTCTGCTCGCCGCTCTTCCGGCGCCGTGGCCGCGCGATGTCGCCGAGAAGGTACTGACCGCGCTGTACACGACGGTGACGACCACTCGCGTCGTCCGCGACATCCTGGTACTGCTCGCCCATCGGGCTCCCTTCGATCTCGCCGACCTGCTGGCCGACGCCGCGAACCGAACCGACGATCTCGGCCGTCTGCACCTGTTCGCGAGCGCAGCCGACACCCTGACCCTTCGCAAGACGATCCACGAGGAGCTGAGTTGACCGACGAGTCGACCCCTGCCGTTTCCGACACCGCCGTTTCCGGCACCGACCTGCTGCGCCCGCACGCCGAGCAGCAGTACGCACACGAACTCGCCGCACTCGCGTACGTCGACGACCGGCCGCGCCCGCCCTCGTGGAAGCTGTCACCGCGGGCGGTGGTGACCTACCTGCTCGGCGGTGAACTGTCCGACGGCACCGTCATCACCCCGAAGTACGTCGGACCACGACGATTGATCGA
Organism: Rhodococcus sp. NPDC047139; assembly: GCF_040643435.1. Lineage (NCBI taxonomy): Bacteria > Bacillati > Actinomycetota > Actinomycetes > Mycobacteriales > Nocardiaceae > Rhodococcus > Rhodococcus sp. NPDC047139. The sequence goes on from NZ_JBEYUH010000008.1 coordinate 111,372, forward strand.
AGTGGCCGTCGCGACCCTGGCGACCGACCGCGCCCTGCTTCTGCTCGGCGTTCCCGGCACCGCGAAGACGTGGGTCTCCGAACATCTCGCGGCTGCGATCAGTGGTTCGTCGACCCGGCTCGTACAGGGAACAGCGGGCACGACCGAGGACTCCGTGCGATACGGCTGGAACTATGCGCGGCTGCTCGCGGAGGGGCCGAGTCCCGACGCACTGGTCGCTTCTCCGATCATGACGGCGATGCGCGAGGGTGCCGTCGCACGTATCGAGGAACTCACCCGCATCCCCGCCGACGTGCAGGATGCGCTGATCACCATCCTGTCCGAGAAGACCCTTCCGGTCCCCGAACTCGGTATCGAGGTGCAGGCGGCGAAGGGCTTCAACGTCATCGCCACCGCGAACGACCGCGACCGCGGCGTCAACGACCTGTCGTCCGCGCTGCGCCGACGGTTCAACACCGTGGTACTGCCGCTGCCCGCCGACGAGGACGACGAGGTCGCGATCGTCACTCGCCGTGTCGAACAACTCGGTGCCGCGCTCGAACTCCCGGCGGTGCCCGCGGCCGCGGATGAGATCCGCCGCGTCGTCACGGTCTTCCGGGAACTGCGCAGCGGTGTCACGGCCGACGGACGCACCAAGCTCAAGTCCCCCTCGGGCACCCTGTCCACCGCCGAGGCGATCTCGGTGGTGACGGGCGGGTTGGCCCTGTCCGCGCACTTCGGGGACGGCACGCTGCGCCCCTCCGACGTGGCGGCCGGCATTCTGGGCTCGGTGGTCAAGGACCCGGTGTCCGATCGTGTGGTCTGGAACGAGTACCTCGAGGCCGTCGTGCGCGAGCGGAGCGACTGGGCCGACTTCTACCGGGCATGCCGGGAGATCGCCGGGTGACCGACGCGCTCCACAGCCCCGCGCGTGCCGGCGCCGAGATCCGCGTCTTCGGGATCCGGCACCACGGTCCGGGTTCGGCGCGCGCGCTCGTACAGGCGCTCACGGAGTTCGAACCGGACACCGTACTGATCGAGGGTCCGTCCGACGCCGATCCGGTACTCGCCCTCGCCGCAGCCGACGACATGGTGCCCCCTGTCGCGCTGCTCGCCTACGCTCGCGACGAGCCGGCACGCGCTGCGTTCTGGCCGTTCGCCGCCTTCTCCCCGGAATGGCAGGCACTGCGCTGGGCGTATCTGCACGATGCGGACGTGCGCTTCTGCGATCTTCCGGCGGCGACGTCGCTGGCGTCCGATCGGGAGGTCGGTGACCGTACGACCGACGACTTGTTGGGCATGCTCGCCCGGGCCGGTGGATACGACGATTTCGAACAGTGGTGGGACGCGGTGTTCGAGCACCGTCCCGCGCACGCCTTCGACGAGATCACGGACATGATGCGGGTGCTGCGCGAGGACATCGAGATCGACGATCACACCGCCCGGCGCGAGGCACACATGCGGCAGGTGCTGCGCGCGACCGTCAAGGCGGGCGCCCGCGCGATCGCCGTGGTGTGCGGGGCCATGCACGCGCCCGCCCTGTCCGGCCGGCTCGGACCTGCTGCTCCCGACGCACGCCTGCTCAAGGGGTTACCGAAGGTGAAGACCAATCTCACCTGGGTGCCGTGGAGTCACTCGCGATTGTCGCTGTCGTCCGGCTACGGCGCCGGCATCACCTCGCCCGGCTGGTACCACCATCTGTTCACCCGGCCGTCCGACACGACCGCACGCTGGTTCACCCGCGTGGCCCGCGTTCTGCGTGACGAGGATCTGCCGGTCTCGAGTGCCCATGTCATCGAGGCGGTCCGCCTGGCCGACACGCTCGCCGCGCTGCGCGGTCGTGCGGTCGCCGGACTCGACGAGGTCGTCGAGGCGACCCGATCGGTGCTGTGCGACGGAAGCGATGTCCTGCTCGATCTCGTCACGCGCCGGCTCGTCGTCGGAGAAGCGCTGGGTTCGGTTTCCGACGCGACTCCGACCGTCCCACTCGACACCGACCTGCAGAAGCAGACGAAATCCTTACGTCTCAAACGGTCCGCCGAGACCAAGAGTCTCGACCTGGATCTGCGCAGGGAGATCGACGTAGCCCGGTCGCGACTGCTGCACCGTCTGATGCTGCTCGGCATCGACTGGGGCACGCCCGCGGAGAGCGTGGTGCGTTCGACCGGAACGTTCCGGGAGACGTGGACGCTGAAATGGGATCCCGAGTTGTCGGTGGCGATCGTCGAGGCGTCCCGCTGGGGCACGACCGTCGAATCCGCGGCAGGTGCCACGGTGACGGACCGCGCCGCACGGCCCGGGATCGCGCTCGCCGACCTCACCTCACTGCTCGAGCAGGCACTGCTCGCCGACCTCCGGGCCGCCATCCCGCATCTGGTGACGGCGATCGACGCGGCGGCGGCCCTCGATCACGATGTGCTGCACCTGATGAACGCCCTTCCGACGCTGGTCCGCACCGTCCGCTACGGCGACGTGCGCGGCACCGATCTGTCCTCCCTGGAGCACGTCGCCGATGCCCTGCTCGCGCGCACCTGTGCAGGTCTTCCGGCTGCGGTCACGGGTCTCGATCACGATGCCGCCGATGCGCTGCGCGTCGCCGTCGACGAGGTGCATCTGGCGCTCGCCGTGCGGGAGGACACGAGCGCGACCGAGCGGTGGCTCGAGACGCTGGCGTCGATGGGCGACCGCGACGACGTCGACGGACTGCTCGGTGGACGCATCACGCGACTGCTCCGCGATGCCGGCCGGCTCGATGAGCACGATGCCGCGCTGCGGGTCGCGCGGGCGTTGTCGGTGGGGTCGTCCACAGTGGCGAAAGCACGTTGGATCGATGGTTTCCTCGGCGGCGGTGGGCTGCTGCTGGTGCACGACAGCGCTCTGTTCGACCTCGTGGACGGGTGGATCGCCGACCTGACCGACGAAGACTTCGTCGACGTCCTGCCCGTACTCCGCCGAACCTTCGGAGCCTTCACCTTCGGTGAGCGGCGTCTGCTCGGACAGACGGTCCGGGGTGAGCGGAGCCGGCGCACGGCCGCGCCCCCGGCCGTAGAACGCGGCCGCATCGCCCTCCAGGCCACCGCAACGATTCTGGGAGTGTCGGTATGACAACGGAATCCGGGGATCTCGAACGTTTACGGCGGTGGCGCCTCGCACTGGGCGAGGCTGCGGAGGACTCCACGGGTACGCTCACCTCCGCCGAGGACAGCGCGATGGATGCCGCACTCGGCGCCCTCTACGACACAGTTCCCGGCGACGGCACCGGGCCGCGCACCGCAGGTCTCGGCGGGTCCGCGCCACGGATAGCGCGCTGGCTGGGCGACATCCGGACGTACTTTCCCACCTCCGTGGTCCAGGTGATGCAGCGTGACGCGGTGGAACGGCTGGGGTTGACCCGACTGCTCCTCGAACCCGAGATGCTCGAGGCGGTCGAACCGGATGTCCACCTCGTGGGCACCCTGCTGAGCCTGAACCACGTCATGCCCGAAACCACCAGGGCCACGGCGCGAACGGTGGTCGAGAGGGTGGTCCGCGAGGTCGAGGAACGCATCGCGCAGCACACCCGTACAGCGGTCACGGGTGCGCTCGATCGCTCGTCGCGGACGACCAACCCGAAGCCGCGCGACATCGACTGGGAGCGCACGATCCGCGCGAATCTCTCCCGGTATCTGCCCGAACATCGCACGGTGGTGCCCGAGAAGCTGGTGGGCTACGGGCGTCGCTCCCAGGCGGTGAAACGCGATGTGGTGCTCGCGGTGGATCAGTCCGGCTCGATGGCGTCGAGCGTGGTGTACGCGTCGGTGTTCGCAGCAGTGCTCGCGTCGATGCGCGCGTTACGGACCTCGCTGGTCGTCTTCGATACCTCCGTGGTGGATCTGACCGACAAGCTCGCCGATCCGGTGGACGTGCTGTTCGGCACCCAACTCGGCGGTGGCACCGACATCAACCGGGCGATCGCGTACAGCAGGTCGCTGATCACGCGCCCCGCCGATTCACTGTTCGTACTGATCTCCGATCTTTACGAGGGCGGCGTCCGCAACGAGATGCTCGCGCGGGTGCGGGAGATGCTCGCGTCCGGTGTGCAGGTCGTGGTGTTGCTCGCACTGTCCGACGACGGTGCGCCCTCCTTCGACCGGGAGAACGCGGCTGCGCTCGCCGCACTCGGAGCGCCGGCCTTCGCGTGCACGCCGGACCGCTTTCCGGAGCTGCTCGCCGTCGCGCTCGAGCGAGGTGACGTCGGACGGTGGGCGCAGTCGTGAGTGAAGGTCACGCCGCCCGGTCACCGGAGCGAATCCACGGCGTCGTCGCCGTCCTCGCGAGCGTACCGGGCGAGCAGTTCGGTCTCTCGGGTGTGGGAGGGGAACGCGAAGGCGACCAGTGCGGCGCCGATCAGCACGATCACGATCGCCGCCGCGTACGCACGCGAGTCGCCGTCGAGGAAGGCTGCGCGTGCGGCCGCGATGATCTGTTGTGCGTATTGGGGATATTGTTCCGCGATCCTGGCGGCGCCGGCGAACGATTTCTCCAGTGAGGCCTGAGTCTGCTCGTCGACGGATCCGGCCTGCGGGCTCGCCGCGACGGCAGCGGCGAGCGAGGCCGAATATCCGGCCGTGAGCAGCGCGCCGAGAATCGACTGCACGATCGCGCCACCGAGATCGCGCTGCAGATCGGCTGTACCGGAGGCCATCCCGGCACGTGCAACCGGCACCGAATCGGTCAGTGAATGGGAGGCCGGGGTTCCGGCCAGCCCCACTCCCGCGCCCAGGCACATGAATCCCAGGGCGACCACCCAGTAGTGCGCGTCCTCGTCCCACAGTGTCAATGCGACGACGAGTCCCGCCACGATCGCCGTATATCCCGACAGCAGCGTGAATCGGGAGCCACGCGACTCGACGAGCTTCGCCGATTGCGGCGCTACCAGCACCATCACGAAAGCGGCGGGGAGCGCAGCGGAGCCGGATTCGAGCGTCGAATACCCGAGCACGTTCTGCAGGTACTGCTGACTGATGTACATCGTTCCCATCAAGGTCCCGAACACGATGATGCCGGCGACGGCGGCGACCCAGAACACACGGCGCCGGGCGACGTGCAGGTCGAACAGCGGATTATGTGCGCGCCGCTGGCGGATCACGAAGGCGATCGAGGAGGCGAGGGCGATCACCAGGGCGGACACCGCGACGGTCGCCATCCCCTCGACGGGCACGAAGTTGATGCCCAGCACGAGCGAGCCGACGAGCACCACCGAGACGATCCCGCCGAGATGATCGACCGGTTCGGTCGACTCGTTGACGTGACTCGGCACGAACACCCAGGTCAGCGCGAGTGCGAGCAGTGCCAGCGGGATCGTCATCAGGAATACCGATCCCCAGAAGAAGCCTTCCAGCAGAGCGCCGGCGACGAGCGGTCCGAGTGAGGTCAGCCCGCCTCCGATCGCCGACCACAGCGCTATCGCGCGGGTTCGCGCCGCCCCCGACCACAGCGCGGTGATCAGCGCCAGGGTCGTCGGAAAGGCGAGACCTGCGGACACGCCCCCGAGCACCCGCGCCGCGAACAACACTTCCGTACCGGGGGCGAAACCTGCGAGCGCCGAGACGGGAACCGACAGCGCCATGCCGAACAGGAGCATCCGCTTGCGGCCGTAGCGATCGCCGACTGCACCGAGGTAGAGCACCGAGGCCGCAAGCCCGACGGAATAGCCGACGGCGATCAGGTTCAGTTCGGTCTGCCCGGCATCGAACGCCTTTCCGATCTCGGGTAACGCCACGTTCGCGACTGCCAGGTTCAGGTTCGCCACTGCGGCGACGAGGATCAGGGAAGCCAGCACCAGCGGCGCCCGACGAGGGCGGACCTCTTCTGCTGTGGTCACGACACCATCGTGCACCTGCTACGCAGGTCCTGCGGGGCTTCGGAGCGGATTCCACGCGACCGCGTGCGGTGGCGTCGTCGACCCGGCTTCAGCGTCGGAACAGCTTGTTACCGAGCCAGACGATCGGGTCGTAGCGGCGTCCGGCGACGCGCTCCTTCATCGGGATCAACGCGTTGTCTGTGATGTGGATGTTCTCGGGGCATACCTCGCTGCAGCACTTCGTGATGTTGCACATGCCGAGGCCGTGCTCGTCCTGCGCGGCGTCGCGGCGATCGGCCGCATCGAGCGGATGCATCTCGAGTTCTGCGATGCGCATCAGATAGCGGGGGCCGGCGAACGCCGTCTTGTTCTCCTCGTGGTCGCGCACCACATGGCAGACGTTCTGACACAGGAAGCACTCGATGCACTTGCGGAATTCCTGGGAGCGCTGCACGTCGGACTGCTGCATCCGGTACTCCCCCGGCGCGAGGTCCGGAGGCGGCGCGAACGCGGGGATCTCGCGGGCCTTCAGGTAGTTGAACGAGACGTCGGTGACGAGGTCGCGGATGATCGGGAAGGTTCGCATCGGTGTCACCGTCACCGTCGCGTCGGGCTCGAACAGCGACATGCGGGTCATGCAGGTCAGACGTGGGCGACCGTCGACCTCGGCCGAACAGGATCCGCACTTGCCCGCCTTGCAGTTCCACCGGACCGCGAGATCCGGTGCCTGTGTCGCCTGCAGGCGGTGCAGGATGTCGAGGACGACCTCCCCCTCGTTGACCTCGACGGTGTAGTCGCGTAGCTCCCCTCCCTCGGCATCGCCCCGCCAGATCCTGAACGCCGCCTGGTATCCCACCTCAACCCCTCCGTCCGGGATGGTCTGCGAGTTCTTCGTCGGTGTAGTACTTGCCGAGCTCGTCGATGTCGAACAGTTCCAGCAGGTCGGGGCGCATCGGCTCCTGCCGCTCGGCAGTCACCGTGACGTCCGGAACGAAGGGGTCGCCGCCGTCGAGGCGACACGTGAGCAGGGTGCGACGCCACTCGGGATCCATCGACGGGTAATCGTCTCGGGTGTGCCCTCCACGGCTTTCGTTGCGCTGCAGGGCTGCCCGTGCGACGCACTCGCACACCAGCAGCATGTTCCGCAGGTCCAGTGCGAGATGCCAACCCGGGTTGAACTGCCGGTGCCCTTCCACCGCGACGTTCCGTATCCGGGTTCGCAGCGCGTCCAGTTCGGCGAGTGCGCGTTCGACCTCTTCGGCACGACGGATGATGCCGACAAGATCCTGCATGACCTGTTGCAGATCGGTGTGCAAGGTGTACGGATTCTCGGCGTGCTCGGGGTCGGCCGGATCGAAGGGAGCGAGCGCGGAACGTGCGGCGGCGTCGATGTCCTCGGCGGCGATAGCCGGTCGCGTGGTGAGGCCCTGGATGTAGTCGGCTGCGCCGAGCCCCGCGCGCCGGCCGAAGACCAGCAGGTCCGACAGTGAGTTGCCGCCGAGTCGGTTGGATCCGTGCATACCGCCGGAGCACTCTCCGGCTGCGAAAAGCCCCGGCACCGAGGCGGCACCTGTGTCGGGGTCGACTTCGATACCCCCCATCACGTAATGACAGGTCGGTCCGACCTCCATGGCTTCGGCGGTGATGTCGACGTCGGCGAGTTCTTTGAACTGGTGATGCATCGACGGCAGACGGCGCATGATCTCGGTGGCCGGCATGCGCGACGCGATGTCGAGGAACACTCCGCCGTGCGGAGTGCCCCGGCCTTCCTTGACTTCCGAGTTGATGGCGCGGGCGACCTCGTCGCGCGGAAGCAGATCCGGAGTCCGGCGATTGTTCTCCTGGTCTTCGTACCAGCGGTCGGCCTCGTCCTCGGTCTCGGCGTACTGGCCTTTGAACACCGGGGGGATGTAGGAGAACATGAACCGCTCGCCCTCGGAGTTCTTCAGCACTCCGCCGTCGCCGCGCACGCCTTCGGTGACAAGGATGCCCTTCACACTGGGTGGCCAGATCATCCCGGTCGGGTGGAACTGGACGAATTCCATGTTGATCAGGGCGGCACCGGCGCGCAGCGCGAGGGCGTGGCCGTCGCCGGTGTACTCCCACGAGTTCGAGGTCACCTTCCACGACTTGCCGATACCGCCGGTCGCGATGACGACCGCCGGCGCCTCGAACAGCACGAACCGTCCGGTTTCGCGCCAGTACCCGAATGCCCCGGCGATGCGCCCTTCAGCGTCTTTCAGCAGCTCGGTGATCGTGCATTCGGCGAAGACGCGGACCCGCGCCTCGTAGTCTCCGTGTTCGGCGTAGTCCTCCTGCTGCAGCGAGACGATCTTCTGCTGCATCGTGCGGATCAGCTCGAGGCCGGTGCGATCGCCGACATGGGCGAGTCGCGGGTAGGTGTGACCACCGAAATTGCGCTGGCTGATCCGTCCGTCGGGGGTGCGGTCGAACAGTGCTCCGTAGGTTTCCAGTTCCCACACCCGGTCCGGGGCTTCACGCGCGTGCAGTTCGGCCATCCGCCAGTTGTTGAGGAACTTGCCGCCGCGCATCGTGTCCTGGAAGTGCACCTGCCAGGAGTCGCGCGGATTCGCGTTGCCCATCGCGGCGGCGCACCCTCCTTCCGCCATCACGGTGTGAGCCTTGCCGAACAGCGATTTGCACACCACGGCGACGGAGAATCCCCGTTGCCGCGCCTCGATGACCGCGCGGAGCCCGGCGCCCCCCGCCCCGATCACGACGACGTCGACCTGATGCCGTTCGACATCCACCATCAGTGCTTCCCCCTCCTCCGGTGCCCTGCTCTGCCGGTGCTCCTGCTCGTCCGATCTCCCCGTATCCGGGTCTCGCGCTACGGATCGTCCGTCAGCCGATGAACCGCAGATCCGAGATGGTGTCGCTCGCCACGAGCATGATGTAGAAGTCCGTGAGGATCAGGGTGCCCAGCGTGATCCAGGCGAACTGCATGTGCCTGGTGTTGAGCCGCGAGACGAAGGTCCAGATCCTGTACCGCACGGGATGTTTCGAGAAGTGCTTGAGTCTGCCACCGGTCACGTGCCGGCAGGAGTGGCACGACAGCGTGTACCCCCAGAGCAGGATCACATTGATCAGCAGGATCACGTTGCCGAGCCCGATGCCGAATCCGCCCGGACTGCGGAAGGACAGGATCACGTCGTAGGTGTTGATCAGCGACACCACGAAACCGGCATAGAAGAAGTAACGGTGCGAGTTCTGCAGGATCAGCGGCAGCCTCGTCTCACCGCTGTAACGCGCGTGGGGTTCGGCAACCGCGCACGCCGGTGGGGACAACCAGAACGAACGGTAATAGGCCTTGCGGTAGTAGTAGCAGGTCAGCCGGAATCCGAGAAGGAACGGCAACGACAGGAACGCGAGCGGAATCCACATGGGGAGTTCGCCGACCCACGTTCCGAAGTGACGGGCACCCTCCACGCAGGATGCGCTCACACACGGGGAGTAGAACGGCGTCAGATAGTGGTAGTCCTCGACGTAGTAGGCGCTACGTACGAACGAGCGGATCGTCGCGTAGACCACGAACACGCCGAGACCGACGACGGTGAGTGCAGGTGTCTGCCACCAGCGGTCGGTCCGGAGTGTTCGTACCGTGATTTGCGCGCGTCTGCCGGAGGGGACACCGGCGGCGGCCGGCTCGCTGCGTGCCGCCGACGTCGACTCTGAGGTACTCACCGCGATCCGTGCAGCCCGCCGAGACCCTCGTCGTCCGTATCCGTTCCACGGAACAACGAGTCGTCGTACGGCGTGTCGGGCACCGGGATGCGCTCACCGGATGTGTCGACGATCTCGCGCGGCGGTCGTTCGACGAAGTCGTGTATGTCGATATCGAGGCGTTCGAGGTCGTTGGACAGCCTCCGGACGGCGGTCGCGTCTCCGTAACGCGACCGTAGCGATCCGACGCACTGGCGCAGCTGCGCGACGGTGCGGTGAAGTTCCTGCAATTCGCTGGTGGACATCCGTACCTCCGGGCCGAGCGGTCGGCATGTCGCATGGGCCGACACGATGGGACAGGCCAGTTGCGTGTGTCACCCATCACAGTACAACCGAAACACCACCCGCATGCCGTTTCGTCCGGAGTGGCACCTGCAGCCACTCGGGGGCACGGGCGGCGAAATCCTCGGCATCGAGGGCACCACTTCCGGCCGGGATCCTGCCCAGCACAGGGACTCCTGTGACTTCCGGGAGGTCGTCCAAGTTGCACCGCTCCGCGACACCCGGTGCAGCAGGCCACGATCCGATGATCACTCCGGGGCAGGCGACTTCTGCCGAGCGGAGCGCGGCCACGGTGAGCGCGGTGTGGTTGAGCGTGCCCAAACCTGCGGCTGCGACGATCAGCGCGGGGGCACCGAGCGCGGCGGCGACATCGACGAGGGTGAATCCGCCGGCACCGAGCCGGACGAGCAGACCGCCCGCACCTTCGATCAGGGTGAGGTCGTATTCACCGTCCGCGCGCCGGACGGCGCCGACGACCTCGTCGAGGTCGAGCGGCCTCCGACCACTGCGGCGTGCGGCGGTGTCGGGGGCGAGCGGTTCCGGATACCGGGCCAGTTCGACGAGGCGGACGCAGTCCCCGGCGAGCCGGCGGATCTCCTGCAGGTCGCCCGGTTCGCTGTCGGCCACGCCGGTCTGGACTGGTTTGCAGACCACCACCCGCAGCCCCGCTGCCACGGCGTTCACGGCCAGCGCGGCCGTCGCGACGGTCTTCCCGACATCGGTCGACGTGCCGGTGACGACGAGCACGCTCATGTTCGCGCCACCGTCAGGACATCGGTGAGCACCTCGTCGACGAGAGTGCGTTCGGCGTCGGTCAGGCCGGCTCGCGCGGTCAGACGCAACCGTGAAGTGCCGGCCGGTACCGAGGGTGGCCGGAAGCATCCGACGTGCACGCCGCGTTCGCGGCACTGCCGGGCGGCTTCGACGGCGACGTGCGGGTCGCCGAGGACTACCGAGACCACGGCGGACGGTGGGGCGTCGACGCCCGTGACGTCGGCCAGGTGCGCGGCCTGTTCGAGCACGGCGGCTGCACGGCCGGGCTCGGCACGTAGGACCTTCAGTGCACCGCGCGCCGCCCCGACCGAAGCGGGCGCGAGGCCGGTGTCGAAGATGAACGTACGGGCGGTGTCCACGAGATGTTCACGCACACGCCGGTCGGCCAGGACTATTCCGCCTTGGGCTGCAAGAGATTTCGACAATGTGGCGGTGAGGACCACATCGGCTTCACCGGCGAGGCCCACTTCGTGGACAAGTCCACGCCCCCCTGCGCCGCGGACTCCCACGCCGTGGGCCTCGTCGACGAGCAGGATCGCGCCGTGCATCCGGCAGACGCGATGCAGTTCGCGTAATGGGGCAAGGTCTCCGTCGGTACTGAACACCGAGTCGGTGAGCACGAGCGCCCGATCCTCGGTGCGTGTCGCCAGGGAATGCGCCACCGCTTCGACGTCGTTGTGCGGGGTCACCACGATTCTCGCCCGGGACAGCCTGCACGCATCGACGAGGGAAGCATGACCGCCGGCGTCGGAGACGATCAGCGTGCCCTCGCCGGTCAGCGCGGTGACGGCACCGAGATTCGCGGCGTATCCACTCGAGAACACCAGACCGCTGTCGGCTCCGACGAAGTCGGCCAGTTCACGCTCGAGAAGTTCGTGTTCGGCAGTGGTGCCCGTGACCAGTCGCGATCCGGTGGCACCGGCTCCCCAGCGGCGCAGGGCCGCGGTCGCCCCTGCAAGAACCTCGGGATGCCGGCCGAGACCGAGATAGTCGTTGGACGCAAGATCGACGACGGAGGAACCGGCGGTCCGCACGACGGGCTCCCGGTGCAGTCCCGCTGCGCGCCGGGTCCGTGCGGTGTCGTCGAGCCACTCCAGTACGGGATGTGCACTCATGAGCGGTCACCATACTTGAACGGTGTTCAAGTCGCTAACGCAGTTCTGTGCGCGGTCTACCGAAGCCGTCCGCCCTCAGCCGCCCTTCGCCGCCGCCGCGGCGATCATCCCCGACGTGATCGCGGCGATGTCGGCCGCCGAGGAGACATAGGGAGGCATGGTGTAGACGAGATTGCGGAACGGTCGCAGCCACACCCCGGCGGCGACCGCAGCATCGGTCGCCGCACGCATGTCCACCGGGGCGGAGAGTTCGACCACCCCGATCCCGCCGAGCACCCGCACGTCCACCACACCCGGGAGGTCGCGAGCCGGTGCGAGCCCCTCCCTCAGACCCGCGTTCACTGCCGCTACCTCGGCCCGCCAGTCGCGGGAGAGCAGCAGTTCGACGGCCGCGATCGCGACGGCGCACGCGAGCGGATTGCCCATGAAGGTCGGTCCATGCATCACGCCGCCGCCCTCGCCCGCGCTGATCGTCTCGGCAACGGCCCTTGTGCACAGCGTCGCGGCGAGGGTCATGTAGCCGCCGGTGAGTGCCTTGCCCACGCACATCACGTCCGGGCTCACCTGTGCATGCCCCGCCGCGAACAATTCTCCGGTGCGGCCGAAGCCGGTAGCGATCTCGTCGAAGATCAACACCAGCCCGTGCTCGTCGCACATCCTCCGCAACTCCCGCAGATACCGCGGATCGTGGAAGCGCATCCCGCCGGCGCCCTGTACGACCGGCTCGACGATGACCGCAGCGATCTCGTCGGAATGCTCGACCAGCACCGACTCGAACAGTGCGACATAACCGGAATCGAAATGGGCCGGCGGGGCGGGTGCGAAGACCTGCCGCGTGAGGATGTCGGTCCACAGGGCATGCATGCCGCCCTCCGGGTCGCACACGCTCATCGGGGCGAAGGTGTCGCCGTGATATCCGCCGCGCCAGGTGAGCAGGCGCCGCCGTCGGGGTCTACCGACCGCGCGTTGATACTGCACCGCCATCTTGACGGCCACCTCGACCGACACCGATCCCGAGTCGGCGAGGAATACCGTGTCCAACCCCTCGGGGGTGATCTCGACGAGCAGTTCCCCGAGCCGCGCGGCAGGCTCGTGGGTGAGGCCGCCGAACATCACATGGCTCATCCGGTCGAGTTGCTCACGGACGGCTGCGTCGAGCACGGGATGCCGATAACCGTGCACTGCGGCCCACCACGAACTCATGCCGTCGATCAACTCGCGGCCGTCGGCCAGGACGATCCGGACACCCTGGGCGCGGTCGACCACCAACGGTTCGGTGGTCACCGGAAAGGCGCTGTAAGGATGCCAGAGATGTCGACTGTCGAGGGTGCGGATCCGCTCGGCCGACATGGAAGAGTTACCCACGCCACGACTGTAGGTGCCTGGCCGTCGCCCATCGCAGCCGCGTAGTCTGCCAAAGTTGCCGTGAAAGGTTCTCACGGTAATCGCCCGCTGCGCTCGTTCGTGCCGGGCGACAGTGCAGCCGACCACGCATGACACCGGGGGTATCCGTTACATGTCCGTCCACACCTCGGGACGAGAACTCGAGCGTGCCGCTCGGACAGCGGGTAGCCGCCCCGCACGTCGCGCCGATCTCGACGGCCTGCGCGGTCTCGCTATCGCGCTGGTGGTGGTCTTCCATGTGTGGTTCGGTCGTGTCTCGGGTGGGGTCGACGTCTTTCTGGCTCTGTCGGGGTTCTTCTTCGTCGGCTCACTCCTGCGGACCGCCGAATCCCCGGCGGCACTCGACCCCCGCCCCGTACTGCGCCGGGTCGGCAGACGACTGCTGCCCCCGCTCGTCCTCGTGCTCACCACCGTCAGTGCGGCAGCGGTCGTGTTGCTTCCGTCCACGCAATGGTTCCGGGTGGCGGAGCAGACCGGCGCGTCACTGCTGTTCCTGCAGAATTGGCATCTCGCTCGTACCGCGAGCGACTATCTCGCCGCAGATCCTATGGTCAGCCCGCTGCAGCATCTGTGGTCGATCGCGGTGCAGGGCCAGTTCTATCTCGCCGCCATCGTCGTCGTGTTCGGCTTCGCATGGCTGCTGCGCCGGAAGTCGGTGCCGGTACGCACCCCCCTCACCGTGCTGCTCGCGGTACTGACCGCGGCGTCGCTGACCTATGCGGTCTGCGCCGACCGTGCACAGTCGTGGATGTACTACGACAGCGCCGCCCGCGCCTGGGAACTCACCCTCGGCGGACTACTGGTGTGCTTGCTGCCCTGGCTGCGGCTTCCGCGGGCGCTGCGGATCGTGCTCGGTGTGCTCGCTCTCGGCGTGCTGCTCGCGTGCGGCTTCGTCCTCGACGGCAACGCCCTGTTCCCCGGCCCGTGGGCGCTCGTCCCGGTCGGTGCGGCGATGGCGCTCGTGGTGGCCGGAGCGGGATCCGATGCTGCGGAACACGACACCCCTACGGCACGGCTGTTGTCGTCCGCACCCATGGTGCGGCTCGGTGCGATTGCGTACTCGTTGTATCTGTGGCACTGGCCGATCCTCATCGGCTACCTGATCGTGAGGGGACATCCCTCGGCCGGCTTGCTGGGCGGCCTCGGCGTCATCGGCCTGTCGCTGCTCATCGCGGAGGCCTCGACCCGCTGGTTCGAAGAGCCCATCCGCCGAACCGAGCCCCGCCGCCCCGCCCGGACCGCACTGGTGGGGCTCGTGACGGTCGTCGCGGTCTCGTTGATCGGGGTGGCCAACATCTGGCACTTCCGCGTCGACCGCTCCGCGCAGACACTCGAACTGACCTCGGCGCTACCGTCGGCGCTGTATCCGGGCGCTGCGGTGTTCGATCCCGCCGTGTCCGCCGAGCCGCAACCGGTACAACCGCCGCTGCTGGTCGCCCATCGCGATCTGCCCCCTGCCACGCTCGACAACTGCATCGCGCAACACACCAATCGCACGCCGCTGACCTGTACCTACGGCGATCCGCTCGCGACGCGGCGAATGGTGCTCGCAGGGGGGTCCCATTCGGAACACTGGCTCGCCGCGCTCGACGCCCTCGGTGTCGAGCACGGTTTCCGGCTCGATACCTATCTCAAGGTCGGTTGCCCGCTGTCGGACCCCCTCGCGCCGCTCGTGGAGGAGTCTCCGACCGTCGAATGCGACACGTGGTCGACCGCCGTGCTCGCGGAACTGCGCGCAGATCCACCCGACTACCTGTTCACCACGTCGACGCGCACCAAGGATCAAGGGGAAGGGCCGGGCGACTTCACGCCGTTCTGGTACATCGATCTGTGGGAAACTCTCGCCGACTACGGCATCCCGGTGGTCGCGATCCGCGACAATCCGTGGTTGATCCGGGACGAAGTCGCGTATCGAGCCGCCGACTGTCTCGCCGGTGGCGGCACCGCAGAGTCGTGCGGAGTACCGCGTGCGCAAGCGCTGGACCCGGTCGACCCGGCCGTCGCCGCGTCCGCGCACCTGCCCAACGTCTCGCTGCTCGATCTGTCCGACAAGTTCTGCCGACCCGCTCTGTGCCGGGTCGTCGAAGGCAACGTCCTCATCTATCGCGACGACAACCACCTCACCACGACATACGTGCGGACGTTGACGCCCGAACTCGGCAGGCAGCTCGGCGCCGCCACCGAATGGTGGTGACCCTCACACCCCGAGTGCACCTACCGCAGGAGGGCTACTGTGGGCGGTCATGGAGCCCACCGAAGCGAGCACCACCGAGGACCTGCCCGAAATTCTGGAAGTGTGGCCGGGATCGGCGTATCCCCTCGGTGCGACCTACGACGGGGCGGGGACCAACTTCGCGCTGTTCTCCGAGATCGCCGAAAAGGTCGAACTCTGCCTCATCTCACGCGACGGGACGGAGACGCGCATTCCGCTCGAAGAGGTGGACGGCTACGTCTGGCACGCCTATCTCCCCACGGTCGCGCCCGGCCAGCGCTACGGCTATCGCGTGCACGGCCCGTTCGACCCGGAGAACGGGCACCGGTGCGATCCGAGCAAGCTTCTCCTCGATCCGTACGGGAAGGCCTTCGACGGTTCGTTCGATGGCGATCCGTCGCTGTTCTCCTATCCGCTGCCCGGCAGTGAGGCCGATTCGGGCACCGGCACGGACGACGCACCGGAGCAGTTTGATCCGGGCGACGCCGAAGACATCGAACCCGAAGCGATCGCGACCGGCCGGAGCCCGGGGGTCGCGGCTGATCTGCCCGGCCTGGACTCTCTCGGGCACACCATGACGACCGTGGTGATCAATCCGTTCTTCGATTGGGCGATGGACCGCCATCCCCGTCGTCCCTACAACGAGACCGTCATCTACGAGGCTCACGTCAAGGGCATGACCGCGACGCATCCGGACGTTCCCGAGCACATGCGGGGCACCTATGCCGGTCTCGCGCATCCGGCGATCATCGATCATCTTCTCGCTCTCGGCGTCACCGCGATCGAACTGATGCCGGTGCACCAGTTCATGCACGACCAGGTGCTGCTCGACCAGGGTCTGCGGAACTACTGGGGATACAACACCTTCGGGTTCTTCGCACCGCACGCCGACTACTCGTCGTCGAACAAGCCGAGCGCGGTCGTCGCCGAGTTCAAGGCGATGGTGCGGGCCTTCCACGAAGCGGGCATCGAGGTGATTCTCGACGTCGTCTACAACCACACCGCCGAAGGAAACCATCTCGGTCCCACGATCAGCTTCCGTGGTATCGACAACGCCGCCTACTACCGCCTCGTCGACGACGACAAGGCCTACTACATGGACTACACGGGAACGGGCAACAGCCTCAACGCCCGCCACCCGCACACCCTGCAGTTGATCATGGATTCGCTGCGGTACTGGGTGACCGAGATGCACGTCGACGGTTTCCGGTTCGATCTCGCCTCGACCCTGGCGCGCGAACTGCACGACGTCGACCGGTTGTCGGCGTTCTTCGATCTCGTCCAGCAGGATCCGGTCGTCTCGCAGGTCAAGCTCATCGCCGAGCCGTGGGATGTCGGTGAGGGCGGTTACCAGGTCGGGAACTTCCCTGCGCAGTGGACGGAGTGGAACGGCAAGTACCGGGACACGGTCCGCGACTACTGGCGGGGCGAACCGTCGACGCTCGGTGAGTTCGCCTCGCGGCTGACCGGCTCGTCGGATCTCTACGAGGACACCGGCCGTCGCCCGGGTGCGTCGATCAACTTCGTCACCGCCCACGACGGCTTCACTCTCGCGGACCTGGTGTCCTACAACGAGAAACACAACGCTGCCAACGGCGAGGACAATCGTGACGGCGAGTCGCACAACCGGTCGTGGAACTGTGGTGTCGAAGGTCCGACGGACGATCCGGAGATCCTCTCGCTACGCGCGCGCCAGCAGCGCAACATGCTCGCAACTCTGATCCTGTCGCAGGGCACCCCGATGCTCGCCCACGGCGACGAATTCGGCCGCACCCAGCAGGGCAACAACAACGTCTACTGCCAGGACAACGAACTGTCGTGGATGGATTGGTCGCTCGCCGAGTCGAACTCCGACCTGCTCGCGTTCACGCGCAACGTGATCGCGTTGCGCGCCGAACACCCGGTCTTCCGGCGTCGCCGGTTCTTCGAAGGTCGCCCGATCCGCAGCGGCGATCAGTCCCGCGACATCGCGTGGCGGACGCCGAGCGGCGACGAGATGACGCCGGAGGACTGGGACAGCGGCTTCGGTAAGTCGCTCGCGGTCTTCCTCAACGGCGAGGGGATCCCCGAACCCGATCAGCGCGGGCAACGCGTCGTCGACGATTCGTTCGTGATGTGTTTCAACGCCCATCACGAACCCATCGATTTCGTCACCCCCGACGGCCCGCACGCCGACGAGTGGACGGTCGCACTCGACACCGACGTCCCGGACGGGTTGCGGGAGGAGATCATCGTCGCAGGCAAGGCTGTACGAGTGGAGGGCCGATCGGTGCTCGTGCTCCGGAGAACCCGGTGACGACAGTCGATGTGGAAGCGGAAGGTGTGACCGGCGGCGACGCGGGGAATCCAGCGCCGGTGCAGTCCACCTACCGACTCCAGATGCGCGGCGACGAGTTCACCTTCGCCGACGCGATCGACCTGCTCGACTATCTCGAGGGGCTGGGCGTCTCGCACGTCTATCTCTCCCCCGTCCTGACCGCGACCGTCGGGTCCACCCACGGTTACGACGTGGTCGATCCCGGCACGGTTTCCGAGTCGCTCGGCGGGCGCGACGGATTCGAGAAGTTGTCGCGAGAGGCACGCGAGCGAGGAATGGGACTCGTCGTCGACATCGTCCCCAATCACGTCGGAGTGCACGATCCGCGCCAGAACGCCTGGTGGTGGGACGTATTGAAGCACGGGCCGGCGTCGCGGTACGCGCGGTTCTTCGATCTCGACCTCGCGGCGGACAACGGCGCCGACGGCCGGATCGCCCTGCCGGTCCTCGGCGCCGAGGACGACGTCCGCGAGCTGACCGTCGATCGCTCCGGTGACGAACCGATGCTCGCCTACTACGACAAGAGATTCCCCGTCGCCCCTGGAACGGACGGGGGCACGGGCGAAGAGGTTCACGCTCGGCAGGCGTACCGGCTCGTGGCATGGGATTCCGGGTTGATCGGGTACCGCCGATTCTTCACCGTCGACGATCTTGCCGCGGTGCGTGTCGAGGATCCGGACATCTTCACGGCGACGCACGAGCAGATCTCCTCGTGGATGGCCGACGATCTGGTGGACGGGATCCGTGTGGACCATCCGGACGGCCTCGCGGATCCGGCCGGCTATCTGGCGCGGCTGCGCGAACTCGTCGGGCCTGGGCGATGGCTCGTGATCGAGAAGATCCTCGGCGACGCCGAGCCGTTGGACGCGACTTTGCCGGTGGACGGCACCACCGGCTACGACGCGCTCGGTGAGCTGTCCGCGGTGTTCGTCGACCCCGCCGGCGAGCCGTGGTTGAACGCCTTGTCCCGGAAGTTCACCGGCAACGAGGGCGATGCGGCGTGGCTGCGCGCACGCGAACACGATCTCAAGAGATCGGTGCTCGAGAACGGGCTCGCACCGGAGGTGCGCAGACTCGTGCGGGCGATCCGCCGCGACACCGGCGACCACGAGTGCACTGACAAATCCTTGCACGACGCCGTGGTCGCCGTCGCCGCCCACCTTCCCGTCTACCGCGCGGATTACGCGCCGTTGACGACTCTGCTGCCTCGCATCGTCGGAGACCTTGCACGGACGCACCCCTCGCTCGACTCCGCGCTCGCGGTCTTCGCGCGGGCGATGGCTTTCGGCGGGGAGTCCGCGACCCGCTTCGGGCAGGTCTGCGGGGCCGCGACCGCCAAGGCGGTCGAGGACTGCCTGTTCTACCGGGCGGCACGGCTGATCTCGCTGCAGGAGGTGGGTGGGCAGCCCGGTCGCCTCTCCATCACCCCGGCCGAGTTCCATCTCGCCTGGACCCATCGGGCACAGCACTGGCCGCGGGCGATGACCACCCTGTCGACGCACGACACGAAGCGCAGCGAGGATGTGCGGGCACGGATCGGGGTGCTCTCACAGGTCGCCGAGGAGTGGGCCCGCCGGCTCGAGTCGTGGAACGACCGCGCTCCCGCTCCCGACCCGGCCATCGGCCTGTTCCTCTGGCAGACACTGTTCGGGGTCTGGCCCCGCGATGGCGTGGTGACTGCCGAACTGCGTGAGCGGATTCACGAGTACGCACGGAAAGCACTGCGGGAAAACGGAACTCGATCCACCTGGACCGAAGTGGACGAGGACTTCGAGGCCGCCGTGACAGGATGGCTGGACAGGGTGTGCGACGGACCTGTCGGGGGTGAACTCACCGCATTCGTCGCCGAGACGGAGCCGCACACGGCGGCGGTATCGTGCGGCCAGAAGCTGCTCCAGCTTCTCGGCCCCGGCGTGCCCGACGTCTATCAGGGCACCGAGTTGTGGGACGACTCCCTCGTCGATCCGGACAATCGCCGGAGGGTCGATTTCGCGACGCGCCGCCGCCTGCTCGACGAGATCGACTCGGCACCCACCAAATTCCGGGTCGTGCGGACCGCCTTGCAGCTCCGTCGCACGCGTCCGGACAGCTTCGTCGGCGGTGCCTATGTGCCATTGCTCGCGTCCGGTCCCGCCGCCCGCCATCTGGTGGCGTTCGGGCGCGGCCCGACATCGAACGAACTCGACGTCATCGCATGCGCTTCGCGTCATACGGTGTCACTGGCACGATCGGGCTGGGACGGGACCGTGCTCGACCTTCCGGACGGCCAGTGGTCCGAACTGCTGTCGGGACGCTCGTTCTCGGGTCGGGTCGGCGTCGCCGATCTGTTGAAGGAACTGCCCGTCGCCGCCCTCGTGCGGGACCCCGACCCGGTGTAACCCGCGCAGGGCCCCGTCGGCTCAGGGCTCGAGGGCGTCGCGAGCATCCTCGTCGGCCAGGCGCCGGCGGGTGCGCCGCCGGTACAGGGCGAACAACCCACCGACGATCGCCAGTCCCACGACCGCACCGGTGATCCGGCCGGCCCAGGTTGCCGGATCGTTGTCGAAGGTCTCGCCGCCGAAACGCAGGTAGACGAAGATGCCCGCGATGCCGGCCAGATACAGCGCGAAGGCGGCGAGTGCACGGGGCCGCCGGAGCGTCGACGTCTCGTACACATCGACGTCTTGCAGACGCGCATAGATCGTGGTGGTCATCGAGGCCAGGAACCAGACGACAAGGATTCCGAGGGCGGTCCATGCTCCCGGACGACCGGCGACCCACGGAAGGATCCCGGCTCCCAGCAGCGCAGCCCACGAGAACACCTGGAATCCGACCGCCGACGCCTCGTTCCAGACGTCACGTTGCCGCTCGTCGCGGTAGAAATCGTCGTCGAGGTCGCCGATGAAACGCGCGGCCTTGAGGAACGCTGTCATGAGGACTCCTTCGTGGTGAGCGGAAACAACTCCTCGACGGTCGTGCCCAGTCGGATTGCGAGACGCAATGCGAGGTACACACTGGGCGCGTAGTCGCCCTTCTCCGTGGATACGATGCTCTGCCTGCTGACGCCGACCGCGTCGCCGAGCGCGGCCTGGGTCAGTCCCGCCTTCTTACGGAACTCCCGAACCCTGTTGCTCCTCAATGAACCGGTCACCGCGAAAGTAAACTTCACTTGTCATTTTATGTCAAGCATTCTTGTCTTCTCGCCCTTCGGGGAGCACTTCGGCTATGGAGAAGATCCTGCCTCCATACCGAAGTTGACATCGTGATTACCAGAATCAAGAATGCTGTTCTTGACGAAGACTCCGCACAGCCTGCCGTGATCGTGGGAGAATCACTTACTTTTCACAGGAGGATGAGCGGCAGGAGCGTCCGATCCGCAGAATCGAAGAGGCAGATCCGAGCCCGGGAGCTGCACTTCTTGATTTATGTTCTCGAATACGGAAATCTAGTTCTCATCGCGAGCGGCGACGCCGGCAGCACCTTTTGCGCAGCCCAGGGAGAGGATTCGGATGAAGACCGAAGACATGGTGATGATCAGCATCGACGACCACGTGGTCGAACCTGCGGACATCTTCGAGAAGCACTTCCCCAAGAGCCTGATGGACCAGGCCCCCACACTCACCACCCACCCACGCAACCCCAACGTGCAAGCCTGGCAGTTCCAGGGCACCGTGGTCGGCAGCTCCGGCCTCAACGCCGTCGTCTCCTGGCCCAAGAACGAGTGGGGCATGGATCCCACCGGCTACGCCGAGATGCGCCCCGGCGTATACGACATGGATCTGCGCGTCCGCGACATGGACGCCAACGGCACCCTCGCCGCGACGCTCTTCGCGACCTTCCCCGGTTTCGCCGGCACCCACCTGGCGAGCCTGCCCGACAAGAAGCTGTCCCTCGCAGCACTGAAGGCGTTCAACGACTGGGTCGTCGGTGAGGTCCCCGACGCTCATCCCGGCCGGTTCATCCCCATCGGCATCATCCCGTTCTACGACGTCGACGAGTCGGTGAAAGAGATCGAGCGCATCGCCGCGATGGGCTGCCGGTCGATCAGCATCCCCGAAACGCCGTACGGCGTCGGTGAGGGCTACCCCGACTTCAAGTCCGGCTACTGGGATCCGATCTTCAAAGCCTGCGTCGAGCACAACATCGTGCTGTCACTCCATATCGGTGGCGGTATCAACCTGGTCAAGCGTCCTGCGGGCTTCAACATCGACGACATGATGATCCTCACCCCGCTCATCTCGACCATCGCGGCGACCGACATGATGCTCAGTGGCGCCTTCAAGAAGTTCCCCGACCTGAAGATCGCGATGAGCGAGGGGGGCGTCGGCTGGGTCGCACCCTGGCTCGACCGGCTCGATCGGCACATCGTCAATCAATCCTGGACCGGTACGAGCTTCCTCCCCGAGGGAATGACCCCGACCGACGTGTGGCGCAAGAATTTCCTCGCCTGCTACATCACCGAACCGAGCGGACTGAACAACCGCCATCGTCTCGGTGTCGACACCATCGCCTGGGAGTGCGACTACCCGCACTCCGACTCCACCTGGCCGAACTCGCCGGAGATCCTGATGGAGGAACTGGAAGCGTGCGAGTGCAGCGACGAGGAGATCGACAAGATCACCTTCGCCAACGCGGCCCGCTTCTTCGACTGGGATCCCTTCAAGCACATCCCGCGTGAGCAGGCCACCGTCGGCGCCCTCCGTGCCCGTGCGACCGATGTGGACATCAGCGAGACCTCCAAGGAGGAGTACCGCCGCCGTTACGAGCTCGCCAACTCGTAGGTAGAGCGTCCCCAGAGCTCGAACGACGGCCCCGACGAGACACTGCCCGCCGATCCGCAGCGGCGGGCAGTGTCTCGTTCCCGTATCCGCATCACACCGGATCCTTGCGCCACAACAGCGCGTGCAGGCATTCCACCGCTTCGGCGGCGGACTCGACCTCGAGCACCCCCGCAGCCGGCATCCGCCACCCTCCGATCGCCATGACCGGCACACCGATTCGTACCGCGAGCGCGATCTCGCTCATCGTTCCCCAGCTTCCACCCACGGTGATCAGGGCATCGCTGCTGCGCACCAGCAAGGCGTTGCGCATCTCGCCGAGACCGGTGGGAACGGCAACGGTCAGATAGGGGTTTCCTTCGGCTCGATCCTCTCCGGGGAGCAGCCCGAGGGTGGTCCCTCCCGCTTCGACAGCGCCGCGGCAGGCAGCTGCCATCACTCCACCCAGACCACCGGTGACCACGACAGCCCGCCGCCCGGCGAGGAGACCCCCCACCTGACGCGCGATGCGTCGCTGTTCGGGCGTGGCTTCACCCGGACCCACGACCCCGACGTAGCGCTGCGCGTTCATGTTCGGAATTGTGCATCATGGCGCGCTCCGGAGCGCGCGGTCCGAGAACATCATTCGCGATCCGGCCGCTCGGCCGTGATCCGGGGCGCTCTACGGACGGCCGCCCCGAAAGTGCCGTGCTCGTCGGTGCGGCAGGATCGATTCTGACGGGCGGGGGCCCGAAATCGGTCGAGAGACCTCCTCGGGAGACACTTCTGTCCATGAGCAGAGCCGACCGCCGTGCCGTTGCCCACCCGGACTCCCCGTGCCCGTGCGGTCGCGGTCTCCCCCTCGCCGAGTGCTGCGGTCCGCTGCTGGCCGGCCGGAGCGCACCGACCGCCGAGCGGCTGATGCGCTCGCGATACACCGCTTTCGTCGTGGGCGACGCAGAGCACCTGCTGCGCAGCTGGCATCCGTCCACCCGTCCCCGCTCGATCGAGTTCGACCCGGATCAGCGCTGGACCGGGCTCGAAGTGCTGCGCACCACCGGAGGTGGTTTCCTCCACACGACCGGCACGGTGGAATTCCGCGCGCACTGGACAGCAGGGGGTGTAGCCGGATCAATGCGCGAGCACAGCCGATTCCTGCGCGAGAACGGCCACTGGCTCTATCTCGACGACCGCGGCGACGACTGAGACGACCGAGCGGACCCGGTTACGGCGCGGTCCGTCGCAGCAACGTCGCCCGCAGTGTTCCCGAGAGCCATTGCCGGTACCGTTCGGCGTCCCACCCGCAGTCGCGCCTGAGCAGGGCGTGCACCTGCGGAGAACTGAGGGTGAACAGAACGTCGGCCGCGTGTTCGACGGTGACGTCCTCACGCAGCCAGCCGGCCTGCTCGAATCCTTCGGCGAGGGTGCGAGCGTTCTCCGCAGTTGCCCTCGCATCGTCGGCGGCGAACCGACGCATGTCCGGATCCGCACCGGATGATTCCACGGAGGTCATGAGTAGTCCGCCCGCCCGTTCGAGCATTTCGGTGCCGTATCGCACCACCTGCTCGACGACGAGATCGACGTGCGAGACCGAATCCTCGCCCTCTACCGGTTCCCGGTCGCCCGTAGCGGCAGCGCCCGGGTCACCCCCACCCGCTACCGCGTGGTCGAGCGCCTCGCGGAAGATCTCCGCCTTGCCGCCGGGAAAGGCGGTGAACACCGTGCGTACGGCGACGCCCGCCTCGTCGGCAATGTGCTTGATCGTGGTGCTGACATAGCCATCGCGAACGAACCGTCGCGCAGCGGCGTCCCGGATCGTCTCGCGGGTACGGCGTGCCGCCTCTTCCCTCAGCGGTGAGCTGTACCGTCGGCGGGCGCGGTCGGGATTCGGATTCACTCCCCCAGTATCGAGTGCATTACGGCTGCAGCAAAACTGCTCACCTCGACCGCGGCGTTCGCCGCCGGCATGTCCTGCGCCGGAAGGGGCGACACGGCATGCTGGTCGGGTGCACACCTTCGAGGTCTGGGCTCCGATCCCGACATCCGTCCGTTTGTTCGCCGACGGGACGCTCCACGAGATGCAACGCGACGACCACGGCTGGTGGCGCGCCACCGTCGATGTCGCGCCCGATGCCCGGTACGGCTTCGTGCTCGACGACGACGTCGACGTCGTGCTCCCCGACCCACGTTCGCCGCGTCAGCCCGACGGAGTCCACGAACCGTCCCGGCTCCATGTGCTCGACGAGTCGAAGTGGACCGACCACGGCTGGACCGGTCGGCAGCTGGCGGGCAGCATCGTCTACGAGATGCACGTCGGTACCTTCACACCCGAAGGCACCCTCGATTCCGCGACGGAGCGACTCGACGAGCTTGTGGATCTGGGCGTCGAGTTCGTGGAACTCATGCCGCTCAACGCGTTCAACGGTGTACACGGGTGGGGCTACGACGGCGTGCTCTGGTATGCGGTTCACGAGCCCTACGGCGGGCCCGATGCCTTGCAGCGTTTCGTCGACGCGGCCCATGCGCGCGGACTCGGTGTCGTACTCGACGTCGTCTACAATCATCTCGGCCCGTCGGGGAACTATCTGGGCCGGTTCGGCCCCTATCTCGCTGCTGCGCCGGGCATCTGGGGCGACAACATCAATCTCGACGGTCCCGACTCCGGCGAAGTGCGCCGCTACATCCTCGACAACGCGTTGCGCTGGTTCCGGGACTTCCACGTCGACGCACTACGATTGGATGCCGTCCATGCGCTCGCCGACCACACCGCGATGCACATCCTCGAGCAACTGGCCATCGAAACATTCGGGCTCTCCGCTCATCTGGGCCGTCCACTGTCGTTGATCGCCGAGTCGGACCTGAACGATCCACGACTGATCACACCCCGTTCCGGTGGCGGCTACGGACTGCAGGCACAGTGGGCCGACGACGTCCACCACGCGATCCACGCGGCGGTATCCGGTGAGCGTCAGGGCTATTACGGCGATTTCGGCTCCCTCGACTGCCTCGCATACACCCTCGGTCACGGCTTCTTCCACGCCGGCACCTACTCGACCTTCCGGGGCCGTGTCCACGGGCGTCCGCTCGACATCCGGCGGACGCCGGCGAGCGCGCTCGTCGCCTACACGTGCACGCACGACCAGGTCGGCAACCGGGCACTCGGCGACCGGCCGGGCGCCTATCTCGAACCCGGGCAGCTGGCACTGAAGGCGGTGCTCGTGCTCACCTCGCCCTACACCCCGATGCTGTTCATGGGCGAGGAATGGGGCGCAAGCACACCCTTCCGGTACTTCACGTCGCACCCCGAACCGGAACTCGCAGCTGCCGTGGTGGAAGGCCGGCGGCGCGAGTTCGCCGAGCACGGCTGGGACGCCGGCGACGTCCCCGACCCGCAGGATCCGGAGACCTTTCTCGGGTCGAAACTGTGCTGGGAGGAGCGCGACAGGAGTGAGCATGCCCGGCTCCTCGCGTGCTACCGCGAGCTGATCTCGTTGCGCCGTACCCGGCCCGAGCTCACCGACCCGTGGCTGGAACACGTACACGTGACCTACGACGAGGACGAGAGATGGATCGTCGTGTACCGCGGTTCGCTGCGTATCGCCTGCAATCTCGGACCCGACCCCGTCACAGTGCCCGCGGGCGGGAAACCGCTGGTCTGGTGGGACGAACCTGTGGTCAACCGCACCGAGTCCGCAGTGCTCGTCCCAGGCCACTCGTTCGTCGTCCTGGAATCCGCGCCGGCGCACGGTCAGGACGTGCAGGGTGTGGGCTAGGTCAGATAGCGGTAGGCCGGCGAACCCGGCTCGAGTCGCTGCGCGTCGATCGGCGATGCATCCATCCGATTGAGCAGAGCGGAAAGGTCTTCCGCCGCACCCAGTTCGATACCGACGAGCGCAGCGCCGGTTTCCCGGTTGTTGCGCTTGACGTACTCGAACAGGGTGATGTCGTCGTCCGGCCCCAGAACTTCGTCCAGGAACCGGCGCAGCGCGCCGGGCTCCTGGGGGAAGTCCACGAGGAAGTAGTGTTTGAGTCCGCGGTGGACGAGCGACCGCTCGATGATCTCCCCGTAGCGCGAGACGTCGTTGTTGCCGCCCGACACCAGGCACACCACGTTCGCTCCCGGGTCCACCGAAACGGACTCGAGGGCAGCGACGGACAGCGCGCCTGCGGGCTCGGCGATGATGCCTTCGTTCTGGTAGAGATCGAGCATCGTGGTGCACAGTGCACCTTCGTCGATCTGGGTCATCCCGAAGTGCGCTCGGCCGAGTCCTTCCCGGCGCAGCGTGGCCACCAGCGGCAGACTCGAGTGGGACACCACCTCCGGGCCGAGTGCGGATACGACGGCATACGGGATATCGCCGATCCGCTTGACGGCGGCCCCGTCGACGAAGGGTTCCACTTCCGGCAAGGTCACGGGCCCGCCGGCGACCAGCGCGGCCGTCATCGACGCCGCGCCCGCCGGTTCCACCCCGACGATCGACGTATGCGGCGACCGCTCCCGCAGGTAGGCGGCGAGACCGGCGAGGAGACCGCCACCTCCGACGGGGACGAGAAGTACATCGAGATCGCCATCGAGTTGCCCGAGGATCTCCCGCGCGATCGTGCCCTGCCCGGCAGCCGTACGTGCGTCGTCGAAGGGCGGGATCATCGTCGCACCGGTGCGCGCGGCGTCGGCCGCCGCGGCCGCGGCCGCGGCGTCGAAGGTGTCGCCGACGCCGATGAGTTCGACACTGTCGCCGCCGTGGACACGGATCCGGTCGCGCTTCTGCTTCGGGGTGCGGGTGGGCACGTAGATGCGTCCCTGGATGCCCATGACGCGACACGCGTAGGCCACGCCCTGAGCGTGATTGCCGGCACTGGCCGTGACCACGCCCGCAGCGCGCTCTGCCGCGTCGAGTTGCGCCATGGCGTTGTACGCCCCGCGCAGCTTGAACGAACGCACCCGGGTGAGATCCTCACGCTTGAGGTAGACGTTCGCACCGACGAGAGCGGACAGGCGGGGGCTGAGTTCGAGCGGCGTCGGTGCGACCGCCTCCGAAATTCGCTCGGCTGCCGCATCGATGTCAGCCGCGCTGGGCACGGTGGTCTCGTGGGTCGGTTCAGCAGCTCGCGCGGTGGAGGTCACCGGTCAATGCTGCCACTTCCCGCTCGGCACCGACAACGCGGACCCGGATCGCGCCGTCGACGGTGGTGGTCCTCCCGGGTTCAGGAGCCGAACTGCGACGGTCTCGGCACGTTCCGAAGGTTCGATTTCGCCATCTGCACGGCCTCGCCCATTCCCCCGTTCATCACGACCTTCGACATCGCCAGCGCGAAGCCCTTGACCTGTTCGCCCGTGATCGCCGGTGGCAGCGACAGCGCCCGCGGATCGGTGACGACGTCCACAAGTGCGGGTCCCGGCCGGGAGAAGACCTCCCGCAATGCGTGCTCCACGTCTGCGGGATCCTCGACGCGACGCGAGAAGAAGCCGAGCGCGTCCGCCACTCGCGCGTAGTCCACGGGCGGTACGTCGACACCGAAATCCGCGAGACCGTCCACCAGCATTTCGAGTTTGACCATGCCGAGCGTCGAGTTGTCGAAGAGCACGATCTTGATGGGCAGCCGGTGCATGACGACGGTGACGAGTTCCCCGAGGAGCATCGCCAGTCCGCCGTCGCCGCTGACGGACACGACCTGACGGTCGGGCGCGGCCGTCTGCGCGCCGATCGCGTGCGGCAGCGCGTTGGCCATCGATCCGTGCAACGCCGAGGTCAGGAATCGTCGCCGCCCGTTCGGATTCAGGTAGCGGGCAGACCACACGTTGCACATCCCGGTGTCGGATGTGAACACCGCGTCGTCGGCGGCGACATCGTCGAGAATCGAGGCCACGAATTCGGGATGGATCGGTTTCCGCTGTCCGACCGGTGTGGTGTAGGCCCCGACGACCTTCTGCATGAGATTCCGGTGCCGTTCGAGAGTGTGTTCCAGAAACCCGCGATCGGTCTTGCGGTGGATCAGCGGTTGCAGAGCACGCAACGTCGCCGCGGCGTCTCCGTGCACCGCGAGGGCGAGTTCG
Organism: Rhodococcus sp. NPDC047139; assembly: GCF_040643435.1. Lineage (NCBI taxonomy): Bacteria > Bacillati > Actinomycetota > Actinomycetes > Mycobacteriales > Nocardiaceae > Rhodococcus > Rhodococcus sp. NPDC047139. Next base: position 139,832 of record NZ_JBEYUH010000008.1, read on the forward strand.
GTGCGCCGGCCCAGCCGCGCGGCATCCACGTCGATCTGGGCGGTGCGTACGTCCGGGAGGAACTGGTCGTACGGAAAGTCCGTGCCGATGAGGAGCAGCAGGTCCGCGCCGTGCATACCGTCGTGCGCGGCACCGTATCCGAGTAGACCCGTCATTCCCACGTCGAACGGGTTCTCGTATTGGATCCATTCCTTGCCCCGCAAGCTGTGCCCGACGGGCGCCGCCACCGTATCGGCGAGCGTGAGCAACTCCTCCCGCGCACCCCGGACCCCCTCCCCTGCGAAGATCGCGATCTTGTCGGCTTCGTTGACGGCCTCGGCGAGGGCGTGGACATCGGCAGGATCGGGGACGAGCGTGGGCGCGCCGGTGCGGACGAGCCTCGGTGCGGCGCCCTCCGAGGGCAGGGCCGCGATGTCGCCGGGCAGGATGGCCACCGCGACCCCCGGACAGGCCAGAGCGTGGGCCATCGCGCTGTGCGTGACACGTGGTGCCTGGGCAGGCGCACTGATCAGCTCGGTGTAGGTCGAGCACTCGATGAACAACCGATCGGGGTGGGTCTCCTGGAAGTAGCCCGTTCCGATCTGCGTCGACGGGATGTGCGACGCGATCGCCAGCACGGGCGCTCCCGACCGGTGGGCGTCGTAGAGCCCGTTGATCAGATGCAGATTTCCCGGTCCGCACGAGCCGGCGCATACCGCCAGTTCCCCGGTGATCTGGGCGTCGGCGGACGCCGCGAACGCGGCCGCCTCCTCATGGCGCACGTGGATCCAGTCGATGCCGCCCCGGGCAGCGCCGCCGGTCCGGCGCACCGCGTCGACCACCGGATTGAGGCTGTCGCCCACGATGCCGTAGATCCGCCGGACACCGGCATCCACGAGCTGAGCGACCAGCTGGTCCGCAACGGTGCGCCCGGCCATCGGTCTATGTCCGTTCGAGGACGAACACCGGGATCGAGCGCTCGGTCTTGGTCTGGTAGTCGGCGTAATCCGGATAGGCCTCCACCGCGCGTTCCCACCACAGGGCCTTCTCGTCGCCGTGCACTTCGCGGGCGACCATGTCGTAGACCTCGGTGCCGTCGCGCAGCTCGACGTGCGGGTCTGCGACGACGTTGTAGTACCAGACCGGGTTCTTCGGCGCGCCCCCGAGAGAGGCGACGACCGCGTAGGTGCCGTCGTGTTCGACCCTCATCAACGGGGTCTTCCGCAGCTTTCCCGTCTTGGCGCCGCGCGTCGTCAGGATCACCACAGGCCTGCCGCCGAGCGTGGTGCCTTCGGTTCCGCCCGAGGACTCGTACGTCGCGACCTGATCGGCCGCCCACGTCGACGGACTGGGTTCGTATTCTCCGGTAAGAGGCATGCGTCCAGTGAACACGGTCGCGGTGATACGGCACACGTACACCCGAAAGTTCGTTGACCCGAATTCTCGAGTGCGAGTAGCCTGAGGAAGACTTTCCGGACCCGCAGGAGGAGCGATGACGACACTCGACTCGCCGTCCCGCGAGGTCGTGCGCGAGGGCCACATCGACATCGCCGGCACCGCATGGCCGCTGTACAAGCTCGAGGCACTGCTCACCGGCATCCTCGCGTTGCTCGCACTGTTCGTGGTCACCGGCACGGCACAGACCGCCGTACTCGGCGCCGCCGCAGCCACGACACTCGTCTGGTGGGTCCGCCGGATCCACTATCGGCGCCGCGGGGCGTAGTCCCCGGCGCCCTGCGGCCCCGGCTGCGCCCTAGGTGGCGAGGCAGCCCGGTCCGAGCAACGCTTTCAGATCACCCATGAGTGCGGACGACGGCTCGACCCGCAGGCTGTCGTCGAGTTTGAGGACGGTCACCTTGCTGCCGGTGATGAGCCGGACGTGGACGTCCGACGAACCCGGATGCCGCGTGAGGACGTTCTTGAGCGCACCGACCTTGTCCGGGGTGCACAACCGGGTGGGCATCGACACCGACACCGGCTTCGCGACACCGATCTGCGACAGGTCCGGGACGACGAGATCGTTCGCGATCAGCGAGATCCGGTCGTCGCGGATCGACACCCGGGCCTTGACGAGCACCACCGAGTCCTCCACGACATCCATCCCGTAGACGGCATAGGACTGCGGGAAGAACAGCACCTCGATGCCGCCGGTGAGGTCCTCGAGCTGTGCGGAGGCCCAGGCCAGACCGTTCTTGTTGATGCGGCGGTTCACCGACGCGAGGATGCCACCGACGGTCACCTGGGTTCCGTCCTTGAGGCCGCCTTCGAGGATCGCCGGGATCTGGGTGTCGGCCTGGGACGCCAGAACGTGTTCGACGCCGTTGAGCGGGTGCCCGGAGACGTAGAGGCCGAGCATCTCCCGTTCCAGGGCCAGTCGGTGTTTCGTGTCCCATTCCTCTTCGGGGATACGGACATTGAACACAGCAGCGACCGACTCGTCTGCATCGGCTCCGCCGAACAGGTCGAACTGACCGATCGCCTCCGCCTTCTTCGTACTCATCACGGCGTCGATCGCGTCGGCGTGGACGAGCATCAAGCCCTTGCGCGGATGCCCGAGCGAATCGAATGCACCGGCCTTGATGAGCGATTCGGTGACCTTCTTCGAGCACGCGATCGTGTCGATCTTGTTGAGGTAGTCGGAGAAGTCGGCGTAACGCCCCTTCTCCTCGCGCGCCTTGATGATCGAGGAGACCACGTTCGTCCCGACGTTGCGGACCGCGCCGAGACCGAACCGGATGTCCTCGCCCACGGACATGAAGTTGGTGTGCGACTCGTTGACGTCCGGGGGCAGAACCGTGATGCCCATCTTCCGGCAGTCGGACAGGTAGACGGCGGCCTTGTCCTTGTCGTCGCCGACGGACGTGAGCAGACCCGCCATGTATTCGGCCGGGTAGTTCGCCTTGAGGTAGGCGGTCCAGAACGACACCAGACCGTAGCCGGCGGCATGCGACTTGTTGAACGCATAGCCGGCGAACGGGAGCACCGTGTCCCAGAGCGCGGTGATCGCCGCCTGCGAGAACCCGTTGGTCTTCATCCCCTCCGCGAAGCCGTCGTAGGCCTCGTCGAGGATCTCCTTCTTCTTCTTACCCATGGCGCGACGCAGCAGGTCTGCCTGCCCGAGTGAGTAACCGGCCACCTTCTGAGCGATCTGCATGATCTGCTCCTGGTAGACGATCAGGCCGTAGGTATCGGCGAGGATGTCCTTCAGCGGTTCCTCGAGCTCGGGGTGGATCGGCTTGACCTCTTGCCGCCCGTTCTTCCGGTCGGCGTAGTCGTTGTGCGCGTTCATGCCCATCGGGCCGGGGCGATACAGCGCGAGCACGGCCACGATGTCCTCGAAGCCGGTGGGCTGCATACGGCGCAGAAGATCGCGCATCGCACTGCCGTCGAGCTGGAACACACCCAGCGTGTCGCCGCGCGCGAGCAGCTCGTAGGTCGCCGGATCCTCGAGCGGAAGCGTGTCGAGATCGAGGTCGATCCCGCGGTTGACCTTGATGTTCTCGATCGCGTCGCCGATCACCGTGAGGTTGCGCAGACCGAGGAAGTCCATCTTCAGCAGGCCGATGGCCTCGCACGAGGGGTAATCCCAGCCGGTGATGATCGCGCCGTCCTGCGCGCGCTTCCACAGCGGGATCGCATCCATCAGCGGCTCGGACGACATGATCACCGCGCATGCGTGGACACCCGCATTGCGGATCAGGCCTTCGAGGCCGAGTGCCGTGTCGTAGATCTTCTTGATGTCCGGATTCGACTCGATCAGCTGGCGAACCTCGGCGGCCTCCTTGTACCGCTCGTGGCTCGGATCGGTGATACCCGAGACCGGGATGTCCTTCGCCATGATCGGCGGGGGCAGCGCCTTCGTGATCTGGTCGGCGATCGCGAATCCGGGCTGGCCGAACTGCACTCGCGCGGAGTCCTTGATCGCGGCCTTGGTCTTGATGGTGCCGAAGGTGATGACCTGAGCGACCTTGTCGCTACCCCACCTCTCGGTGGCGTAGCGCACCATCTCGCCGCGGCGGCGATCGTCGAAGTCGATATCGATATCGGGCATCGACACGCGTTCGGGATTGAGGAACCGCTCGAAGAGCAGTCCGTGCGGAATGGGATCGATGTTGGTGATACCCATCGCGTACGCGACGAGCGAGCCCGCCGCCGAACCACGGCCCGGGCCGACGCGGATGCCGACCTCACGGGCGTGGGTGATCAGGTCGCCGACGACGAGGAAGTACGCCGGAAAACCCATCTTGCAGATGACGTCGATCTCGTACTCTGCGCGGCGGAGGTATTCCTCGGGCACGCCGTTCGGGAACCGCCGGTCGAGGCCGCGCATGACCTCCTTGTGCAGCCAGCTCGCCTGCGTCTCCCCTTCCGGCACCGGGAAGACCGGCATCCGGTCGCGGTGTTCCCACACCTCGTCGTAGGGCTGCACCCGCTCGGCGATGAGGAGGGTGTTGTCACACGCGTCGGGCACTTCGCGATCCCACAGCTCGCGCATCTCCTGCGCGGACTTGAGGTAGTAGCCGTCGCCGTCGAACTTGAAGCGGGTGGGATCGGAGAGCGTCTTGCCGGTCTGGATGCACAGCAGGGCCTCGTGGTTCTCGGCCGCATCCTTGGTGACGTAGTGGCAGTCGTTGGTCACCAGCGGCGGGATGTCGAGCTTGCGCCCGATCTCGAGCAGGCCTTCGCGGACGCGGCGCTCGATCGACAGGCCGTGGTCCATCAGTTCGAGGAAGAAGTTGTCCTTGCCCCAGATCTCCTGCCACTTCGCGGCGGCTTCGAGCGCCTCGCGGTCGTGTCCGAGCCGCAGGCGTGTCTGGATCTCACCCGACGGGCAGCCGGTGGTAGCGATGATGCCTTCGTGATGCTGGGCGATCAGCTCTTCGTCCATGCGAGCCCACTTGCCGAGCTGGCCTTCGATCGATGCGAGCGAGGACAGTTTGAACAGGTTCCGCAGACCCGTCGAGTTCTCCGCGACCATCGTCATGTGGGTGTAAGCACCCGAGCCCGAGACGTCGTCGGATTTCTGGCTCGGATCGCCCCACTGCACACGCTTGGTGGAGAACCGGGACTCGGGTGCCACATACGCCTCGATGCCGATGATCGGCTTGATACCGAACTTCTTGGCGACGTTGTAGAACTCGCTGGCGCCGTACATGTTTCCGTGGTCGGTCATGCCGACGGCCGTCATCCCCAGCCGTTCGGCCTCCTTGAACAACGGACCGACCTTGGCGGCCCCGTCGAGCATGGAGTACTCGGTGTGGGTGTGCAGATGAACGAACGAGTCAGCCACGCGTGCCTCTCCCGGGATGTCTGTGGGCAGAGACGAGTCTAAGCCGCGGGAGCTTCCTCGGTGACCACGGCACGCTGACGGCGGGCCCGCATGAGTGAATCCGTGCTGTAGACCGCGAGGGCGACCCAGATCAGTGCGAAACCGGCCCACCGCGAGGCGGGCATGTCCTCACCGAGCACCCACACACCCCACGCCATCTGCAGACTCGGGGTGAGGTACTGCAGCATGCCCAGTGTCGCGAGTGGGATCCGCTGCGCGGCAGCGCCGAAGAGCAACAGCGGGACGGCCGTCACAAGGCCCGCGGAGACCAGCAGCAGCGTGTGGCCCGCGCCGTGCCCGAGAAAGGTGCTCGTGCCCGTCACGGCGAGGAAGATCACGTATCCGAGCGCGAACGGCGCGGCGACGACGCCCTCTCCCGCGAGGGAGGTCCGCGGATCGAGCGGCACGACTTTCTTGACCACTCCGTAGGTCGCGAACGACAGTGCAAGGATCAGGGCGACGAACGGCGGCCTGCCGTAATCCAGGGTGATCACCACCACCGCACATGCGGCCAGCACCAGGGCACCGATCTGTGCAGGCCGCAGTCGTTCCCGGAAGAACAGCACTCCGAAGAGGACGCTGACGAGCGGGTTGACGAAATATCCGAGCGCGGCCTCGACCACCTGGCCGGAGGTCACAGCGTAGATGTAGACACCCCAGTTGACGGCGATCGCTGTGGATGCCGCGGCGATCAGGCCCCACGTGCGGGCGGACAGTCCGCGCAGAGTTCCCAGACGCCCCATCAGCCCCAGCACGATCAGCATGAGCACCAAGGTCCAGAGCACACGATGCGCAAGGATCTCGGGTGCGCCGGCGGGTTCGAGCAACCCGAAGAAGGCGGGGAACAGACCCCAGATCCCGTAGGCACCGAGCCCGCACAACACTCCCGCACGCACGATTGTCCGGTTTGCCGCCTCGCTCACCGGCTCACCCTACGACGTGGTGTTCCGGATGTCGTCGCAAAACATCACGGCTCTCCGTCATCCGGTCCGGGAACGACCCTGTCGACATGGGTGGGGAGCAGAGGAGTCACCGAGAAGCGTCCTGCGACCGCATCGGCGGGCAGGATTTCCACGGCGCGCACCGTCGGATCGTCGGCGACCGACCGCAACTGCGTGGGGGTGCCACGGACGACCACTCCCACGACACACTCACACCCGGCAGCGAGCCGCTTCGCCGAGACTGCGGCGACCCGCGCGGCGCGTTCCGTCCCGAACTGCATCATGCTCAGCCTGCTTGCGGCGACCGACGGGGCACGGCGCAGCGCCTCATGGTTCTGAGGTACCGCGACGGGCACCAGAGGCGTCTGGACACGCTCGATCGGCACACGGAACAGTATTTGCCCTACCCGCACCTCATCGGCGAGTGCGAGGACCTCGTCGATGCCGACGGGGACAGCGAAGGACGCCAGGCCCCAGTGCTCGAGATCTCCGGGTTCGGCCTCGGCCGCGTCCAGGCCCGCGGCGGCACGCGCAAGATAGTCGGCGACCACTTCCCCGTTGTCGGGACCGAGGGTGTCACTGCCCACCGAAGCCGGTTGCGGCGGGGTGAGCCACCCGGCGACGAGCACGGCGACCGCGAGTATCACGATCGCCGCCCAGGGCAGGACGACACGGCGCATCGGTCAGGCGTTGCGCAGCACGTCGAGAGCGTGCTCCAGATCCGGCGGGTACTTGCTGGTGATCTCGACCCAGTGGCCACGCGTGGGGTGCGAGAACCCGAGGGTGCAGGCATGCAGCCACTGCCGTTCGAGACCGAGTCGCGCAGCGAGGCGCGGGTCGGCGCCGTAGGTGAGGTCGCCGCAGCAAGGATGCCGCAGCGCCGAGAAATGCACGCGAATCTGGTGGGTACGACCGGTTTCGAGGTGGATGTCGAGCAGGCTCGCGGCCTGGAACGCCTCGATGGTGTCGTAATGCGTGACGCTGGGTTTGCCGTCGGCGGTGACCGTGAACTTCCAGTCGCTGCTGCGGTGCCGGCCGATCGGTGCATCGATGGTGCCGCTGCTCGGGTCCGGATGCCCCTGGACGAGCGCGTGGTAGCGCTTGTCGACGGTGCGCTCCTTGAATGCGCGCTTGAGCACGGTGTAGGCACGTTCCGACGTCGCGACCACCATGACCCCGGAGGTGCCCACGTCGAGCCTGTGCACGATGCCCTGCCGCTCGTGGGCGCCGGACGTGGAGATGCGGTAACCGGCCGCGGCCAGACCCCCGATCACCGTCGGGCCGGTCCAGCCGACGCTCGCGTGAGCGGCGACACCGACCGGCTTGTCCACGGCGACGATGTCGTCGTCGGCGTAGAGGATCTCCATACCCTCGACGGGCTGGGCCTCGATGGTCAGGGGACGCGGCGGCTCGGGTAGTTCCACCTCGAGCCAGGAGCCGGCGGACAGCCGGTCGGACTTGCCGACGACTGCGCCGTCGACCACGATGGCGCCCTCCTCGGTGAGCGTGGCCACCACGGTCCGAGACAGACCGAGCAGGCGTGCAAGGCCTGCATCGACGCGCATCCCGTCGAGCCCGTCGGGTACGGGCATCGCGCGGGTTTCCCTCACTGGCGTGTTTCCTTTCTCGTATCGCCCGACGCCTCTGCTGTCCGGCCCCCGGCCTTCGCCGTGCCGCCGTCCGGTTCGACGCCGAAGACCGTCAGCGCCACGAGCAGGATCGCTCCGCACACGATGGCCGAGTCGGCGACGTTGAACACCGGCCACCATCCGACCGACACGAAGTCGACGACGTGGCCCTGCAGCGGTCCCGGCGAGCGGAAGATCCGGTCGGTGAGGTTGCCGAGTGCTCCCCCGAGCACCAGGGCGAGGCCGAGCGCCCACCATCCCGACTTCAGCGTCCGGCCGATCCTCACCACGCCGATGACGACGGCGACGGCGACCAGGGTGAGCAGCCAGGTCATACCCGTGGCCATGGAGAAGGCGGCGCCCGGATTCCGCACGAGTGTCAGCGTGACCGTGTCACCGATGATCGAGATCGGGTCGGCCGGGTCGATGTAGTGAACGGCGAGCACCTTCGTCACCAGGTCTGCGACGTAGATGACGAACGCCACGAGCAGCAGAGGCCGGAGCATGCGCTTGCCGCCCGCTACCGCAGGAGGCGGCGTCGGCTCGTCGGCACGGCCGGAAGCCGGGGGATCCGCGTCGCGGTCGGGTCGGGAAGCTTCGTTCGTCACCGCTCCATCATCCCCTACTCCGACGACCGCGGCGGTTCCCCCTCCCGTCGTGGCTACCCTGGGTGTCGTGCCTGCGCTGTCCAGATTCGCCCGCCCGGGGCCGTATGCCCTCGCGGCTGCCCTGTCCCTTTCCACTCTCGTCGCCGGTTGCGGCGCCTCCTCCGACGGCGCTCCCACCGTCACCGCGGCGACGTCGACGGAGGTGACGCTACCGGTGTCCGCCGTGACCACCACGGTGCTCGACGCCGGGGCCGAACCCCGCTCGGTGGTTCGGGTCACTCCTGAGGCAGGGGTGCGGCACGACGTCGTCCTCACCACGCGGTCCGAGGTCTTCCAGCAGATCGGTGACGACGTTCGACAGGACTTCTCGACACCCGAGCTGACTCTTCCGCTGTCGGCCACGGTCGAGCGGGCGATCTCCGACGAGAACCCGAGCACCGTCGTCGACATCACTCTCGGGTCGGCGGACTCGCCGGACGCCACACTTCGGTCCGCGCTGTCCGACGTCGAAGGCTCCGGCGCCGGACTGACGGTCGGGCCGACCGGCGCGATCAGCGCTCTTCGCCTCGAACCTGCACCCGACGCGGCGAACATCGCGCGTTCGGCCGTCGAACAGGCCTTCTACCAGGCCGTCTATCGCATCGTCTCGTTCCCCGAGGAGGCCATCGGCGTCGGTGCGGTATGGGAGATCCGGCAGCAGGTGATGAGCGCCGGGATCACCCTCGACCAGGTGGGGACCGCAACCCTCGTCGAGCGCGAGGACCAGCGCATGACGGTCGATGTGAAAGTCGAGCAGACGCCGCGCGAATCCACCTGGGTACTACCGAACGGACAGGGCCGTCTCGATATCGAGCAGTACACGATGGCCGGTGAGGGGACGATGACGATCGACACGTCGCTCCCCCTGCCCGTCGACGGCGAACTGACGGTGCAGGGCGATCAGAGCTATGTCGAGCCGGACGGCGGGACGCGGCTGTCGCAGTCGCAGGTCGACCGGGTGGGCTGGAGTACTCCGGAGCAATAACAGCCGAACGATCGACGGCCGGCGCGGAGATCCGCGCCGGCCGTCGTTCGTTCGGACGAGAATTACATCACGCGCAGGCCGGTGACTGCAGCTGCGCCATGTTGATCACGATGGAGCACGCGTAGTCCTTGGACACCTTCCAGGTGTCGTCCTCGGCAACGAAGTCGACGGTGCCGAACGACGGCTGCTCGCTGCCCGCGAGCGCCATCTCGACGCCGGCGGTGATGGTGCCGTTCTCGTTGTCGGTCACGTCGACGACGTTCACCTGGACACCGGCGTCGTTGGCAGCCTGAGCGACCTTGTTGATCAACTCCGGATCCTCCTCGGCACCCTGGACCAGATCTGTCTTCTCGGCTGCCGGGACGTTCAGATCGAAAGCGCGCGCGAGATCGGCGTTGAGTTCCTCGGGCGAAGGCACCGGCGGGTAGTCGACGGCCGGAGCCGCGGCGGTCGTGGTGGTGCTGGTGTTCGAGGCCGCCTCTGCCGAGCTACCGCCGTCGTCCGAGCTGCAGGCGGACATCGTGAGGGCGGCGGCGAGCGCCACAGTGGCGACGGTCATCTTGCGAAGCTTCAACTTCTCGTCCTTCTCGTTCGGTCGTGCACGACGCGTGCGCCGTGTTCGGTCATCCGGCAGCGGATCGCCCGCAAGAGTACCCGGCGACGGTAAGAAGACCATGAGGGCGCCGGGAACCTGTTTCAGTTCAGGCTGGCGAGCGGGTCCGCAACTGTCAGATCGGGATCGTCCTCGTCAAGGTTACGGACCGCACCGGGCCCGGTGCTCCTGGTCTCGAACCGGACGGTGACCACGCCGTGCCCGGCGCCCTGTACCCAGCCGTGCCCGAACTCGGGATGAGCGACGTCGGTGCCCGGCATCCACCTGGTGGCCGGCCCGGTTGCCGCGACCTGCTCCTCGTCGTCGTGAGCGGTGTGCGTGGCGTCGTCCGTCGGTGTCCGGTCGAGTTCGGGGAACAGGGTGTCCTGCGCAATCGCCGACAGGCCTGCATACCCCACGCCGACGAGCCGCACGGGACCGATCTCGAGGGGATCGAGCGCGAGACGCTGGGCCGCCGTGGTGAGCACCTGCACGTCCTCGGTGGCGTACGGCAGGGTCGACGACCTGGTGAGCACGGACATGTCCGCCTTACGCAGTTTGAGCACCACCGTGCGGGCGGCCCGCCCGTCCTTGCGCAGTCGTGAGTGTGCTGCGGATGCGGACGCGGCGATCGCGCGTCTCAGCCCGGCCATCGCGACGATATCGGTCGGAAAGGTGGTCTCGGCGCTGACCTGTTTCGCTTCGGCACGCTCGGCGACCGGCCGGTCGTCGAACCCGTTGGCGAGCCGATGCAGGCCCGGTCCGACGGTTCCGCCGAGGATCGATGCCGCCTCGGCCACCGGCAGGGCCGCGAGATCTCCGATCGTCTCGATACCGAGTCGCCGCAGCCGATCTTCGGCAACCGGGCCGATTCCCCACAGCTTGCGCACCGGGAGAGCATGCAGCAACGGGAGTTCGCCCTCGGGTGGCACGACGAGCAGCCCGTCCGGTTTCGCGAGCCCGGATCCGATCTTCGCGATCTGTTTACCCGACCCGGCGCCGATGGATGCCACGAGACCCGTTCTCTCCCGGACGTGTTCGCGCAGCTCCGCACAGAACCGTTCGACGTCCCCGGTCCCTGCCCCGGCCAGTTCGGGAGGTTCGGCGAACGCCTCGTCGAGGGACAGCGTCTCGAGGACCGGAATCCGGGCGCGCAGGGTGTCGAACACGAGCCCGCTCAGTTCGCGGTAGAGAACTCCCCGCGGGGGAAGAACGACCGCGGCGGGGCCGACGAGGCGACGCGCCCGGCTCATCGGCATCGCCGAGCGCGCGCCGTACACGCGGGCCTCGTAGCTCGCACCGGCGACCACGCCGCGGGCCCCGAGGCCACCGACGAGCACCGGCCGACCCCGCAGGGTCGGCCGGGTCAACTGCTCGGCGGACGCGAAGAACGCGTCGAGATCCAGGTGCAACACCCAGCGCCGATTCACGGAAGTGGGCACGCACCGAGACTAGTGCGCCGCATCCACACATATCACCCAGGACCGGCGCACACGGCTCACACCTTGACGATCGACGCCCGAGTCCCCTCGCCCAGCTCGATGGCATCGCCGTCGGCCGTACCGAGTTCGAAGGTCGTGGCGAGGATCTCGCCCGCGATCAGATCGCGGTGGCGTGCCGCCCACTCTGCCCGATCGGCCGGAACCTCGAAGTGCACCGAGATCCGGTCGGAGACCTCGAGACCGAGGTTGCGGCGAGCGTCCTGGAACTCGCGGATGCGGTCCTTGGCCCAGCCCTCGGCCTCGAGTTCCTCGGTGACGGTCGTGTCGAGGACCACGAGACCGTTGCCGCCCGGCAGCGCAGCCGTGGACTCCGGCTCGGCCGCGACGAGGCGGCTCGTGTACTCCTCGGGGAGCAGGGTGACACCGGCCGCAGTGACCGTTCCGTCCTCCGACTGGCTCCAGTCCCCCGCCTTGACGGCCTTGATGACCTTCTGCACGTCCTTGCCGAGACGCGGTCCGGCAGCGCGGGCGTTGACGACGACCTCGAAGCGGCCGTGCGCTTCGACGTCGTCGGTCGTGACCACCTGCTTGACGTTGACCTCGTCCTTGATGAGGTCGACGAAGGGCTCGAGATGGGACGATCCGGGGGTCGCGACGGTGACCTCCGGAAGCGGAAGCCGCACACGCAGCTTCTGCGCCTTACGCAGCGACAATACGGTCGAGCACACCCCACGCACCTCGTCCATCGCCGCGACGAGCGCGGGATCGGACGGCAGGTCGTCGGCCGCGGGCCAGTCCGCCAGATGCACGGACCGGCCACCGGTCAGGCCCCGCCAGATCACCTCGGAGGCCATCGGCAGCAACGGCGCAGCCAAGCGCGTGACGACCTCGAGCACCGTGTGGAGTGTGTCGATCGCGTCGGTGTCCTCGTCCCAGAACCGGTTCCGCGAGCGACGGACGTACCAATTGGTCAGCGCATCGCAGAAGGTGCGCAGTTCGTCGCACGCACCGGCGATGTCGACGGTCTCGAGTGCGTCGGTGATGACGTCGCGGGTTTCGGCGAGCTTGGCGAGGATGTACCGGTCGAGCACGTTCGACGAATCGGTGCGCCCGGTGCCCGGTTTCACCGCGTACAGCTGCAGGAAGCTCCATGCGTTCCACAACGGCAGCAGTGCCTGTCGCACACCCTCACGGATGCCCTGCTCGGTGACGACGAGGTTGCCGCCGCGCAGGATCGGCGAGGACATGAGGAACCACCGCATGGCGTCGGAACCGTCGCGGGCGAACACCTCGTTCACGTCGGGATAGTTGCCCTTGGACTTGCTCATCTTCAGACCGTCGTCGCCGAGGACGATGCCATGCGCGGCAACGCATTTGAAGGCGGGCCGGTCGAACAGCGCGGTCGCGAGGACGTGCAGGGTGTAGAACCATCCGCGTGTCTGGCCGTTGTACTCGACGATGAAGTCGCCCGGATAGTGGGTGTCGAACCAGTCGCGATTCTCGAACGGGTAGTGCACCTGGGCGAACGGCATCGACCCGGACTCGAACCAGCAGTCGAGCACCTCCGGGACGCGGCGCATGGTCGACCTGCCGGTCGGGTCGTCGGGGTTCGGCCGGGTGAGTTCGTCGATCATGGGCCGGTGCAGATCGGTCGGACGTACTCCGAAGTCGCGTTCGAGTTCGTCGAGCGAGCCGTAGACATCGACGCGGGGGTATTCCGGATCGTCCGATACCCACACGGGAATCGGGCTGCCCCAGTATCGGTTACGGCTGATGTTCCAGTCGCGGGCACCTTCGAGCCACTTGCCGAACTGACCGTCCCGGATGTGCTCGGGCACCCACGTGATCTGCTGGTTCAGCTCGACCATGCGGTCGCGGAAACGCGTGACGGCGACGAACCACGACGGCACCGCCATGTAGATCAGCGGCTGGCCCGACCGCCACGAGTGCGGGTAGGAGTGCTCGATGGTCTCGTGTCGCAACAGCTTTCCAGCTGCCTTGAGATCCTTGATGATCACCGGGTTGGCGTCGAAGACCTGCAGGCCCTCGTACGGCGGGACCATCGAGGTGAATTTGCCGGCCGGGTCGAGCGGCTGCACGAGCTCGATGCCGTTGCGCTGGCAGTACTCCATGTCCTCTTCACCGAAAGCCGGTGCGAGGTGGACGATTCCGGTACCGGACTCGGTGGTGACGTAGTCGGCGGCGATGACCTGGTGCGCATTCTCCCGGCCCACGAAGAAATCGAAGGGCGGCTCGTAGGCGAGGCCGACGAGATCGCTACCGCGATAGCGGCCGATCACTTCCGGCTCTTCGCCGAGTTCACGGGCGTAATGGCCGAGCCGATCCTGCGCGAGCACGTAGGTCTTGCCCTCGGCGCCACGCACCGCGACGTAGTCGATGTCCGGGTGCACCGCGATCGCGAGGTTCGACGGCAGGGTCCACGGTGTGGTGGTCCAGATCAAGGCATTGGCACCGTCGAGTTCGGAACCCGGCGCGCGCAGCACCATGTCGACGGTGACGGCCGGGTCCTGACGCATCTTGTAGGCGTCGTCGAGGCGGGTCTCCTGGTTCGACAGCGGCGTCTGCTCGTACCAGCTGTAGGGAAGCACGCGGAAGCCCTGGTAGATCAGGCCCTTGTCGTACAGCGACTTGAAGGCCCACATGACCGACTCCATGAAGTCGAGGTCCAGGGTCTTGTAATCGTTGTCGAAGTCCACCCACCGCGCCTGGCGGGTGACGTAATCGCGCCACTCACCGGTGTAGCGCAGCACCGACTGCTTGCAGTAGGCGTTGAATTCGGCCAGGCCCATCGAGTCGATCTGCGACTTGTCGGTGATGCCGAGCTGCTTCTCGGCTTCGAGCTCGGCCGGCAGACCGTGGCAGTCCCAGCCGAACCGGCGGTCGACCTTCTTACCGCGCATCGTCTGGAAGCGCGGCACGACGTCCTTGACATAACCGGTGAGCAGGTGGCCGTAGTGCGGCAGACCGTTCGCGAAGGGCGGGCCGTCGTAGAAGACAAAATCGTCGGCCCCGTCGCGGTTACGCAGGGAAGCCTCGAAGGTGCCGTCTGCAGCCCAGTGCGCGAGGACGCGCTCTTCGAGCGCCGGGAAGTCGACACCCGAGTCACGCGGCAGGCCGTAGTCGACGCGGGGATATCCGGCAGCACTGCCGGTCGTTGCTGCGGTGGGATCCGGTGCAGCGTGGTTCTCGGTCACAGCGTGGCTCCTCCGTGCCTGGATATGTCTCGGCACGGGGACGATCTCCGTGCGCGTGCACGGCTACCGCGGTACCACCCCGCTTGCGCGTCCCCAGTGGGGACGGCCACTCGTAGGGGCTGTGACGGGCCCACCCGTCCGGTTCTAGTGAGCGACGCGATGGTCACCGTTCTTCCGGAGGCTCCCCGGTGATGGCCGGATCGACGCCGCCCCGCGCGAACGGGGATCGAGTTTCACACTCGATGGTGCCAATTGTAGGACGTCTCAGCGATCCGAGGAATTCCGGCCGCCGGGACGTCGTCGCGGTGCGCGGCCACCCGCCCCTCGGGCCCGCTCGACAGAACCCGGATCGGCCCACTCGCCCTCGGTTGCGCTTCGTCCGCCGAGTGCGCTCGCCAGCAAGATCACGGCCCCGACGACGCACACCGCGATACAACCCCAGGCCCAGACCACCGAACCGGTCATCAACGCGATCACGAGAAGACCGAAACCGACGGCTGCGAGTACCAGCGTGACGACGAGCACGACGCTCCTCCTCTACCGAGGTACAGCACCAGGTCGGGGACTATCGATCAGCTGTTGCCCTTCGCAAAGGACGACGATCCGAAGGACGACGAGTTGGACTGGTTGAACGCCTCCTGGCCACCGTCCACCGGAACAGCAGAACCGCGCTGCTCGAGCTCTTCGAGCTGCGATTCGAGGTAGGACTTCAGACGCACCCGGTACTCACGCTCGAACGTCTTGAGCTGTTCGATGCGACCCTCCAGCACGGAACGCTGCTGGTTGATCGTCGCCATGATCTCGGTGTGCTTCTTCTCGGCGTCCGCCTGCAAGGCGTCGGACTTCTCCTTGGCCTGCCGCAGCTGGGTCTCGGAACGGGTGCGCGCATCGGCCAGCATGGCGTCGGCCTTCTGCCGCGCATCGGCAACCATCGCCTCACTGCGCGTGCGGGCATCGGAGACCAGCTGCTCGGAATTGGTCCGCGCGTTCCGCACGAGCTCCTCGGCCTCGGCCTTGGCGTCCCCGGTGAGTCGGTCGGCCATCTCCTGGGCGAGCCCGAGAACCTTCGCGGCCTGCATGCTCGCGTCACCGCTCGACGGTGCGGCGGCGACCGGTGCGGGTGCCGGCGTCGGCGCCGGTTCCGGCTTCGGGGCCTCGACGACTCGCGCCGGTTCCGGTTTGGACGGAGTGGCCGGTGCGGATGCGGCCGCGCTACGCGGCGCCTTCTTGGCCTCGGAGAGTTCCTGGTCGAGTTCTGCCACCCGCTGACGCAGATCGGCGTTCTCCTCGATGAGGTTCGTCAGCTCCTGCTCGACGAGATCGAGGAAGGCGTCGACCTCGTCCTCGTTGTACCCACGCTTCCCGATCGGAGGCTTGCTGAACGCGACATTGTGCACATCAGCTGGTGTCAGCGGCATGGAAGGATCCCTTCACGCGTCGAGTAAGCGGTCAAGCAGGCGTTCTGTGTTATCGACAGTGCGTTACGCGTACCAAAACCCACTGTATATGGCACTCCATTGTGGCACACGGCAGCTTCGGGACGGTCGGACACGACGCCGGATGGAACCGTCATGCTGCGCCGCCCCTGGGCAGGAAGGCCATGAGGAAATACACGATGAACAGCAAGACCATGATGGACAGATCGAGTCGGACCCCACCCAGATTGAGCGGCGGAATCAGCCTTCGCAGCAGCTTCACAGGCGGGTCCGTGACCGTGAAGATCGCTTCGAGTACGACGACGACGAAGCCCGACGGCTTCCACTCCCGCGCGAAGGTTCTGATGAACTCGACGATGATCCGCCCGATCAGCAGAAGCCAGAAGATGAACAGCAGGAACCACAGCACCTCGAAAACGGCCACCTTCCCACAATGCCCGACAAAGACGGGTCGATCAAAACCGAAACGCCCGGCCTGCAGTGATCTGCATCATGGCCGGGCGTGTCGGAACACTCGAGGGGCGGCGACGAGGGTAGAACCGCGAGGCGTCGGGGAGGGCTCGCTCACCCGCGCATCGCGCTCGTCTACTGCTGGTTGTAGAAGCCGGTCTCGGCGATGCGCCGACGCTCCTCCGCAGAGACATCGATATCGGCGGGAGAAAGCAGGAAGACCTTGGTGGCCACCTTGTCGAACGAGCCGCGCAGCGCGAATGCGAGCCCCGCCGCGAAGTCCACCAGTCGCTTGGCGTCGGCATTGCTCATCTCGACGAGGTCCATGATGACCGGCGTCCCGTCGCGGAAACGCTCACCGATCGTCCGCGCCTCGCTGTAGTCGCGTGGACGCAGCGTGGTGATCTTGGACAACGGACCTCCCTCGTCGAACAGCGCGCCGCGCCGCGGTTCGGTGCGCTCGAGCCGGCCCTCCGCAGCCAAGGATGCACGCCCGGCAGCACGGACCGGAGCAGGAGCCTGACGGGGAGCGCGGGCGGTGATGGGCTCGACCCGCGGGGGGCGGGGCGCCGGATCGTAACGGTCGAAGTCGTCGCGGTCGAAGTCACGAACCGGCTCCTCGCGATGCGACGGCGCATAGTCGTCCCGATGCGACGGTGCGTAGCCGCCGTAGGGTGCGTCGCCGTAGTCCCGATCGCGGTCGCGTCGGCCACTCGACGGATCGTCGAGGTACTCGTCCTCGTAATCCTCGAGCGGCACCATCCCGAAGTACGCCTTGAACTTGTGGAGTGTGCTCATCGATCGCCTTTCCCTCGCGCGGCGGATGTCATTCAGGCTAATGGTCGATACCCCAAGACCGCCGTTCCGACACGCACGCACGTCGAACCCCACCGAACCGCCTGCTCGAGATCGCCGGACATCCCCGCCGACAGTTCGGCCGCCGCCGGATGATCCTGCAGCAGACGTACATGGAGCTCGTGCAACTCCTCGAACGCCCGATCGGGTTCCCATCCCAGTGGCGGAACACCCATCAGACCGCCGAGTTCGAGTACGCCCGATTCCGCGACCGCCGCCGCGAGGGCAGGAAGATCCTCGGCGACCACCCCACCCCGGTCACGGTCACCGTCGAGACTGACCTGCAGCAGAGCACGCAGCGGGGTGGTCCGTAGCCCCTCGTCGAGTGCCGCCGTCACGCCCTTCTCGAAGGCCTGCACGAGCCGGACACTGTCGACCGAATGCACCGTGTGCGCCCAGCGGGCGATCGCCCGGGTCTTGTTGCGCTGGACCCGACCGATCATGTGCCATTCGACCGGCTCGGACACACTCTCCCGGAATTGCGCGATCTTCGCGCTCGCCTCCTGTTCGCGGGATTCGCCGAACCGCTCACACCCCAGCTCGTGGAGCAGCACGACATCCGATGCGGGAAAGTACTTGGTGACGGTCAGCAACGCCACGTCCGACGGAGAACGCCCCGCCGCACGGGCCGCGGAAACCAACCGATTCTGTACGGCTGCAAGACGATCGGCGAGCTCTTGCCGCCGGTCCGCGGTGGCCGCGTCGCTCACGCCGTCCCCTCCCCCGCACCGCCGGCCACCCGGTCTGTCTCCTCGAGCCAGATCACGGAGGCAAACCTTCCGGTGGGCGCAGAGCGCCGATGGCTGAACAGAGAAGTGTCCTCGATCGTGCACCGCGGATCCTCCGCCACAGCCGTCACACCGTGATCTGCGAGCTGCCTGCGTAGTCCCGCGCGGAGATCGAGACCGGGTGTGCCGCGTACCGTGCGAGTCGCGCTACCCGGAAGATGGGCCTCGACATCGGATCTCATGGCCGCAGGCACCTCGTAGTGGCGACCGCTCGCCGCCGGACCGAGCAGGGCCCCGATGCGATCGGGACGGGCACCGAGATCTGCCATGGCGTCGAGAACCCGTGGGAGGATCCCGATACGCGCACCCACCCGGCCGGCGTGCACGGCAGCGATCACGCCGGCGGTCTCGTCGGACAACAGAATCGACACACAGTCGGCGCTGAGGGTCGCCAGCGCGAGCCCGACCTGGCGGGTGACGAGTGCGTCGGTAGCGGACACGGGCCCGTCCACCGGCCCGTCCACCACCGTCACGTTGCGGCTGTGGATCTGCTCCATCCAGACGAATCGCTCGAGGGGCAGGCCGACCGCCGAGGCGAGCCGGCGACGATTGGCCGCGACCGCAGCCGGATCATCACCGACGTGATCGGCGAGGTTGAAGCTGTCGTACGGAGGTGCGGACACGCCACCGGATCGCGTGGTCACGACCCGGCGGGCGCGCAGCACAGCAGGCAAAGCCGTCAACGGCGCATGAAGATCGGCACGTCGACGTCGTCGTCACCGTCGTCGTCGATGTCCACCTCGCGGGGCGCGTTGCCACCGGAGGGCGGCTGACCACCGGCAGTGGGTGCCGACTCCCGTACCGGATTCGACTCACCGGTTTCCCGCTCGGGACGACCGAGTTCGCCGGCGCGGGCCACCCCGATCGCACCCGGACGAGGGGCCTGTTGCTGCTGGGGCTGCTGCGACTGGCCCTGCTGCTGTCCGGTCTCGACGGGACGGCGGGCGGGGGTCCCGCCGTCGAAGCCGGCGGCAATGACGGTCACCCGCACCTCGTCACCGAGCGAATCGTCGATGACCGTGCCGAAGATGATGTTCGCGTCGATGTGCGCAGCCTCCTGCACGAGCGAAGCGGCCTCGTTGATCTCGAACAGGCCGAGATCCGATCCGCCTGCGATGGAGAGCAGCACACCACGCGCACCCTCCATCGACGCCTCGAGCAGCGGCGAGTTGATCGCCGCCTCGGCAGCCTTGATGGCGCGACCCTCACCTCGCGACGAGCCGATACCCATCAGGGCCGAACCGGCGCCCGACATCACGCCCTTGACGTCGGCGAAGTCGACGTTGATGAGTCCCGGCGTGGTGATGAGGTCGGTGATGCCCTGGACACCGTTGAGGAGCACCTCGTCGGCGGAACGGAAGGCATCCATGAGACTGACGGCGGCATCGCCGAGCTGCAGCAACCGGTCGTTCGGGATGACGATGAGCGTGTCGCAGGATTCACGCAGCGTCTGGATGCCGGTGTCGGCCTGGCTGCCGCGGCGCTTGCCCTCGAACGAGAACGGACGGGTCACGACGCCGACCGTGAGCGCACCGAGCTTGCGGGCGATGCTCGCCACGACAGGCGCACCGCCGGTACCGGTTCCACCGCCCTCGCCGGCCGTCACGAAGACCATGTCGGCACCCTTGAGCACCTCTTCGATCTCGTCCTTGTGGTCTTCGGCAGCCTTGCGGCCGACCTCCGGGTCTGCGCCGGCGCCGAGTCCGCGGGTCAGTTCGCGGCCGACATCGAGCTTGACGTCGGCGTCCGACATGAGCAGTGCCTGCGCGTCGGTGTTGACGGCAATGAACTCGACTCCCTTGAGTCCCTGCTCGATCATGCGATTGACCGCGTTCACGCCGCCACCGCCGATACCGACGACCTTGATTACGGCGAGGTAGTTGTGCGGGGGCGTCATGTGCTCTCGCCTTCCTGAAGTTCCGGGTGGTGCATGTTTCCGGGTGGTACTGGATCCGGGTGCAGCTGGATGTCGGTCACGTCTGCCTGTCGACAGCGGACGCTCCTCACAGCGCCGACTCTCGGCAAACCCTCAACCATAGCTTGAAGGTTATGTCAAGTAGCGCGGCTGTCCGAAACGCTATGGCACTGGTGCCGGGAATAGCCAGCAGACGCGCCGGACACGCCGGACGAATTTCATCGATCCCTCACCTGACCGTCGGCAGGTCGGGACTCGCGACGTCGAATCGCTGCCCCGGCTGCGTCAGGAGGGGGCCGATCACCGCCGCCTTACGCTCGGAACGATCGACTCCACCCCACACCACGGTGCGCCCGTCGGTGAGTACCAGAGAGATGTCGGACTCCGACGGCGCTTCGATCGATTCGACCTGGACACGCAGATCGGGTGGCAACTTTTCGAGTACCTCCACGGCCGCTCGGGTAGCGGGATCCGCCGTACCCGGCGACGGGGTCACGAGCCGCGGAGTGAACATCGGCGGGGGCTCCACCGCGAAGTCCACCCCTTCCCTGTCGACCGAGTGGGTGCCGTCCGGCGCCTCGAAGAAGACCACGGCCTCCCGCTCGCTGACCGTCACACGGACGGTGGACGGATATACCCGCTGCACCCGGACCGATTCCGCGCGCGGCATCGTCGCGACCCTCCGGGCCGCTGCCGCCGTGTCGACCTGCAGCAGCGGCGTGCCCTCGGCGACCCGGAGAGCCTCCACCACCTCGTCGTGGGTGAGGACCTCGACTCCCGTCACCTCGATCGCACGCACGGACAGCAACGGTGAGAACCACGCCACCGCGATCGCCCCGAGGAGCACGGCGACCACCCCCGCCCCGAGAAGCACGGTGCGCACGCGTACCGACCGACCGCGCGGGCGGCGGGCGGTGTTTCGCTCGCGACACTCGCGTGGTGGTCGTTCACGGCGTGCGCGTGACGAGACGGAGGCAGGCGTCACCGTTTCGTCGGCTCCGGTCCGGCGCCGCCCGGCGCGTGGGGACCACCCGCGTCCGGGGTGGAACCGGCCGGCCGGAACCGGCCCGGCTTGCTGTGCAGCGCGTCGAGAATCTGCCTGCCCAGCATGGTGACGTCACCGGCACCCATCGTGATCACGACATCCCCCGGCCTTGTCAGGCCCGCGACCTGGCGGGGCACGGCGGACAGATTCGGCTGGTAGTGCACCGGTTTGCTCACCGCGCGGGCGACGAGCGCACCACTGACTCCGGGGATCGGTTCCTCCCGGGCGCCGTACACGTCGAGCACCACCACCTCGTCCGCGAGATCGAGTGCCGATCCGAACTCGCCGGCGAACGCTTCGGTGCGCGAATAGAGGTGCGGCTGGAACACGACGATCACCCGCGGCCGTTCGGTGCCGGTCTCGGTGTAGCGCAGCGGTTCTCCCGCCACGAGTTCCGCCGCGGCCGCGAGCACCGCGCGGACTTCGGTCGGGTGGTGGGCGTAGTCGTCGAACACCCGCACGCCGTATTCGCGACCGGTGTACTGGAAACGCCGGTGTACGCCGCCGAACCCGGCCAGCCCCTCCAGCGCCTCGTCCACCTGCGCTCCGGCCTCGAGCGCAGCGAGCAGCGCGGCGAGCGCGTTCAGCGCCATGTGACGGCCGGGGACGGACAGTCGGACCGTGCGCGGCGAATCCTCGCCTGTGAGATGGAGTTCCGCGACACCGCCGACATCCTTGGCCTCCCAGCCCAGCAGTCGCACTCCGACGGGCACGCCCCTGTACTCGTCCTCGGTGCCGATGATGTCGGCCGTGCCGTAGCCCTGGACCCGCAGATCGTCTCGGCCGAGTGCGACGACCCGTTCGGCGAGGGCCGCCGATCCGGGATCGTCGAGGCACACGACGAGCAGACCGCCGGGGGCGATCCGGGCGATGAACTCGTCGAAGACCGCCGTGTACGCCTCAGGTGTACCGAAGAAGTCCAGGTGGTCGGCCTCGATGTTGGTGACGATGACGGTGTTCGGGTCGTACTGCAGCAGCGAACCGTCGCTCTCGTCGGCTTCGGCGACGAAGACGTCGCCACTGCCGTGATGCGCGTTGGTGCCGGATTCGTTGAGTTCACCACCGACCGCGAAGGACGGATCGAAACCGCAGTGCTGCAACGCGACGACGAGCATCGACGTCGTCGAGGTCTTGCCGTGTGTGCCCGAGACGAGGAAGGTGCGGTGTCCGCGCATGAGGGAGGCGAGGACCGTGGGACGCAACAGGATCGGGATACCCCGCTCACGTGCGGCGACGAGTTCGGGATTGTCCTGCGGGATGGCCGCGAACGTCGTGACCAGTGCCGTGGGGCCACCGTCGAGCAGGTCGAGGGCCTCGGCGGAGTGCCCGATACGGACCTGGGCGCCGCGTGCCCGCAGCGCGAGCACACCGCGACTTTCCTTCGCGTCGGAACCCGATACCTGTCCCCCACGCGCCAGCAGGATCCGGGCGATGCCCGACATCCCGGCGCCGCCGATACCGACCATGTGCACCCGCTCGAGTTCGGCGGGCAACTGCGCACTCATCGTTCACTCCTGTTCGGTTCCACTCCGGCAACCTCGAGCACTGTCCTCGCCAGCTCGTCCGCCGCACTACGGTGACCGGCGGCCGCGGCGCGGCGGCCCATCTCCACGAGTCGCTGCTCGTCCCGGAGCATCGACACCACTTCTGTCGCGACATAGTCCGAATTCAGATCGCCGTCGGCGACGATCCTTCCACCGCCCGCCTCGACGACCGGGCGGGCATTGAGTTCCTGTTCGCCGTTCCCATGCGGGAGGGGTACGTACACGGCGGGCAGACCCACTGCGGACACCTCGGCGACCGTCATGGCGCCCGAGCGGCACACGACGGCGTCGGCGGCGGAATATGCGAGATCCATGCGTTCGAGATAGGGCACCGTGACGTACGGTGCACGGGCATGTCCGGGATGGGCGGGGATGTCGACGGTGTTCTTCGGACCGTGTGCGTGCAGCACGGCGATACCGGCCTCCGCGAGTGCGGCGGACGCGCCGGACACGGCCTCGTTCAGCGAACGTGCGCCCTGCGAGCCTCCGAACACGAGCAGGACCGGGACGTCGTCGGGTAGACCGAAATGACGCCGCGCTTCCGCACGCAGCGCGCCGCGGTCGAGTCCGGTGATCGACGACCGGACCGGAATCCCCACGATCTGCGCGTCGCCGCGTCGCACGATCCCCGAACCCGGGACCGCGGCCAGTACACGCTCTGCCCGGAGCGCACCGACCTTGTTGGCGATGCCAGCACTCGCATTGGCCTCGTGGACGACGACCGGAATACGGCGCCGACGACGCAGCGGACCGGCCCCGGCCGCGAGGTAGGCGGGCAGCGCCACGTACCCGCCGAAACCGACGACGACATCGGCGTCGACCCGGTCGAGGATCTCGCGGGTGCGACGCACCGACGCCACGACCCGCCCTGGGAGCTTCAGCAGGTCGAGCGTCGGTTTGCGGGGCAGCGGCACGGGCGGGACGAGTTCCAGGGGGTAACCGCGGCGCGGTACCAGGGTCGTCTCGAGTCCGCGCTCGGTACCGAGCGCCGTGATCCGCGCATCTGGTACGAGTGCGCGCACGGCATCCGCCACCGCGAGCGCCGGCTCGATATGCCCGGCCGTACCGCCTCCGGCCACCACCACCGACAGTGCCGGCCTTTCCCCACTCACCTGCGATTCCCTCGCTCTCCGCCTCGTCTGTTCGCTCCGCGTGTCGTGCGGTTCGACTGTTGCCGGCCGCGGCCGGCGTCCCGCGCGGGTTGCGCGCGCCCTGCACGGCCCGTTCCGTCCCGTGGTTGTGTCCGCCCAGCGGACGCGCGGCGTTCTTGTGCCGCGCCACGCTGCCGTTCGTGCGGTGCCGGGGGCTGTCGTTTCCGCGCCCCGCCGCCCGGTGCAGCACGACCGGCCCGCTCCGGCGCTGCGGCACGCGCTCGTGGTCGCCGTGCAGCGACCGTACGTGCGTCGGTTCGGCCGGCCCGGTAGGGCTCCGGCTTGCGCAATCGCAGCATTCGCGCGAACCGGCCGTCGTGACCCGCGTGCAACGCGGCGATGGCCTCGGGCTCGTGTCTCGCTGCGTTGGCTATCAGACCGAACATGAGCAAGGTGGTCGCCGTCGAGGTACCACCGGCCGACACGAGCGGCAGCTGCAGGCCGGTCACGGGCAGCAATCCCACGACATAGCCGATGTTGATGAGCGCCTGCCCGATGATCCAGGTCGTCGCCGTCGCGGTGAACAGTCGCAGGAAGGGATCGACCGAGCGCATCGCGATCCGCAACCCCACATAGGCGAACAGACCGAACAGGCCGATGACCGCGGCCCCGCCGAGGAATCCGAGTTCCTCACCGATGATGGCGAAGATGAAGTCGTTGTGGGCGTTGGGCAGGTAGTTCCACTTGGCCCGGCTCTGGCCGAGCCCGCGGCCCCACAGTCCACCGTCCGCGAGGGAGAACTTCGCCTGTCGCGCCTGATAACCGGCACCCTGTGGATCGTCTCCGGGATTGAAGAAGGCTCGCACGCGCTCCGAGCGGTAACCGGCAGTCAGGGCCAGGATCACCGCGAGTCCGACGGCCGTGCCGACGATCCCGCCGAATACCTTGAGCGGCAGGCCCGCAAACCACAGCAGGGCGAGCACGATGATGACGATCGAGACGGTGGTGCCGAGGTCCGGCTGCAGCACGATCAGACCCGTCACGAGTACGGCCGCCGGCACGAGCGGGACGAGCATGTCCCTCAGGGTCGAGTTCTCGCCACGGCGGGAGGCCAGCAGGTGAGCACCCCACACCGCGAGGGTGATCTTGGCGATCTCTGCCGGCTGGAGCGACACACCGGCGATGACGAACCAGCCCCGAGTACCTTGGGACACCGTGCCGATACCCGGTATGAGCACCAGCACGAGCAGCACGACCGAGAACGCGAACGCCGGGAAGGCGAATCGGCGGAGCAACCGGATGGGGATCTGCAGTGCGATGTAGAAGATCACCATGCCGAGGGCGGCGAAGATCACCTGAGAGGTGAACAGTCCGTACGCCGATCCGTCCGTGGCCACAGCACCGACGCTCGACGAGGACAGGACCATGACCAGTCCGAGCACGGTGAGCAGCACGGCGATCGTCACCACGAGGTGGAACGACGCGAGCGGCCGCGCCATCCACGCTCCGAACCGGCTGCGCATTCCTGCTACCGGATCGTCGGAGCCTGCCCCTGCCCGAGAGGTCACGGTTGCGTCCCGCCCCCGCGGAGTTCCTCGACCGCGGACGCGAAACTGCGGCCGCGTTCCGCGTAGTCGGCGAACATGTCGAGCGACGCCGCGGCAGGGGCGAGCAGCACTGTCTCCCCCGTCGAGGCGAGAGCCGCCGCTTCTCGGACCGCCAGACGCATCGCGGCGGGGCCGTCGGGGCCCGGGGCCGCGACCCTCTTCACCGAAACGGTCTCGGTTTCGCTCGTCGCGTCGGTCATCGCTTCATCGTCACCCGTGTCCACCACGACGACCGGGACCTGCGGGGCGTGTCGCGTCAGTGCCCGGGCGATTTCACCGGCGTCCCGGCCCAGCAGCACTGCCCCGGACAGGCGCGGTGCGACGTCGGCGACCAGTTCGTCCACCCGTGCACCCTTGAGCAGGCCACCGGCGATCCACACCACACGCTCGCGGGCCAGCAGCGAACTACGAGCCGCGTGCGGATTGGTCGCCTTCGAATCATCGATGTATTCGACGCCGTCGACGTGCCCGGCCGGGGAGGCGCGGTGTGGACCGACCCGGTGCCGCCGCAGTCCGTCGTGGACGGCCGATGCCGGTACATCGACGGCGCGCGCGAGGGCAGCGGCCGCGAGTGCGTCGGAGAGGCCCGCGGGCCCCGGCGGGTTGACATCGTCGACACGAGCGAGCACTGCCGAATCCGCGAACGCCCGGTCGACGAGCAGTTCGTTGCTGATCCCGAGCTCACCCTCCTGGGGGAAGCCCAGCGTGAATCCCACGGTGAGCACCGCTCGAGAACGGTCGCGGAGACCGCCCGCGATCGGATCGTCGAGGCCGAGAACCCCGACGGCGCCGGTGAGGGCGCCGAGCTTGGCTTCGATGTAGTTCTCGATGCCGCCGTGCCAGTCGAGATGATCCTCGGCGATGTTGAGGACGACGCCCGCATCGGGGTGTACCGAGGGCGCCCAGTGCAGCTGGAAGGACGACAACTCGACCGCAAGGACGTCGGCGCGGGGATCGTCGCGGCGCAGGGCGTCGAGCACGGGAAGTCCGATATTTCCGCACGCGACACTGTTGCGGCCTGCGGCTTCGAGAATCGCGTGCAGCATCATGGTCGTGGTGGTCTTGCCGTTCGTTCCGGTCACCACCAGCCACCTCCGGGCCGGACCGTAGATCTCGGCGCGGTCGATCCGCCAGGACAGCTCGATGTCGCCCCAGATCGGCACCGCGGCACCGGCTGCCCGCGATAGCAGGGGGGCGCCGGGCGGAAAACCGGGACTCGTGACCACCAGAGCGAACTCGCGCAGCGCGGCGGTGTCGTCGACGAGAGCATCGAGTTTCACCGTCCGTGCGCCGAGCGCCGCGCACTCGGCCAGAGCACGCTCGTCGCGGTCGGTGACGGTGACGCGGGCACCGAGTTCGGTGAGCGGCTCGATCGTCGCTCGGCCCGACACACCCGCCCCGGCGACGAGCACCGCCCGCCCCCTGAGCCGTTCGAGTTCGTCGGTCATGTGTCAGTCCCCGATCGCCGAGAGGTACTCGCTGTAGAACAGGGCGAGGCCGATCGCCGACGCAATGGCAGCGAGGAGCCAGAAGCGGATGATCACCGTGGTCTCGGCCCATCCGCCGAGTTCGAAGTGGTGGTGGAAGGGTGCCATCCTGAACACGCGCCTGCGAGTGGACCGGAACACCGCCACCTGGATGACCACCGACGCCGCCTCCGCGACGAAGAGCGCACCGATGACGACCATGAGCAGTTCGGTGCGGGTCGTGACGGACAGGCCGGCGAGCATGCCGCCGAGGGCGAGCGATCCGGTGTCACCCATGAAGATCTTGGCGGGCGCAGCGTTCCACCACAGGAAGCCGATGCAAGCGGCAGCCCCGGCGGCACACAGCAGGGCCAGATCGAGCGGGTCGCGGACGTCGTAGCAACCCGCGGTCGGTTCCACGACGCAGGCGTTGCGGTACTGCCAGAACGTGATGATGACGTATGCGCCGAGCACCAATGCCATCGAACCGGCCGCGAGTCCGTCGAGTCCGTCGGTGAGGTTCACCGCGTTGGACCAAGCACTGACCAGCAGGTACACGAAGAGGATGAACACGACCGAGCCCATCGACACCGTGGCGATGTCGCGCACGTAGGACAGATCGGTACTGGCGGGGCTCAGGCCGTCGGAATTGCGGAACTGCAGCGCAAGAATGCCGAAGGCCACCGCGGCGACGAGCTGGCCCACCAGCTTGGCCGTCTTGTTCAGCCCGAG
This sequence comes from Rhodococcus sp. NPDC047139, assembly GCF_040643435.1. Lineage (NCBI taxonomy): Bacteria > Bacillati > Actinomycetota > Actinomycetes > Mycobacteriales > Nocardiaceae > Rhodococcus > Rhodococcus sp. NPDC047139. The sequence continues at coordinate 167,519 of NZ_JBEYUH010000008.1, forward strand.
ATTGCGCTGTTTGCGGATCTTGATGAAGTCGTCGAGGAAGCCGACACCGCCGAGTGCCGTCGTCAGCCCCAGCACGAGCAGGCCCGAGGCGGTCGGTCCCTGCGCGTCGTAGCCCATCCCGATGAGGTGCGAACCCCAATAACCCGCCCACAGGCCCGCGAGGATCGCGACGCCGCCCATGGTGGGAGTGCCACGCTTCGACTGGTGACTCTGCGGACCCTCGACCCGGATCTCCTGCCCGAAGCCCTGCCGGGAGAACATCTTGATCAGAACAGGAGTGAGCAGGATCGACACTACGAGCGCGATACCCGCCGCGAACAGGATCTGTCTCACCGGGCATCCTCCGTCCTCACAGCAGCGTCGTCTTCTCCGGTGCCGGCGGGGTCGTCCGCGAGGACGGCTTCGGCAACGGTCCACAGCCTCACGGCCTGCGACGCCTTCACGAGCACGATGTCACCCGGTTCCAGTTCCTCTCGCAGCAACGCGATCGCGGCGTCGGCATCGGGCACATGACTCGCTTCCTCACCCCAGGATCCTTCCATCACGGCGCCCTGGAACAACCCCCGGACCGGACGCGTCGCGCCGACGGCGATGATGCGGGTGACGTCGAGGCGAACCGCGAGTCGCCCGATGGCGTCGTGGGCGACGACAGTGTCGTCCCCGAGTTCGGCCATCTCACCGAGTACCGCGAAGGTCCGTCGCGGAACCGGCCCCGACCGCGCCATCGTCACCAGCGCCTTCACTGCGGCGCGCATCGAATCGGGGTTCGCGTTGTAGGCGTCGTCGATGACGGTCACACCGTCCGAGCGAGTCTGCACCGCCATGCGGTGTGCCGAGACGGGACCTGCCGTTGCAAGTGCATCGGCTGCCTGCTCGACCGTCGCACCGCATTCGACCGCCACCGCGATCGCCGAGAGGGCGTTGCCGACCTGGTGCTCGCCGTGCACGGCGAGCCGTACGGGTACGCGCTGCTCACGGCCATCCGCCCGGACGACGGCAGTGAAGGACGCCCGCGCCCGGTCGTCGAGCCGGAGGTCCTCGGCGCTGTAGGCCGCCTGCGGCCCGGTTCCGACATAGACGACCCGCGCCGTGGTGCGCGAGGCCATCGCAGAGACGAGGATGTCGTCGGCGTTGAGAATTGCCACTCCGCCGTCGGCAGCGCTCGGAAGGGCCTCGACGAGTTCGCCCTTGGTGCGCGCAATGACCTCCTGCGAACCGAATTCGCCGATGTGTGCGGTCCCGACGTTGAGCACGACGCCTATGCGGGGCGGGGCGATGGCGGCCAGGGCAGCGATGTGCCCGGGTCCGCGGGCCGACTTCTCGAGAACGAGGAAGCGGGTGGACTCGGTGGCGCGAAGCGCCGTCCAGGGATGGCCGAGTTCGTTGTTGAACGACCCGGGTGGGGCGACGACCTCCCCCAGCGGCGCGAGCACGGCCGCGATCATGTCCTTCGTCGAGGTCTTGCCGGCCGAACCGGTGACGCCGACGACCGTGAGTCCTGCCTCGGTCAGCGTGTCCACCACATGCCGGGCCAGCTTCGCGAGCGCCGCGAGGACGGCGGCGCCGGATCCGTTGCTGTCGTGTTCGAGCGCGAGGGCGTTGGTCTCCGTGGTCGCGATCGGCGGTGCCACGATCGCGGGCACACCCACCGGTCGTGCGGCGAGGACCACTACCGCCCCGGCTGCCACTGCGGCCGCGGCATGGTCGTGCCCGTCCGAGCGCGCACCGGGCAGCGCCAGGAACAGGCCTCCTGGACCGATCCGCCGCGAGTCGAACTCGACGGACCCGGTCACCTCGGCCGACGGATCGTCGACGTCGTGCAGGGTGCCCCCGACGACCTCCGCGATCCGAGCCAGTGTCATCGGGATCATGCATTGCCTCCGTGATACGAACCGTCCGCAGCAGGCGGATGACCGTCGGGTCCTGCGGTCCGGTACTTGTCGAGTGCTGCGCCGAGGACCTCGCGGTCGTCGAAGGGATGCTTGACTCCCTCGATCTCCTGCCCCGTCTCGTGGCCCTTACCGGCGACGAGTACGACGTCGCCGGGACGCGCCCATGCCACTGCGGCGTCGATCGCTGCCGCACGATCCCCGATCTCGAGGATCTCACCGCGCTCGGCCACCGGCACGGAGTAGGCACCGTCGAGCACGGCCGCGCGGATCGCAGCGGGGTTCTCGGTTCGTGGATTGTCGTCGGTCACGACGACGAGCTCGGCGCCGCGGGCTGCAACCTCGCCCATGACCGGGCGTTTCGTCCGGTCGCGGTCGCCCCCGGCCCCCACGACGACGGCGATACGGCCGTCGGTCGCACCGCGCAGGGTCGAGATGACCGCGTCGAGCGCGGCCGGCTTGTGTGCGTAGTCGACAACGGCCAGGAAATCCTGCCCGCGATCGACGCGCTCGACGCGGCCGGGCACCGCGACGTCGGCGATGCCGCGGATCGCGGCGTCGACGTCGGCGCCCACCTCGGCACAGATCGCAACGGCGAGGGCGGCGTTGGTGACGTTGTAGCGTCCCGGCAGACCGACCGTGGCACGACGTGCGGTCCCGTCCGGGCCGGTCAGGGTGAATTCCTGTACAGCGGTCCCGTCGAGGACGTCGTCGGTGACGGCCCAGTCGGCGCCGTCGGCCTTCGTGGCGACCGTCCGTACGGCGTCGTCGCGGCCGGCGCGCGCGAGGTCGGCCATGCGACGTCCCCAATCGTCGTCGATGCACACGACGGCGCGCCGGGCGCGGACCGGCGAATCCTCGGCGAACAGCCGGGCCTTCGCGCCGAAATAGTCGTCGAGGTCCTTGTGGAAATCCAGGTGATCCTGGGACAGATTGGTGAACGCACCGACCGCGAACTCGGTGGCGTCGACACGACCGAGGGCGAGTGCGTGACTCGAAACCTCCATCACGACGGTGTCGACCCCGCGTTCGCGCATGACGGCGAACAGTGCGTGCAGTTGCGGCGCCTCGGGCGTCGTGAGGCTGCTCGGCAGGCGGATCCCCCGGATCCGGGTCTCCACGGTGCCGACGAGGCCGACGACGCGTCCCGCTGCGACGAGCCCCGCCTCGACGAGATAGGAGGTCGTCGTCTTTCCGGACGTGCCGGTGATCCCGATGACCTGCATGCTGCGCGAGGGGTGTCCGTAGACCGTTGCCGACGCCGCTCCCAGTACGGCGCGCGGATCGGGATGGACGAGCACCGGGATCGGCTGCGACGCCGTCCGAGCGACGAGATCCCGTCCTGCCGCATCGGTCAGCACGGCGACCGCTCCGCGTTCGAGGGCGGTCGAGGCGAAGGTGGCGCCGTGGGTGTGCGCGCCGGGTAGTGCCGCGAAGACGTCGCCCGGACGAATGCCCTGTGCGCGCAGGTCGATCCCGGTGACCGCGACTCGGTCGGTCGGCCCGGTCCCGGGGTTCACGATCTCGACTTGCGCCCCGATGGCGTCGGCGAGGACCGAGAGCTGCGTCATCGGTGGGTTCTCGGGTCTCCACCCCTCCACCGGAGGAGACGGATCCGGAGTCGATGGCACAGGCACCAGTTTCCTCTCGCTTGGCTGCAGCTCCTGCTGCAGGCACTCCGACGGGTATCCCGGGTCGGCTCCCCCGAGTCCGGTCGCGACGCGACCGCCGTGACACGTTACCGACGTGTCAGCCTACCGAGACCGCACGGTCGCCTCGTCAGTCGACCTGAAGGATCAACTTGCTCTCCGGCTCGGTCGACAACGGCACGCCGTCACGCTGGAGCAACCACGATGCGATGTCGCGGAACAGCGGTGCCGCCGACTGGCCGCCGCTGCCGTCGGAACTACGGGTCGGGGCGTCGAGCATGATGCCGACGACGTAACGCGGATCGTCGGAGGGGGCGATGCCGGCGAAGGTGATCCAGTAATCGGAGTTCGAATAGCACTTGCAGTTCGGGTCGATCTGCTGGGCGGTCCCGGTCTTGCCCGAGATGCGATAGCCCTCGATCGCGGCGCCCGTCCCGGTGCCCTGCTGATTGCCGGTGTCCGCCTGGACGACCGAGCGGAACATGTCGCGAACGGTTGCGGCGGTCTGGGGGCTCACCACGCGCACCGGATCCGGCCGGGGCGTCTCGGTTCGGGTGCCGTCCGGTCCGATGGTCGCGCGGACGATCCGTGGCGGTACACGCTCCCCGTCGTTCGCTATCGCCTGGTAGATGGCGGTCATCTGCAGCAGGGTCATCGACAGGCCCTGCCCGATGGGCAGGTTCGCGAAGGTGCCCCCCGACCACTGCTCACGGCTGGGCAGCAGACCGGCGGATTCGCCCGGCAGTCCGACGTCTGTGCGTTGTCCGAGTCCGAACAACCGCAGCATCTCGGCGAAACGATCCTCACCCATCCGCTCGGCGAGCATGAGTGTCCCCACGTTCGAGGACTTCCCGAACACTCCCGTGGTGGTGTACGGCACGACCCCGTGGTCCCAGGCGTCCTTGACGGTCGCGCCGGACATCGTGATGGTGCCGGGCACCTGCAGAACCTCATCGGGCGTGGTGAGACCGTCCTCGATCGCCCCGGCCGCCGTGATGATCTTGTTCACGGATCCGGGTTCGAAAGGCGAACTGACCGCGAGGTTGCCCTGTTCCGCGTCGGGAGGGTTGTTCGCGACGCCGATCGACGGGTCGAACGTGCTGTCGTTCGACATGGCGAGCACTTCCCCGGTTCGCGCGTCGAGTACCACCGCCGAGGCGTTCTTCGCCCCGGACAGATCCTTCGCCCGCTGCACCTCCTGCTGCACGTGATACTGCAGGTCGCTGTCGATCGTGAGCTCGACGGAGGACCCGTCGACAGCCGGTCGGCGGTCGCGCCAGCTGCCGGGGATCACGGCACCGTCGGAACCTCGGTCGTAGGTGGACGAGCCGTCGGTGCCCGCGAGCACGGAATCCATCGACGCCTCGAGTCCGATCAGACCGTGTCCGTCCCAGCCGGTCGCGCCGACGATGTTCGCAGCGAGAGACCCACCCGGATACAAGCGGATGTCCTGCCGTTCGGTTCCGACCTTGTCGTACTCCTCGACGATCTTCGACGCGACTCCCGGGTCGACCCCCCGAGCGAGGTAGACGAAGGTCTGGTCGCTCTCGAGCATCTCGAGGACGTCTTCCTCGGGCGCAGCGGAACCGAGCGCGTCGTGGACCGCTGCGGCCACGCCCTCGAGATATTCCGAAACCTCCGGCCGGGAGGGATCCTTCGCGCGCTCCTCCTCGAGTTCCTTGCGCACCCGGACGGGCTGGAAGGTCAGTGCCTTCGCCTCCATGGTGTAGGCAAGCGCCTCACCGTTGCGGTCGGCGATGGTGCCGCGGGTCGCGGGCTCGACGAGGCGGGTGGTGCGCTGGCTCGCCGCCTCGGCGGAGAGCGTCGGTGCCTGCACGAGCTGGATCGACAGCAACTGCGCGACCGCTACGCCCAGCGCACCGAACATTCCGAGCCGGCCCCACTTGTTGCGGAATGCGAAACCCGTCCTGTCGCGGCCACGGGCTGCGGGCATCCGTACCCGCCCGCCGCGCGGCGCAGGGGCGGGTCGTCGCTGCGGTGCACGTCGGGAGGTGGAGCGGTTGGTCACCGAGGCCCGCCCTCGGGATCCGTCGGCACAGCCTGGACAGGTGCTTCGGGTTGCGGCAGTTCGCTCACGGGTACCGATTGTCCCGCTACGGGAGGAGCAGGTGCGGCATCCACGGCGTCCGGCGTGGCGCCGACGGAAGCCTGCGCACCGGGCGCGGGTACAGCTTCCTGCTCGACCGGCCCGCTTTCGGCGGGCGGGGCTGCTCGCCGGGCATCTCCAGCCCCGGAGCGCGGACGAGGATCTTCTCCGGCATCACCGAGAGGACGCGGGGTCTCCGCGCCGGCACTGCCGGCGAGCGGAGTCTGGACGCGGGCGTTCTCGCGGGCGGGGGGATCGAGCGGAGCGGGCGGGAGTCCCTCGGCAGGAGCCGGATCGCCCACCACCTGAACCGAACCGTCCGGGGCCACCACGATGCGCGCGACCTGCCCGGCGGGGATCATGCCGAGCTCCGCTGCAGCGACCGCGAGCGCAGGAGCCGACTCCGCTGCTGCCACGTCGCGCTGCAGGACCGCTCGCTTCTGGGCTAGTTCTTCGTTCTGAGCTCGTGCGGCGCTCAGCTGGTAGGAATCCTCGGTCGCGCGCGTGGTCAACAGGAGCGTCACGACCATACCCACACCCAACAGGGCGATGATCGTGGCGACGAACGGGATCCGGGTGCGAACACGACCGGCGCCCGTCGTGCGCCCCCGGGTCTCGATCGGTTCGACGCCGAGCTGCGCCGCACGCCGTGAACGCCGCTGGTAGGCACGCTGCGCCGCGGTCGATCGTCCCGAGTGCCGGCGCTGCGGGGGTGCCACCTGTACGGTCATCGGTTACCTCCTGGCGATTCGTTCTGCAGCACGCAGGCGAACGGGCGCCGAACGTGGGTTGGCCTCGATCTCGTTTTCGTTCGCACGTTCCGCACCACGTGTGAGGATGCGCAGTTCGGGGCCCATTCCGGGCAGTTCGACCGGAAGTCCTTCGGGGCTGCGGGACTTCGCGCGGGGAGTCAGTTCCTGTTTGACGACCTTGTCCTCGAGCGACTGGTAGGACATGAAAACGATCCGGCCGCCCACGGCGAGTGCGTCGAGTGCGTCGGGGATCGCGTTCCGCAACGAATCCAGTTCCGCATTGACCTCGACACGCAACGCCTGGAAAGTGCGCTTGGCCGGATGCCCGCCGGTCCGCCGGGTTGCCGCCGGGATCGTGCGGTAGAGCAGCTCCACCAGTTCCCCGCTCGTGCGGAACGGGGTCTTCGCCCTGGTCCGCACGATCTCGGAGGCGATCTTGCCGGCGAACCGCTCCTCGCCGTAGGTGCTGAGGATGCGAGCGAGATCGCCGTGACTGTAGGTGTTGAGCACGTCCGCCGCGGTGATACCGGTGGTGGGATCCATCCGCATGTCGAGCGGAGCGTCCTTGGAGTAGGCGAAGCCGCGCTCCGCCTCGTCGAGCTGCATCGAGGACACACCCAGGTCGAACAGGGCCGCGTGGACCGATCCGTACCGGTCGAGTCCTACGCTCTCGAGGGCTTCCGCGATCCCGTCGTAACGGGTGTGGACGAAGTCCGTCCGGTCCGAAAAGCGAGCCAGGCGCTCACGCGCGATCGCAAGGGCGTCGGGGTCCCGGTCGAGGCCGACGAGCCTCAGCCGGGGGTAGATCGTCAGGAAGTGTTCGGAATGCCCACCGAGGCCGAGGGTCGCGTCGACGTAGACCGCACCTTCTCCGTCCGGTCCGACGCGCTCGATCGCCGGTCCGAGGAGCTCGACGGCCCGATCGAGCATGACCGGCACATGGCCGAACTCTGCCGGGGACGCTGCATCGGTGTCGGCGTTCTCTTCTGTGCCGTCGGCCGATTCGTCCTCGCCGTCCACCATGTGTCCTCCGGAATCCTGCTCGCGCCGCTTACGGTCTGTGGGGGTACTCGTCGGGGTGGACGGTGCTGTCGTTTCGTGCCTGCCTGCCACTTCGTGTCGGTGTCCGTCGCGGCTGCGGATACGGAAGACGGCGAATGCCTCGAGGTCTCTGTCCGAGCCGAAGAGACCTGACGCCGGGGAAGTGCGTCAGGGCCCTTCGGTCCGTACCTGGCGCTGGGGAAGTGCGTCAGGGCCGGAATATCGGGCAGAGGCCTCGCGGCACTCGCCGCGCAGCCTGGGCCGTGGTTACAAAATGTCGTGTAGTGCTTCGTCTCTCGCTTCCGAAAAATCTTCTTCGTGTTCGGCGAGGTAGGTCTCCCACGCCGTCGCGTCCCAGATCTCCAGGTATCTGACCGAACCGATCACCACGCAGTCCTTGGTGAGTCCGGCATACCGGCGGTGGGCCGCCGAGAGGGTGATCCGGCCTTGCGAGTCGGGTCGTTGCTCCTCTGTTCCCGAGGCGAGGCTGCGCAGAAACGCTCGGGCCTGCGGGTTGCTGCGTGAGGCGCTCGCGGCGCGTTCGGCCAGAGCGGCGAACTCGTCGCGAGGGAACACGGTGAGGCTGTGGTCCTGCCCCTTCGTGATCATCAACCCTCCCGCCAGCTCGTCTCGGTACTTCGCCGGCAAGGTGAGCCGGCCCTTGTCGTCCAACTTCGGGGTGTAGGTACCGAGGAACACTCGGCGCCTCCCCGTTGTCGGACGGATGCTTTGCGCGACAGGACACCTCGTCCCGCCGTGCCCCCACATTACCCCACTTTGCCCCACCGGAAACGGATTACCGCCGCCCCGTCACGCGTGTTGTGGTCACAGTCCCTGCTCAGGGCACGCGGCAGCGAATAGGGACATACCTCCGCGCACGGAGGGCCCGCCCGCCGGCAGTTCACCGGACCGGGTCGCCTGCGACCCCGAGGGCGGCCTCGGGGCACGGGCGACCAGGCGAAATGCTCCGAAGACGGACCGAGGTGGGGCGCGGTGGGGATACAGGAACGGCGGTGGGTCGGTCGAGTGCACGGGAATATCGATACGCCACTGGATACGAGACGGCCGGGCCTCGACCCCGCCCGAACACGACGACGGCGCGGCCCATCCGGGTCGCGCCGTCGTCGATACAGCTGATAGCTCGAAGGAGGTCAGTCCTGCTCGAAACGCCTCCGGAACCGTTCTTCCATACGGTTGGTGAAGCCACCACCCGAGGACTTCTTCCCGCCCCGGGAAGATCGGCCGGCCTTGCCGGAACCGGAACTACCACCCGCCGCCCCGGAAGCCGACGACCGACGGCCGCCGAGGAGCAGCAGAACACCGGCGGCGAACATCACGAGGAACCCGAGAAGACTGATGATCGGAAAGCCGCCCGGTTTCAGAGGGAGGGCAACTCCGGCGATCAGCAATGTCAGGCCCAACACGAACAAGGCGCCGGCTTGCAGCCGCCGCCGATTCGACGCCATCCCCAACCGACTGCCACGTACGGTCGAGGCGAACTTGGGATCCTCAGCATAGAGCGCGCTCTCGATTTGATCGAGCATGCGCTGCTCGTGCTCGGAGAGTGGCACGGTACCTCCCCCGGCACTAAACGGTGGCCACCGGATCCGTGGGGCGAATCCGGCGGGGGGCCGTCCGTACGGCCGCCTGAACCAATAATACGAGCAGAAGTCGCCGCGGACCACAAACTGCCCATGCGAGTTCGTCTCCCGCCCCTACGAAAGTCCTCGTAACAGGGCGAAAGTCACCCACCGACACCGACCTCCGGCTCTGCGTCCGCAGCGAGACAGCCCTCCACGTCGTGCAGAAAGTGCCCCACCTCGTCGTAGAACGAGCCGGACTCGTCCGCCTCCACGGCCCGCACTGCTCCCGCTTCGATCGCAGCACGAGTTGCGGAACGGTCGGCGAAGTAGTCGGCCCAGGCGACGAAGGACTCGTCGGCGCGCGCCATGAGTGCCCATGCGTTGCGTGTGACAGGACGGCGCGCCGGCCCGGTTCCGGAGCGCACCTCCGCCGCAGCGACCACCGCGCCCGCGCCACGCAGCGCAGCGAGGTAGGCGAGACGGAACTGTTCGCCCGGACTGTCGGCTCCCGCAGCGCCCGAGAGGAGGTCGTCGGCTTTGCGCAACAGCGTCGCCGCACGGGCCGAGGTGGGGCGGTCCACACATGCGGACGGCCCGAGCGGCGGGGACGTTCGGCGCGGTCCTCGACTCGCGACGTGACCGTTGGCCATACTCACGCACCTCCTCAGCGTGGTAGCACCACTCTCGATACGAGCGGTATCCGCTGGCATTCCCGCCGAAACGCCGAGGAAGGGAAATCACAGTCCTCGGAGCGAGTCCCGACACGGGCGCCGAGCGGGAGACCCCAGGTGATCCGGGGGTGTTCGCTTCCCTCGAACATCCCCGGATCACCGATGTCGAACATGCGTTCGACGTATTCAATATAGCTGGACCCACCGACAACCCGTCAAGAGAAAGCGGCTACGCCATCCCGAACGATCAGCGAGACCCGAAAACCTCCGACACATCGCGAGTCACCCGAACGAGTCACGCATGAGCACCGATCCTCGCCCCGGCCCCGCGATCCTCACCGAACTGTCTCCTGCCGACTTCCGCGCGCACCTGCCCGAACTGCTGTCCGTCTACGTCGCCGCGATGCGGTATCCGCGCGGCACCGAGTACCACCGCGCACCGATGTGGTCCGAGCATTCCGCCCGGTCGGGCTGGCAGGCGTTCGCCGCAACCCTGCCCGATGCCCCCGACAGGATCGTCGGGGTCGCGTACGGCTACCGCGGAGACAGCCGGCAGTGGTGGAACCAGCAGGTTCGTGTGGGCATGCGTCACTCGGGCAGATCCCGCGAGGCGATCGACCGGATCCTCGCCGACTATTTCGAGCTCACCGAACTGCACGTGCATCCCGACGTGCAGGGACGAGGCGTCGGCGAGCTGCTCCTGCACGCACTGCTGCGCGACCGCACCGAGGCGGCGGTACTGCTGTCGACACCGGAGGTTCCGGGTGAGGACAATCGAGCGTGGCGGCTCTACCGCCGTTTCGGTTTCCAGGACGTCGTCCGTCGCTTCGTCTTCACCGGAGATGCACGCCCGTTCGCGGTCCTCGGCAGGAGACTGCCGCTGGAGCCGGACATCCTTCCCTACAACCCCCATGCGGTCGACGACGCAGACGGAAGTGGTGCGCCATGAATCCCACGCTCGACGTCGTTGTGGTCGGCTCCGGCCACAACGCACTGGTCTCGGCCTGCTATCTGGCCCGTGACGGATGGTCGGTGGAGGTGCTCGAACGCGACACCGTGCCGGGCGGAGCCGTCTCCACCGTCGAGCGCTTTCCCGGATACGCCGTCGATCGCGGTTCTTCCGCACACATCATGATCCGCCATTCGGGGATCGTCGAGGAGCTCGATCTCGCCGCACACGGCCTGCGGTATCTCGACTGCGACCCGTGGGCGTACGCGCCGCCGCCGGCGGGCACCGATCGTCCGGGCATCGTGTTCCACCGCGACCTCGACCGGACCTGCGCCTCCGTCGAAGCTGCCTGCGGCAGCCGGGAGGCCGAGGCCTACCGCCGTTTCGTGCAGGACTGGGGTCCCCGGAGCGCGGCGGTGATGAACTCGTTCACCAAACCCCCCACCGGTCGCCACCTGTTGTCCGCCTTCTGGGGTCTCGACGCCCGGGACGGCGGCAGTGTCCTGTCCCGGAACTTCCTCACCACCGGCGACAGCCTGCTCGACGAATACTTCGACGACGAACCGCTCAAGGCGGCGCTGGCCTGGTTCGGCGCACAGTCCGGCCCACCGATGTCCGAGCCCGGAACCGCCCCCATGGTGGGTTTCGCAGCTCTCATGCACAGCCTGCCGCCGGGACGGGCGATCGGTGGAAGCGGCGCACTCACCCAGGCCCTGCTGTCGCGGTTGCGTTCCGACGGTGGAGAAGTGACCTGCGGCGATGCCGTCACCGAGATCCGACGTACCGGAGACGTCTGGACCGTGCGCACCGCGGCGGGACGTTCGGTGCGAGCCCGCACGGTCGTCGCGGGATGTCACATCCTCACCACACTCGATCTGCTCGACCGCGGCGGATACGACCACGACCGGCTCGAGCGCTGGCGTCGCAGCATGCGGGTCGGTCCGGGCATCGGCATGGTCCTGCGAATCGGCACCGACGAACTACCTCGCTATCGGGGCTGCGACGAGCCGGAGCTGACGACCACCGGTCTGCAACTGCTGGTCGACGACCGTGCGCACCTGCGCGCCGCGCACGGTGCCGCGATGGCGGGCGACCTGCCTCCACGGCCCGCCGTCCTCTCGATGAGCTTCTCGGCGCTCGACCCGACGATCGCTCCTCCCGGCGAACATCAGGTCACGCTGTGGTCCCAATGGCATCCGTACCACTTGAGAGGCGGCCGACGCTGGGACGACATCGCCGAAGCGGAGACCGAGCGCATCCTCGCAGAGATGGAGACGCGCTCTCCGGGATTCACCTCGACCATCCGTCACTGTCACGTGCAGACCCCCGCGAACATCGAGAGTGAACTCGGACTGCTCGGCGGCAATGTCATGCACGTGGAGATGTCGCTGGACCAGATGTTCCTGTGGCGACCGCTTCCGGAATTGTCCGGCTACCGGGTACCGGATGCGCCCGGCCTCTATCTCACCGGTGCATCGACGCATCCCGGTGGAGGTGTCTCCGGAGCAAGCGGGCGTAACGCCGCCCGGGTTGCCCTCGCGGACGCGAAAGGCGGCATCCTGGACAGAGTGAAAAGCTGGATGTCGAGATGACCGGCACCTACGTCCCGGCACCTGCCGGGCCCGCCCGATGGCGGACGATCCTTGTCGTGGTCCCGGCCGTCGGCGCCGTTCTCGCCCAGATCGTCTATCCGCTCACCCAGGGGGACGCCCGGGACGCCGCGACCGTCGCGGTGGTCACGCTGCTCACCACCGCCTGTCTCGTTCATGCCGCACTGAACCGCGGTCCCACCTTCGCTGCGACGCTGTTCGTGGCTTCCGCCGGCATCGGATATCTGTCCGAGGTGGTCGGCACCATGACCGGATATCCCTACGGCTGCTACAGCTACGTCACCGACCGGCTCGGACCGGCCCTCCTCGACGTGCCGCTGGTCGTGCCACTGGCCTGGTCGGCGGGACTGTATCCCGTCTGGTGTGTGGCCACCCGCCTCGTGCGCAACGGCCCCGGCCGGGTCGCGGCAGTGATGGTCGGCATGCTGGGATGGGATCTCTACCTGGATCCCCAGATGGTCGCGGACGGCCACTGGTCGTGGTGCAATGCCGGCGGCCTGCCGGGGATCGAACACATTCCGCTCACCAACTACGCGGGCTGGCTCCTCGTCGCCGCGATCATGGCAACCGTTCTCGTGCTCGCCGACTCGCGTTCGAACGACTCGGGCGCCGCCCGCAGCGACGGGGTTCCCGTGGCGCTGTTCCTGTGGACGTGGCTGGGCTCGGCGCTGGCACACAGCGTCTTCCTCGACGGCCCCGAGTTCCGGTATTCGGCGGTCTACGGCTTTCTCGTCATGGGAGTCCTCGGCGTGCCGCTGCTGGTCTCGCTCGTCCGTTCGCGCGAGGGGAACGGCTCCGGTGCCGGCGACGACGAGACACGACTCGCCGCGACCGACCCGAAGAGACGATGAGGACGACCGCGCCTGGCACGATGTTCTCCGTGCAGCCGTCCATCGTTTCCGTCCGCCGTCGTGTCGTTGCGGTCGTGGGGCTCCTGCTCCTGGCCGTTCCGCTCCTCACCGGCTGCCTGCGAGTGCAGGCGACGATGGGGATCTCCTCCGACGACCGCGTGTCGGGCCAGATCGTCGCCGCGATCATCCCTGCCGACGAGAACGATCCGGGGCCCGAGCTCACTGTTCCCTCGGCGCTGGCCGAAAAGATCCGGGTCGAGGAATACGCCCAGGACGGTTACGTCGGGAGCCAGGTGTTCTTCAACGATCTCACCTTCGGCGACGTGCAGCAGCTCGCCACGATGTCGGACCAGAGCGCGGGAATGTTCCAGCTCAATCTCCAGCGTTCGGGAGACCTGGTGGCACTGAACGGCCGCGTGGATCTCGAGTCCGCGCCGACACAGGGCACGGACGTGCAGCTCACGATCGCGTTCCCGGCCCGCGTGGCCACCACCAACGGCACCCGTGAGTCGGATTCGATCGTGACCTGGAAACTTCCGGCCGGTGAGGTCAGCACCGTTCGGGCAGAGGTGCGCTATGCGGACCCCAACACCCGCGGCTTCGCAGGCTGGGCCGGGATCATGGCCGGAGCTGCCTTCGGTGTCACGCTCATCATCGCGGGTGCTGCCTGGTTCACCCGTGATCCGGAGGCGCCGCGGCGCTCGGTGACGGAGGGGACGCCGTCCTGAATCCCGGTCGTCCGCGAGAGCCGTCCGCGGCCACCGCCCTCACCCCGACGTCGTGGTCGCGGCTCGTCGCGGCCGGCACGGCCGTGGCCTTCTACGGTGCGGCGGTGGCCCTCGCGAACAGGTTCGCACTCCCCCGGCTCGTGTCCGGCCCGATCGTCGACGAACCGGTCACCGTGGTCGTTCCCGCCCGTGACGAGGCCCCTCGTATCGCTTCGATCGTCTCCGATCTCCGGGCCCAGCGAGGACTGCGCAGGCTGCGCGTGGTGATCTTCGACGACGACTCGTCCGACGGCACCGCGGATCTCGCCGCCGCGACCGCGGGCACCGACGAGCGCTTCACCGTGGTGCGCTCGACGGAACCGCCTCCCCCGGGCTGGACGGGTAAAGCGGCTGCGTGCGCCGCAGCAGTCGCACGGGCGGGTTCGGCGGTCGATACCGGCAGTGTGGTCTTCGTGGACGCCGACGTCCGTCTGGCTCCCGACGCGCTCGCCGCCGCCGTCGCTCTGTTGCGTCGCCAGGATGCCGCGCTCGTCTCACCGTTCCCCTACCAGCAGACCGGATCCGTTCTCGAACGGCTCGTGCAACCGCTGTTGTTCTGGTCGTGGTTCGCTCTGCTGCCCGTCGCTTTGTCGCACCGCACCCGCCGGCCGTCGATGGCGGTCGCCTGCGGGCAGTTTCTCGTCTTCGATGCGCATTCCTACACAGCAGTCGGGGGGCACGCCACAGTCGCAGCGAGTCCCACGGAGGATCTGGATCTCGCCCGGGCGTTGCGCCACGCCGGACTGAGAACGACTGCCGCTGCCGCCGGCCGGATGGCGTCGTGCCGCATGTACGACGGACCTCGGCCCCTGGTGGGCGGGTACACCCGATGGTTGTGGTCGGCCTTCGGCTCTCCCACCGGGGCGGCCGCAGTGGTCGGGCTGTCCGCCCTGTCCTATCTCGTGCCCCCGATCGCCGCCGTGCTCGGAGACGGGCGGACGCGGCGGTGGGGAATGGCCGGCGCCGCTGCCGCAATGCTCTCGCGGATCCTCGCGCGAACCACCGAGCGAGGAGGCCGCCGCGGCCGGGCCCGTCCCTCCCAGCTCACCGGCGACGTGCTCGAAGCCGCTGCGCATCCGGCGTCGATCCTCGCTTTCGGGGCGCTCACGGCGTCGTCCTTCCGGGCACGACGGAGCGGGCGTGCGCTCTGGAAGGCCCGAGTCCTGCCCTGACCCGAAGCGGGACAGGACGGATCAGGCCGGCTGCGCCGCGCGGGCTTCCAGTTCGTAGCCGAGACGGGTGAGCACCTCGCTGGTCGCGCGAGCGAAGTTGAGCGTGATGAAGTGCAGGCAGGGTGCACCCTCGGAGATCAGGCGCTCGCACATCTCGGTGGCAACCTCGATCCCCACTTCGCGCACTGCGGCACGGTCCTCCTCGGGACCGTCCCCGGCCGCACGCCGCAGACGTTCCTCGAGCGCGGCCGGCAGCTGCGAACCCGACAGCTCGAGACTGCGCCGCGCCGAGCGCAACGACGTGATGGGCATGATCTCGGGGATGATCGGCTTGAGTCCCTGCTCGGCATCGCAGGCCACGACCCGGTCGCGCAACCGCAGATAGTGCTCGACGTCGAAGAACATCTGAGTGATCGAATACTCGGCGCCCGCGCGCAGCTTCTGCACCAGATAGCGCGTGTCGTGGTCGAGATCCGGGGACCGGTGATGTCCTTCGGGGAAGGACGCGACGCCCACGTGGAAGTCGCCGAGCTCGCGCACCAGCCGCACGAGTTCGTCGGCGTGCTCGAGACCTTCCGGATGCTTCTCCCATTCACCGAGCGGATTGCCCGGCGGGTCGCCGCGCAGGGCGAGGATGTTGGTGATCCCGCGATCGGCGTAGGCCCCGACCATTGCACGCAACTCGTCGATGCTGTGCCCGACGGCGGTCAGGTGCGCGACCGGAAGCAGAGTGGTCTCCTCTGCCAGACGGCCGGTCACCCGGACCGTGCGGTCGCGGGTGGATCCCCCGGCGCCGTAGGTCATGGAAACGAAAGCCGGGCCCAGTCGCTCGAAGGTCCGTACGGCGCGCCACAGCCGGCCCTCGGCCTCGGCATCGCGAGGCGGGGAGAACTCGACGGAGAAGGGGATGCGGCCCGAACGCGCGGACCCGAGACGGTCCACGATCGACGGGGTCCGAGAAATCCCGCCGTCCTCGGTTGCCCTGACGAAGTCGCTTGTCACCGGTCCAGCATAGGCGGCGCCCCGCCGACAGCCGCTACCGGCGACGCCTCGTGCTTGCGGATAGGCTGGTGCGGCGCCTCGACTCCATGCATCTCTCCGCGGCGCGCCATCCACCGATCAGGAGGTCTTGCCCTGTCTACCGGCGCCGATCACTCTCTTGCCGAGCAGCTTCCCATCCGTGTGGAAGGCGCCCTGCGGCAGTTCTTCGCCTCACGCTCCGTCCTGGTGGACTCGGTCGGTGGTGGTTACAGGGAAGCAGTCGACACGCTCGAGGCCTTCGTTCTGCGAGGCGGCAAGCGGGTCCGCCCGAGATTCGCCTGGACGGGCTGGCTCGGCGCGGGCGGCGACCCGGCCGGGCCCGACGCGGACGCTGTGATCCGGGCCTGCTCCGCCCTCGAACTCGTTCAGGCCGCTGCGCTGGTGCACGACGACATCATCGACGCCTCCACCACCCGCCGCGGATTTCCCACCGTGCATGTGGAGTTCGCCGAACAACACCGGACGGCCACCTGGCGCGGCCGGCCGGAACAGTTCGGTGAGTCGGTCGCGATCCTGCTCGGCGACCTCGCACTGGTGTGGGCCGACGACATGCTGCACTGGGCCGGGCTCGCACCGGCGACCGTCGCGCGCGTCGCTCCGGTCTGGGCGGCGATGCGCACCGAGGTGCTCGGCGGGCAGTATCTCGATATCGCCAACGAGGTGGCCGCAGACGAGTCGGTGGAGGCCGCGATGCGTGTCAACCGATTCAAGACCGCTGCGTACACGATCGAACGTCCGTTGCACCTCGGCGCGGTTCTCGCCGGTGCCGACGACGACCTGATCACCGCCTATCGCCGCTTCGGCACGGACATCGGTCTGGCATTCCAGTTGCGCGACGATCTGCTGGGAGTGTTCGGCGACCCGGAGATCACCGGCAAACCCTCGGGCGACGACCTGCGTTCCGGCAAGCGGACGGTCCTGTACGCGCTGGCACTCGAGACCGCCGACGCCACCGATCCGGCCGCGGCGCAACTGCTGCGCAGCTCGATCGGTACCGATCTGACAGACGCCCAGGTCGAGCGCCTGCGTTCCCTGCTGATCGATCTCGGTGCCGTCACTCGGATCGAGGAGCGCATCACGACTCTCACCGACAGTGCGTTCGAGGCTCTCGACTCGTCCGGCGCCACCGAGGAGGGCAAGACCCTCCTGCGTGAATCGGCAGTCGCGGCGACTCGCCGGGTGGCGTGAGAGCCGTCCGCACGATTCACGGCGCCCACCGGATCGTCGTGGTCGGGGCGGGGCTCGCCGGTCTCTCGGCAGCCCTGCATCTGCGCGGTGCGGGGAAGGACGTGACGATCCTCGAACAGGCCCGCGACGTCGGTGGTCGTGTCGGCACCTATCACGGCCCGGGCTACGAGACGGACAACGGAGCCACCGTCCTGACGATGCCGGAGTTGATCGACGACGCGCTCGCCGCGGTGGGCGCCGATCGGCACTCCGTCGACCCCGAACTCCGTATCCGGCCGCTCTCCCCCGCCTACCACGCACGGTTCGCCGACGGGTCCACCGTCGACGTGTATTCCGATCCCGACGCCATGGTCACCGAGATCTCACGGCTCTGCGGCCCGGCGGAAGCGCGCCGCTATCAGAGATTGCGCGCGTGGCTCGCCGACATCTTCGAGGCCGAGTTCGACCGCTTCATGAACGCGAGTTTCGACTCACCGCTCGATCTCGTCTCCTCTCGCGCAGCGCTGCACGATCTCGTGCGGCTGCTCCGCCTCGGCGGGTTCGGCAGGCTCGGCGCGCAGGTGAACCGTAGGATCACCGATCCTCGCCTACGGCGTGTCTTCACCTTCCAGGCCCTGTATGCCGGTGTCGCTCCGGCGCGAGCACTCGCGGTCTACGGGGCCATCGCCCACATGGACACCTCACTGGGGGTCTACGCCGTGGACGGCGGCATGCGCTCGGTCGCACGTGCGATGGCTTCGGCATTCGTCGGGGCCGGTGGCCGGCTCGAACTCGGGCGCGAGGTGACCGCCGTCGACATCTCGGGCGGCGGGGTCGACGGTGTCCGTACCGGCGACGGGCAGCATTTCCCGTGCGATGCGGTGGTCCTGACTCCCGACACTCCGGTGGTCGACGCATTGCTGCCGCGCCGCCGTTCCCGGCGCCCACTCGCCGCGCCCTCTGCCGTCGTGCTGCACGGTTCGATTCCCACCGAGGTCTCCCGGAGGTGGTCGGCACAACACCACCACGTGATCGACTTCGGTGGCGAGTGGGACCGCATCTTCGTCGAGATCACCCGCCGGCGTGGGCGCGGCCGTTTGATGTCCGATCCTTCGCTGCTGATCACGCGACCGGCACTGTCCGATCCCGCTCTGCGGTTCACCCGTGAGGGCACCGAGCACGAACCGTTGTCGGTGCTGGCTCCGTGCCCGAATCTCGACAGCGCACCGTTCGCGTGGCCGGAGCTCACGCAGCCGTATCGCACAGAACTGCTCGATGTTCTCGAACGCCGCGGATACGCCGGGATCATGGACGAGTTCCGCGTCGACCACATCGACACGCCCGCCACCTGGCACGCTCGTGGCATGCAGGCCGGAAGCCCGTTCTCGAGTGCTCACGTCTTCCGCCAGACCGGACCGTTCAGGCGACGCAACCTCGATCCGGCCGTTCCCGGAGTGGTGCTCGCGGGTTCGGCGACGGTGCCCGGAGTCGGGGTACCCACCGTCCTGTTGTCCGGGCGACTCGCCGCCGAACGACTCGGTGTTCACGGGTAAGCGGGCACGTCGGGCGCAGACCTGGCCACGTCTCGACTAAACTGTCTGCGTTCGCCAGCATGCGCGCCGCGCATCACACGTCCACCGGGGGAGGAACCGTACCGATGTCGTCCCCTGCCTCGCCCGACGCCGAGTCTCAGAACTCGTCCGCGCCGGAGGTGAGGGACGAACCGTCGCGTGAGCTTTCGAAACCGGGCTTCCTGAGGAGCCCGGCCGGCAACGCCGCACTCCTCGGCGCCTGCGGCGCGGTGTTCATGACCTTCGGTAGCTTCGGTGCGGGCAGCGTCCGCCGGGTCGATCCCCTCCTCGAGGACATCTACCTGTCGTGGCTGCGCTTCGGTCACGGCCAGCTGCTCTCGACCATCATTCTGTGGGTCGGGGTCCTTCTCATGATCGGCGCATGGGTGCGCGTCGGTCGCGCGACCCTCGCCGGACTGGTGACGGTGCGCGATCTGTGGACGGTACTGCCCGCATGGACCGCTCCCCTGCTGGTCGCCACCCCGATGTTCAGCCGCGACGCGTACTCCTATCTCGCACAAGGCGCCCTGTTACGGGACGGCTTCGACCCGTACGCGGTGGGCCCGGTGGCCAATCCCGGCGTCCTGCTCGACAACGTCAGCAACGTCTGGACGACCACCACCACCCCCTACGGCCCTGTTCACCTGCTCCTCGGTGCGGGAATCACCTCGATCACCGACGACAACGTGGTGACGGGGACGTGGCTGTGGCGACTGACCATGCTGCCGGGCCTCGTGCTCATGGCATGGGGCGTGCCGAAGCTGGCGCGCCGCATGGGCGGAAACCCCGCGATCGCGCTGTGGCTCGCGGTACTGAACCCGCTCGTGCTCATCCATCTCGTCGGGGGCGTGCACAACGAACTGTTGATGGTCGGTCTCATGATCGGCGGCATCGTGCTGGTGCTCGAAGGCCGCCACCTCGGGGGTATTGCGCTGGTCTCGCTCGGCGCCGCGATCAAGGCCACCGCAGGTCTGGCATTGCCTTTCCTCGTCTGGGTCTGGATGGTCCACGAGCGCGATCGTGCGCGGGCCGAAGGCCGCGAACCGGCAGCCCCGGTGCGCCTGTTCCTCAAGGCGTGCGGTCTCGGACTGCTCGTCTTCGCCGCGGTCTTCGGCGGCGCCTCCCTCCTCGCGGGCGTCGGTATCGGCTGGCTCACCGCCCTGTCGGGGTCATCGAAGATCATCAACTGGTTGTCGCTTCCGACGATGATGGCGCATGCCGTCACGTGGATCACCCCGTGGCGCCTCGGCTCGGTTCTCGACATCACCCGCATGCTGTGCGCGATCGCGCTGGTGGTGATCCTCGTGTGGGCTTGGTGGCGGTTCCGTCGCACCGAGCGCGATGCGATCTTCGGCATCGTCGTCGCACTGACCGCCGTAACCCTGCTGTCGCCCGCCGCCTTGGCCTGGTATTACTCCTGGCCGCTCGCTGTGGCGGCGGCCTTCGCGATGTCGCCCCGGGTGCTCATGGTGCTCGTGGCACTGTCGACCTGGCTGATGTTGATCTTCAATCCCGACGGCTCCATCGGCATGTACAACATCGCGCATGTCGCGCTCGCCGTCGTCGTGTCGGTCGTCGCGGCGCGCGCACTCGTCACCTACGACCCCCTGCGCCTGCGCCTGCGGCCTCGACCGGCATCATCCGCCGGCGTCGTGCAGCACGACCGTGACTGAAGATCTGGCCGACGCGTACGCCTACTGCGCCGAGCTCACCGCCGAGCACGGGCGCACCTACAATCTCGCCACGCGATTGTTGCCTGCAGAGCGGCGGAGCGCCGTTCACGCGCTCTACGGCTACGCCAGGCACGTCGACGACATCGTCGATGTCACCGCCGTCGGCGACCCCGACGCCGCGATCCGCGGCGTCGAGGAAGCCCACGCCCGGCTGCGCGCCGCGCTCGCGGGCGACCCGGGTCCGCCCGATGCCACGGGCCTGGTGGCCGCAGCGCTCGCCGACACCATCGAGCAGTACCGCATCCCCGTCGGCTACTTCGACGCGTTCATCCGTTCCATGCGCATGGACGTGCCGGGCACGCCCGAGTTCCGGCCCCACTACCGGAGTATGGAGGAACTGCGCGAGTACATGTACGGCTCCGCCGCGGTGATCGGACTCGAGCTGCTACCGGTCTTCGGCGTCGACGATCCCGCCGCCGCGCCGGCCGCCGCCGCGCTCGGTGAGGCGTTCCAGCTCACCAATTTCATTCGTGACGTGGGAGAAGACCTCGAGCGGGGACGCGTCTACATTCCGCTCGAGCTGTGGTCGGCCTTCGGTGTCGACCTCGATCTGCTGCAGGAGGGCAGGCGCACAGGTGTGGTGGATCCGAGGGTCCGGCGGGCCCTTGCCCACGCGATCGCGCTGACCCGGGCCGAGTACCGCAAGGCCGAACCGGGCCTGCATCTGCTGCCGGCGCGGATCCGTCCCGGCATCCGCACGGCGTTCATCCTGTACGGACGAATCCTCCAGGAGGTCGAGCGCAGCGGGTTCCGGGTCCTCGACCGTCGTGCAACGGTGCCGCGCCGGACGCGGGCCGCGGTGATGCTCACCGAATACGTCACCGGGTCGGTTCGTCGACACTGACCCGGTCGGCCGGACGAGGGGCGGCCCATCGCCGCCGCACGCTCAGAAGGCGAGTGCCTGCGCTCGCCGCATCACCTCGCGCGCGGAATGCGTCCGCATCGCGGCGACCGGAGAGCCACCCGGCAGCGAATCGTCCTCGTGGAACAGCCATTGCAGGATCTCGTCGTCCTCGTAGCCACCGTCGTGCAGGACCGCGATCAGACCGGGGATACCTTTGAGAATGTCTCCCTCCTCGTCGAGGAAGGCCTCCGGTACCACGGGCACCCGGTTGCGCTTGAAGGCCAGCAGTTGCCTGTCGCGAAGCATCTGGTGCACGCGGGTGATCGCGACGCCGAGGCTCTTCGCCACATCGACGAGCTGCACCACGGGGACGGAGCTGTCGAGGACGTCGTCGCAGTAAGGAATTGCACTCACTCCACTACGTTATCGCTGCGACCGCAGGGGTAGCTACGCGGCTACCGTCCACCGGATCTGGCTACGATCGACGGGGACGAAACGGTTCGCGGTTGCGAAGTCGGACTTTCGTCACGTCGATACCGCCACGGCCCGGGTAGCGACGTCCCATGATCCACGCACCAGACACGGGGGTAGACCGGGTGACCGCTGGAGGCGACCGACTGGTCGGCGTCGTTCTCGACCGGCGTTATCGCATCGAATCACAGATCGCGCGAGGCGGCATGTCCACCGTCTTCCGCGGTACCGACATGCGCCTCGACCGTCCGGTCGCCGTGAAGATCATGGACCCGCAATTCGCGGCCGATCCCCAGTTTCTGGCGCGGTTCGAGTTCGAGGCGCGCTCCGTTGCGCGACTGACCCATCCCGGGCTGGTCGCGGTGTACGACCAGGGGCAGGACGGGGATCACGTCTTCCTCGTGATGGAACTCGTCGAGGGTGGAACCTTGCGCGAGCTGCTGCGCGAACGTGGCCCCATGCCTCCGCACGCCGCAGCCGCGGTGGCCGCCCCGGTCCTCGGAGCGCTGGCAGTGGCCCACCGGGCCGGTCTGGTGCACCGCGACGTCAAACCCGAGAACATTCTCATCTCGGAGAACGGCGAGGTGAAGATCGCCGATTTCGGGTTGGTCCGGGCGGTGGCGGCCGCAACCACCACCTCGCGCAGCGTGATTCTCGGTACGGCGGCCTATCTGTCGCCCGAGCAGGTCACTGTCGGAAGTGCGGACGCGCGCAGTGACGTCTACTCGGCCGGTGTGCTCATGTACGAGATGCTCACCGGGCACCCGCCGTTCACCGGCGACACCTCGCTGTCGGTGGCGTACCAGCGGGTCGAGAAGGATGTACCGGACCCGAGCGCGGCCATCGACGGGGTTCCGCCGGAGTTGGACGCCTTCGTTCGCCGGGCCACCGAGCGCGAACCGGCCGAGCGCTATGCAGACGCCCAGGTAATGGCGGACGCACTCGGCGAAATCTGCGACACCCTCGATCTGCCCCGCTACCGGGTGCCGGCGCCGAGACGCTCCGCCGTGCGGGCCACGCCGGCGGGCCCGGAGCCGGTGGTCCCGTCCCACACGCCCGACTCGTCGTCGACCGGCCACGACCCCGTGCCTCCGACCGCAGTGATCCACGGCGGGGCTGCGAACACCCATGCACCGACCACGGTGCAGACCGCCGTCCCGGGCGCCCACGGCCCGAATGCTCCCGTCGCGCATCCCCACCCGACGCGGGTCGCAACCCGAAGCCATCCACGCCCGGATACCGAACCGGTCGCACCCCGGCACGACTACGCCGCCGACCGTCGGCGGTATCGCCGATCCACGGCGGCCTGGATCGCCGCGATCATCGTGGTCGCGCTCTTCTTGGGTATCGCAGGCTGGTGGCTCGGCGCCGGCCGGCTCACCGACGTCCCGACGGTGCTGGGACTCGACCGGGCGGCGGCGGTCTCCGCGATCGAGACGGCGGGGTTGTCCAGCGAGATACGAGGCGAGTACTCCGACGACGTCCCTGTGGACACCGTCCTGGGCACCGACCCTTCCGCAGGCTCACGTGTGCCCGACGGCGGCACCGTCGCGCTGCTCGTGTCCCTGGGCCCACCCACCGTCCCGTCCATCCCCGGCGCCGGAGAGAGATCGGTCGTCGAGGACGAACTGCGGCGGCGCACTTTCGAACCCGTCGAAGGAGGCACCGCATTCAGCACCACAGTGCCCGAGGGAGGCGTCGCGGCACTCGATCCCGCCCCGGGCACCGTTCTGCCCGTCGGCTCCGAGGTGAAACTCGTGATGAGCAAGGGATCGCCCCCGGTGACACTGCCCGACCTCGCCGGAAGCACAGTCGACGAGGCGCGTCGCATCCTCGACGAGGCCGGGCTGACGGTCGGCGAGGTCCGTGAGGTCTTCGACGCCGAGGTCGACGGTGGCCGGGTGTCGGGCACCGAGCCCGCCGAAGGCACGACCGTCAATGCCGGTGGGACCGTCACCCTGCTGGTATCGAACGCGGTGAAGGTGCCGTCGATGCTGGGGCGCTCGGTGGCGTCCGCACGCGAAGAACTCACCCGGCTCGGTTTCGACGTCGAGGTGCGCCAGGTCGCCGACTCCGACCGGTCCGTGGTGATCGGCCAGAATCCCGGCGGAGGCCGGAGAGCGGAACAGGGCAGCACGGTCACCGTGACCGCACTGCCCTGACCACCCGATGCCCTGGCGGCAGTGCCCCGGCGGCACTGCCCAGGTCGTGTTCGCTTCCTCGTGGCCGGCTATCCGCGCAGCATCTCCGCGACGAGGAAGGCGAGTTCGATCGACTGCTGCGTGTTCAGTCGCGGATCGCATGCGGTCTCGTACCGACCGTGCAGGTCGAGATCGGAGATGTCCTGGGCCCCACCGAGGCACTCCGTGACGTTCTCACCGGTCAGCTCGACGTGGATACCACCCGGATGGGTGCCCAGCGCACGGTGCACCTCGAAGAAGCCCTGCACCTCATCGACGACCCTGTCGAAGTGACGGGTCTTGTAACCGGTGGAGGCCTCGTGGGTGTTGCCGTGCATCGGATCGCACTGCCAGATCACCTTGTGCCCCGAGGCCTCGACCCGCTCGATGATGCCCGGAAGCAGGTCGCGCACCTTCGCGTGTCCCATGCGGGAGATCAAGGTCAAGCGCCCGGGCCGGTTGGTCGGATCGAGGCGCTCGACGTACTCGACTGCCATCTCGGGGGTGGTCGACGGACCGATCTTCAGGCCGATGGGGTTGGACAGCAGCTCGGCGAACGCGATGTGCGCGCCGTCGAGCTGGCGGGTGCGATCGCCGATCCACAGGAAGTGGGCCGACAGGTCGTACAGGCGGGGTTCGTCCCCGGAATTGTCGAGGCGCAGCATCGCGCGCTCGTAATCGAGGACAAGGGCCTCGTGGCTCGCGTAGATCGTCGCCGTGCGCAGATTCGGGTCCACGACGCCGCACGCATCCATGAACCGCAGACCACGATCGATCTCGGAGGCCAGCGCCTCGTAGCGCGCACCGGCCGGCGAGGCAGCGACGAAGGCCCGGTTCCAGTCGTGGACACGGTGCAGGTCGGCTTCACCCGCGGCGGTGATGGCACGCACGAGGTTCATCGCGGCGCTCGCGTTCGCGTAGGCGCGCACGAGGCGGGACGGATCGTGCGCGCGCACCGTGGGATCGGCGACCAGGGAGTTCACCATGTCGCCGCGGTAGGACGGCAGTCCCAGCGCGTCGGTGTCCGACGAGCGCGGCTTGGCGTACTGACCCGCGATGCGGGCGACCTTCACGACCGGCGTCGACGCGCCGTAGGTCAGCACCACCGCCATCTGCAGCAACGTGCGGATGTTGCCCTTGATGTGCGGTTCGGTGTTGTCGGCGAACGTCTCTGCACAGTCGCCGCCCTGGAGCAGGAAGGCTTCGCCGCGCGCGACCGCTGCGAGTTGATTCTGCAGCTCCTCGACCTCGCGGGGCACGGTGATGGGGGGCACGCTCTCGAGCACTGTGCGCATCGCCGCGGCCTGCTCCTCGGGCCAGCTGGGCTGCTGCAGCGCCGGCTTCGCGAGCGCCGCGTCGAGGTCGGCACGCAGCTCCTCGGGCAACGGAGGAAGTTCGGGCAAGCGTTCGATCGGCACATCGACGGTCCAGTTCACATATCCAGGATATGGCGTCGCCACCGAATGGGCCGAAGCACCCCGTAACGTGCCTCACCGTGAGCGGCGAGCGGCCTCGATCGCTTCGAACTTCGCGAGATTGTGCCGGGCGTCGGCGAGGGCGTCGTGATTGTCGTCCGGAACAGGCGGCAACTGAGGGCTGCCCGCATCCTCCCAGTACTGGCGCAGCTCACGCGTGTATCGGGGCAGGACGTCCGGAAACTCGGGCATGGTCCCCCACAACTGCGCGAGCACGACGTGGTCGTACGCTCCGATCCACGCCCACAGTTCGGGCCGGATGCCCGGACGCGGCACGAAGAACTTCAGCAGGTCGTCGCGAATCCTCGAGCGCGACCGCCATGCCGGGTGCGCCGGAGGCGGAAGCTTCGGCAGCACGTTTCGGCGCACCCAGGCGCCGGCTCGCGAGGCGTCGAACTCCGTCGACACAGCGTAGAACTCGCGGCCGTCCTCACAGGCCACACCGATCGAGACCAGCTCGATGGTGCGACCGTCCTCGATGAACTCGCAGTCGTAGAAGTAGCGCACCTGCTCACCCTGCGCGGGTGTCGGGCAGACGGTCCGCGACGGGCCCGTCCTGGGGTGGGACGGTGTCGTCTCCGGACGGCGGGGTGACGCTGCCGTGCGGTGCGGGCGCGGCGGGATCCTCGGCCGCGTCCGCGTTGTTCTTCAGAGTGGCGGCGTAGATGTCCACGTACTCCTGTCCTGACAGCTGCATCAGTGAGTACATGACCTCGTCCGTGACGGTCCGCTCGACGAACCTGTTACCGCCCATGCCTTCGAACCGGGAGAAGTCGATGGGCTTGCCGATGCGCACGGTGATCTTGGCCGGTCGCCACATCTTCGAGCCGATCGGATTCATCCGATCGGTTCCGATCATGGCGACGGGGATGACGGGCACGCCGGTTTCGAGCGCCAGTCGCGCCAGGCCGGTCTTACCCTTGTAGAGCCGTCCGTCCGGTGAGCGTGTGCCCTCGGGATAGATCCCCAGCAACTTGCCCTGACCCAGCACCCGGACACCGGCGTTGAGCGCGTCCTGCGCGGCGTCGGCACCGGTCCGATCGATGGGCACCTGCCCCACCGACGAGAAGAACCAGCGCTGGAAGGCGCCCTTGGGTCCCGTGCCCGTGAAGTACTCGCTCTTGGCAAGGAAGGTGATCCGCCTGCGCACGAGCAGCGGAAGATAGAACGAGTCGAGAACGGCGCGGTGGTTACTCGCCAGGATTGCCGGTCCGTGCGTCGGGATGTTCTCCCCGCCTTCGAACTTCGGACGGCCCATGAGCCACAGCAACGGCCCCAGAAGGACGTATTTGAACAGCCAGTACCACATGGCATCCTTCCCGAAGTCCCATCATCCCCCCGTGCGGGTCGGTGCGCACCGTCCGCCGATCGACTCTACGACGACGCACCTGTCGCGTGCACATCCCGACCGTGCCCGACCCCACGATTTCGATGTCGACGTGACGATAATCTCACGCCCCTCGGATCAGTGTGTGCCGAGCACAGTAGCGCGTGCCAGGTCCGCGGCACCGACCAGTCCGGCAGCATCACCGAGTTGCGCCACCCGCACACGGGCGAGGGGCCGATGCCCGGTGCCGGTGGTCATTGCCGCGTAGTGCTCGCGCGCTGCGTCGAGGAACAGCGGCGCCGAGCCGGAAACCCCTCCCCCGATGACGACCAGTTCTGGGTCGTAGACGTCGGCGACGAGCGCGAGGCCCAGCCCTAGCCTCCGAGCGAAGTCCTCGAAGGCCGCGAGCGCGACGGGATCGCCGTCGTGGGCCGCGCCCGCGATCCGCCGACCCGTCAGCGATCCCGGGTCCGAGGCGATCTCACCGGCGAGAACGGATCGACCGGGCGCAGCCGCGAGCATCTCGACGGTCGTATCCACCAGACCTGTTCCGCTGCAGTATCTTTCCCAGCAACCACGCTTCCCGCACGCGCAGGGCCGCCCATCGGGCACGACTTGCAGGTGGCCCAGTTCGGGCGCGACGCCGTACGCACCCCGATAGATGCGGCCGTCGAGAAGCAGAGCGGCGCCGATCCCGGTGCCCAGTGCCACCATCACCGCGACCCTGCTGCCCGAAGCTGCGCCGAATCGGTACTCGGCCCAGGCCGCCGCATCGGCATCGTGTTCGAGAACGACCTGCAGACCCAGGCGCGAGGTCATCGTCTCCGCAACAGATGCCTCCGACCAGGGCAGATGAGGCGCGAACCGGACAGTGGTGCGATCCTCGGTGAGAAAACCCGCCACCGCCAACCCCACCGCCGCGACCTCGTTGCGTTCCCGGAGGTGATCGACGAGCCGGTGCAGGGCGTTCTCGAGGGCGACGGCGGACGAGGGTGTCTGCGTGCGGACGCTGTCGACGACCGACCCGTTCCGGTCGACGGCCGCTGCGCGGATACTCGTGCCACCGACATCGATGCCGACCGTGAGCATCGCGTCGTACCCGTGGCCCAGGGTCATGTGCGGACGTCGACGGAGATCGGCACGAAGGCCGGGCGCTGACGGGCAGGCGGGTCCGGCGACGGCTCCGGCGGGTCGCCGCCGTCCCGGGCGGAGGGCAGATACTGCGAGAGGAACTCGCGCAGGAGCGCGATCAGCGCAGCCAGCTTCGTCGCCAACCGGGTGATCAGTTCGTGGTTCTCACCACGCACCAGCGCAGCTGCGGCACAGAGTGGACACCACGCGCAGCCGTTCGCGGCCACAGCCCCGCCGCGATCGGATTCGTTCTCACCGGAAGAGTGCGCCGCGGCACCGCCGGGCGCAGCGACGAATTGCTGGACCGCGTCTTCCACCCGGTCGAGCACCACGTCGGCGAGCAGAAGCAGCTCGGACAGCAGAGCGTCGTGATCATCCCTCACTGCGGCCACACCGCCGGATCCGGCACGAATCGCACCACCAGGTCGGTTCCGTCGAACTCTGCCGCCGAAACGGTGCATCGGCGCAGCCCCGAAGCGAGGCGCACCCGGCGCCGCATACCGTCGGCGCCGACGAGCAGATCGTCACCGATCCTGCCGAGCGTCAGCGACGCAGCATCGTCGAGTGGTAGGTACATGCGCATCGCGTACACCGCGTCCACTCCTGCTCCCGACTCGTGCTGCACCCGGACCGGATCATCGCCGCTCCCAGAGGGAAGGGGTTCGTCCCGGTGGAGGTCCTCGGCGATCTCCCCCAGAGCTGCCAACCCTACCGGTTCGGCAGCGCGTCGCTCGCACACGATCACGGGGACGTCGGTAACGCTCGATTCGATGTCGTCGACGATCGCCTGCTGCGCGGCGCGCTGGTCCGCGAGCAGCCGGGCTGCCGCACCCGTGCCACTCACCGCAGGGACGACCCCGTTGATCACGACCGCTTCGACACCGATGCCCGCGAGGGCGAGCCACGACCGCACTCTGCGGAGCTCGGCGCGACCGGCGCGGTCCGGGGTCGCCACGAGCACAGCCGCGCTGCGACGGCGGTCGTCGAGCAGGTCGCGCACCTCGACGATGCCGGACTGCAACCGGTCGAACAGGGCGACGAGCACGTGTGTCCGGGGATCCGGCCCCGTCGCTGCTGCGACCCGGCTGTGCTGCGGCCAGATCCGTGCGAGATAGTCCGCCACCGTGCGGGGCGCGGTGAGGGTGCGCAACGCGTCGGCCGAAGCCGGGGCATCGACGATGATGCGGGTCCACCGGCCGGTGCCCGCGAGCCGCGCTACCTCCGAGAGCACCAGGAGTTCCTGGACTCCCGGCAGTCCGGTGAGTTCGTCGGGCTCCGGCAGGTCGAACCTGTCGGCGTGGTCGTGTGCCCCGGCAAGCGCCGCCATCGATGCGAGTACGGCATAACGCGAACGCAGCAACTGCAGCGAGTCGATCTCCACCATGTCGAGGTTCTCCTCGACGGTTCCGATACCGGACTCACCGGCCGTGGCCCGGTTCCGGGCCGGGGGCAGGTCGAGAACGTCGCCGAGGGAATGTGCCTGGTCGATGGATACGACGAGCACGGATTCTCCGGCGCGGGCGGTCCTGAGCGCATCGGCCGCAGCCAGCGTGGTCTTCCCGGCACCGCCCTTGCCGAGGAACCATCGCACGGCGGCCGGGTCGTTGCTGCCGTTCAGCCCTCGACCTGCTTCTTGAGTTCCTTGAGGGCGGTGTCGGTGATGACCTTCTCCGCCTTGCGCTTGAACAGTCCGATCATCGGGATCGTGAGATCGACCGTCAGCTGGTAGTCGACGACCGTGCCGCCGTCCGGAGTCTCGGTCAGCATGTACGAGCCGGACTGGGCCTTCTGGATCTCGCCGCTCTCGAGTTCCCAGCTCACCGCGCGGTTGTCGGGTGCCCACTTGTACCGCAGGACGTAGGTGTCCTTGACGATGCCCGCGTCGAGGACGAAGCGCACACGCTCGGCCCGTCCATCGGAGCGGAGTTCCACGACCTCCACGGTCTTCGCCGCCGACACCCACGTGGGGTAGGCATCGAAATCTGCGATGACCGCCATGACACGCTCGGCCGGCGCGTCGATGGTGATCGACCTCTTCGTCTTCTCGGCCATGTGGTGAAGGCTCCCTTTCTCGGTCCCTCGCGTGCACCCGGTGCGTCCCGTTCCGACGGTCTATCACACACCGCAGGAACAACGGTATCGGGAGTCGGCTGTCAGGGACGTGGTGGCTCACCGGCCGGACGACCGGCCTCGAGACGCTGCTTGACCTCGAAGGTCATCGCTTTTCCCTGGACACGCCGCGTCCGGTTCATTCCGGCGAGGTCGAGACCGGCGACCCGCTCGGGCGCGACACCCACCGGTTCGCAGTGCAGGAAGTAGTGGATCACCCCGCCGTCCAGGACCGGCTCGATCCACACTTCCATCGTTCCCTCGAGCGGGCCGGACACCGTCCACCGGATGCCCTTCTCTGCACGGTCCTCACGCACGGTCAGTGCGAGATCCGGCCACCATGCACGCCACCTGTCGGGCGCCGCGATCTCGTCGGCGATGCGCTCGGGGGGCGCGGCTACGAAGGTCTGATCGGCCACCTGGATGCTGCTCACGCAGGACAGCTTCACATATCGTCTGCCGGCGCTGTCCGGTCACCCCGCCGACGGCGCCATGCTCCCCGTCGGCGGCGTTGCGGCGTCGAGATAGCCACGCAATCTCGCACCCAGAACGTCCCACCGCCAGGCGTCGGAAACCCATTCCCGGCCTGCGGCGCCCATCGCGGCGGCACGATCCGGATCGGCCAGGACACCGGACACCGCGGTGGCAACAGCTGTCACCGACCTGCCGTCGACGACGAACCCCGTCCGGCCGTCCTGCACCGTTTCCGGGGCACCCCCCGAGCGTCCGGCCACCACCGGCACGCCGGTGGCGGACGCTTCGAGGTAGACGATGCCGAGTCCCTCGACGTCGAGACCGCCGCCACGGGTGCGGCACGGCATCGCGAACACGTCGGCGATGGTGTGGTGCGCGGCGAGTTCGGCAGCCGGCACCGTACCGGTGAACACGACGTGCTGCTCCACGCCGGTCCGGCGCGCCAGCTCCCGCAGTCGCGCCTCGTAAGGTCCGCCGCCGACCACGACGAGTACGGCCCCGTCGATGCGCTGCCGGATCTCCGGCAGCGCGCGGATGAGCACGTCCTGACCCTTGCGCGGCACGAGGCGCGACAGGCACAACACGGTGGGGCGGTCGCCGAGCCCGTAGCGCGCACGTAATTCGGCACGCGCTCCGGCATCCGGGCGGAAGACCTCGGGGTCGACGCCGGACGGCAGGTGTTCGAGGCCGGCCTCGGGGCCGAACGCGGAGGCGAACCGACCGCGGGTGTAGCGACTGACGTAGGTGACGGTGTCGGTGTGGTCGCCGATCTGCCTCAATGCCTGCCGTCCGCCGGGCAGCATCGACCACCCGACCTCGTGGCCGTGCGTGCTGGCCACGATGCGCTGTGCTCCGGCGCGGCGCATCACCGGCGCCAGCAGCGCCAAGGGGGCGGCGGCCCCGAACCAGACGGTGTCGCAGTCGTGTTCGACGAGCAGCCGGGCAGCTCGTCGCGCCACGTCCGGGGTCGGAAGCATCAACGTCGTGGGATGGCGAACGACCTCGTAGGGTGCCCGTGCGTCGAACTTCACGTGGCTGTCGCCACGCCAGCGCGGCGCGTAGACGAGCAGGTCGTCGGCGGGCAGCTGATTCGCGAATGCTTGCAGATAGGACTGGATGCCCCCGGGACGGGGAGGAAAGTCGTTGGTCACCAGGAGGGTCCGCGCCATGCGTCCACCGTAGAAGCTGCGAGACCGCGGTCGGTCAACGGGTGTCGCGGACGCGCTCGTCCAGCCATCTTCCCCATCGGTCCACGAAACCGGCGGTATCGACGCCGAGGAACTCGGTGAGCACCGCGTCGAGCCGGGCGCTCGGGACGGGACCCGTGGCGAGTGCACGGTAGAGCGCGACGAGCCGGTCGTGCCCGAACTCGTCCGCAGTGAACGCGGCGATCGACCAGGCCGTCTCGTAGGCGAGCGCAGACCGCTCACCGGTGAAGTCGTCGTCCGCCGGTAGCGAGTCCGGCGCTCCCGCCGAGGCGACCTGCCCGGACAGCGTCGGCGCGACCCGCCACACGTCCGTCCTTCCCCTGGTCTCGGGATCGCCTGCGGCGGTGCGATGACCGACGTAGTCTGCGAAACCCTCGAGCATCCACATGGGAGAACCGTCGACGGTGTCGGCGCGCGCGGCGACGTGCACCATCTCGTGCGCGAGCACCACGGCCAGGGTCGTGTCGTCGAGCCGGTCGCTTGCTGCCGGATTGAAGACGATGCGACGCCCGGTGGCGATCCGGCGTTCGTGGTCCACATCGTCGGAGACTGCAACTGCCGCGATGTCGTCGCCGTCGTGTCGCGGGCCCACGAGGTGCGTGAACTCCTCTCGCGTCGAGGTCACGAGGATCAGAGCACGCCGCGGCCAGTCGCCGCCCCACAGTTCGTCGACGGACTCGACGGCGGAGGGCAACTCGCGTGCCGTCCGGTCCACGAACGTTGCGTTGTCCGGGTGCCCGATCACGAGTGACCGCCCGCCCTCGGTCTGCACCGCGGCGACGTGGAGCGGTCCGTGGTCCCACGGACCTCGCCAGGTCACACTTTCCGCACCCGCGAGGACCGGCGCATCGTCGGCGATCCGCCACCCCTGCGGGCGGTGGACGAACAGTATCGTCACCGGCCGGCGGGTAGGAACGTCGTCGATGCCGTCGACCGCGTACCTGAGGAGCACCCGGTGAGCCCGTACCTCGTCGGCACCGAACCGAGTGACGGCCTCGCCGGACAGCGGAAGCGCAGGTTCGGGTACGAGTTCGTAACCGAAATCGGCGAGGGGAACCGAGGAGAGCGCGGCAAGCCGCTGTCGTTCGGCCTCGAGGAGCGCCGGCGACGAATCGTCGATCAGCGTCCCGAGGGCCTCCGAGTCTCCGGTCCGGACTGCGTCGGCCCACTCGTCCAACACCATCTGCAGGTCGGCGCGTACCTGTGTATCGACGCCGCCGGTCCCCGCCGGATCGACGACCAGCAGAAACCCTGCCGTGGCGAGGGCGAGCACCAGCCCCGCGAGGCCGAGCCGCTCCCATCGACGGGTACCGGCGGAGGAAGACGAACGCGCGGGCACCGCGTCAGTCTAGGTCGACGCGCCGGGTCCTCTCGGCGCGACCTCGGCAGCGGCGGTCCCGGAATGCCCGATCAGTACCGCCGAGCGCTGTGGAAGGGAAAGCGGTCGATCGACTGGACCTTCACGGGTACGCCGAAGGTCGAGGCGTGCACCATGTTGCCGTCGCCCACGTACATGCCGACGTGGGAGGCGTCGTCGTAGAAGATCACGAGATCGCCCGGCTGCAGATTTGCGCGGGAGACCGGAATTCCCCCTTGTGCCTGGGCCTGGCTCGAACGCGGCAGGGTCTTACCGACCTGCTTGTAGGCCCACACCATGAGTCCCGAACAGTCGAACTGGCCGGGTCCGGTCGCCCCCCAGACGTACGGCGATCCGATGCGGGACATCGCGGCACGAACCGCGGCGCCGTTGCTGCCGGGAACGAGGTGCTGCATGATCTTCTCGGCGTCGAGGCCCGGCGGGAAGGGGGTGCCGGCGAGTTCGGCCTTCTCCTCGTCGCTCAGTGCCTCGAAGGCATCGAGCACGCCCTCGATCTGCTGTTCGAGCTCGGCCTGTCGCTGCTGGAGTTCGTCGCGGAGGACCTGGGCCCGTTCGGAGGCGGCACGTGCCTCCTCGGCGGCGTGCTGCGCGGCCACGGCCGCTTCGGCCGCAGCGGCGGTGGCCGCCCGGAAACCTTCGACCTCGCGGGAGGTCTGCGCGCCGAGGACGTCGAGCAGCACCATCTGGTCGAGCATCTGCTGGGGCGAGTCGCTCACCATGACCGCGAAGAGCCGGTTCGTGCGCGCACCGCGGTAATTGGCCAGGGCGAGCTTGTCGACGGTCGGCTTGAAGCGGGCGATGTCCGCGCGCGCGACACGGAGAGCCTCGTCGGCTTGGGCGGCGCGTGCTTCTGCGTCGTGCCGGGCTGCGATCTTCGCTTCGAGATCCACGCCCGCGTTGTGCAGCGCCTCGGTTGCCTGCTCGCTCCGGCGCGAGAGGTCGGCGAGATGTTCGAGACGAGCGGTGGGAGTGTCCCCCGGCGGTTGCGCCGTGACAGGCGAAACGGTGAAACCGAGAATCATCAGCACGAGTACGACGACCGCGGCCGGTCGGCCGATATGTCGCTCGGCCCGCATTCGAACGAGTTGCTTCGTCCTGTCGGAAACCACGTGGGCTCGCATCCTTTCCCGAAGGTCTCGATCAGGTTACGGAACCGCATAGGTTTGTGTCTACTCGCGGGTATCCCTGCGCAATGACGCCGTTTGTGCTCAAAGAAGGCGGAAAGGGTGGGTCCGGCATGTGCCGGACCCACCCTCACCGCAGATGCGCGGTCGGATCAGAAGCGACGGGCGCCGTCGACGGGCATCGAGTTCAGCGGCGCAATCTTGACCGGCTGGCTCGAGGTCGACGCGTGCACGATGTTGCCACCACCGATGTAGATGCCGGTATGGCTGCCACCGTAGAAGGAAACGACGTCACCGGGCGCCAGAGCATTGATGTCGACCGGAGTACCGGCGGACGCCTGCTCGTAGCTGGTCCGCGGCACGTCGAGCCCGGCCTGCTTGAAGGCCCACTGGACGAGGCCGGAGCAGTCGAAGGAGTTCGGTCCGGCGGCACCGTAGACGTAGGGAGCGCCGATCTTCGACTGCGCGGCGTCGGCAGCGCGCTGCCCGACGGAACTGTAAGGAGCAGCGAAGGAAGCGACCGGAGTCGTGGGGACGTTCTCGGGGGCCGGCGGGAGAAGCTGGGCGACCTCCGGGGGCACGGTCACACCGGCAGGAAGGTCGAAGGTTCCGACACCCGGGATGTTGATCGGCTCGGCCATCGCCGGGCCGGCCGAGAGGGTGACTGCTCCGAGAGCAATGGCACCGGCGACGAGGGCGCGGCGGGCGGTGCGCTTGCTGTTGTTCGAGACCACGAGGGGATGTTCTCCGTTTCTTCCGTTCACCCGCCGACCGAGTTAGCTGACGGGTTCGGGCCGGAAGATCAGCCCTACCCCTCGCCACGACGGGCGGAGGGGATTCACCCCAAGAACTACGTGGGTCCCCGGCTCACCCTCCCCGAAGTCGGAAAGGAATGATTAGGCGGTAACCGCGCGGCTCCAGCCCGGGAGTGGACCGGAAAACTCTCCGCTTGGTCACAAAAAGATTACGAAACGGCATCGATGAAGTCGACCGGTCGAGGGCCCAGTTCGCCCGTTCGGGCCGATTCGCCCAGCTGGATTCCCGCCTGTGCAACAGTCCGATAACGGCGCGGTAACAGGGCGGTCCCATCAGCACGCCGGCGCGGTGGCCACGGCAGCGGACGCCGCCCGATTCGCCCGTATTCGGCACGAAGTCCCCAGGTGAGAGCGGTAGCGTCCTGTGATGCCGTTCGGAACGGAACGATCCGGTTCGCCCGATTGCGCACCGGAGGCCGATCGGTCTGTTTTCGCACCCCCGGTACCCCTCGGCGCGACCTGAAAAACGGGGTGTGATCCTCCTCTCCACCGACCGTTCGGAGCCGCCGAAAGGGCTGTCGGTGCAGCTTTCTAGGCTCTGCCGCATGACCTCGCCGCTACCCTCCGCCCTCGGCGTACAACTCGGTTTCGACGAGCTCGACACTCCCCTTCGCGACACCACCTTCGTCGTCGTCGACCTCGAGACCACGGGTGGAAGAGCAGCCGAGGACGCCATCACCGAGATCGGCGCGGTGAAGATCCGCGGTGGTGAGGTGCTCGGCGAGTTCGCAACTCTCGTCGATCCGGGCCGCCCCATCCCCCCGTACATCGTTCAGCTCACCGGAATCACCACCGCGATGGTCTACGCCGCGCCGAAGATAGAGGAGGTGCTACCCGCCTTCCTCGAGTTCGCCTCCGGGGCAGTGCTCGTCGCGCACAACGCGGGTTTCGACGTCGGATTCCTCAAGGCCGCCGCCGCACGGTGCGAACTGGCGTGGCCACGTTTCCAGGTGCTGTGCACCGTCAAACTCGCCCGTCGCGTACTCGGACGGGACGAGGCACCGTCGGTCAAGCTCGCCGCACTCGCGGAACTGTTCCGCGTCTCGACCACGCCTACCCACCGCGCCCTCGACGATGCGCGTGCCACGGTGGACGTCCTGCACGCCCTCATCGAGCGAGTCGGCAATCAAGGCGTACACAGCCTCACCGAGCTACGCGACTACCTCCCGGTGGTCACCGCCGAACAACGTGCCAAACGCGCACTCGCAGCGCACCTTCCCCGCAAACCCGGCGTGTACATGTTTCGGGGTCCCTCCGACGAGGTGCTCTACGTCGGCACCGCCGTCGATCTGCACCGACGCGTCCGGACCTATTTCACCGGCTCCGAGACGCGACCGCGGCTACGTGAGATGGTCGCCCTCACCACCCGCATCGACCACGTCGAGTGCGCCCACGGACTCGAGGCGGGCGTGCGTGAACTCCGGCTGATCGCGGCCCACACACCTCCCTACAACCGCAGGTCGAAATATCCGATGCGCGGCTGGTGGATCGTCCTCACCGACGAGCCGTTCCCACGTCTCGCCGTGAGCCGCACTCCCCGCCCCGACGCGATCGGCCCGTTCTCGGTGCGCGCCGACGCCGCCGACGTCGCGGCGCTTCTTGCGGAGATGTGCGGGCTGCGGACGTGTACACGCAAGATCGGCCGTACGGCCCACCACGGCGACCGCTGCCTCCCCACGGCCGTCGGAGGCTGTGCGGCGGCACCCTTCGGCATCCAGGACGCCTCCGCGTACGCGGCACAGGTCGAGCGCGTGTGCGCGGTCGTCCGCGGGACCGCCCACGACGCCGTCGACGCGGTGCACGATCGCCTTGCCGCACTGGTGCGCGACCAGCTGTTCGAGAACGCCGCCCGCCTGCGCGACCGGCTCGCGGCTGCGCTGGTCGCCCTACGACGCACACAACGCCTCGCAGCGCTGGCGGCCGTGGACGAACTCGTCGCCGCGCGCCCACGAGCCGAAGGCGGGTGGGACTTCGCCGTGATCCGCGCCGGCCGGCTCGCCTCCGCCGGGACTGCGCCACGCGGTGTGCGTCCGATGCCGGTCGTGGAGGCGATCGTCGCCGCTGCGGAGACGGTGCGCCCGTCACCGGGTCCGCTCCGCGGAGCATCCCCGGAGGAGATCGGGCTCGTCGCCCGGTGGCTGGACGACGAGGGTGTCCGTATCGTCCGTGCGAGCCACGGCTGGTGCGAACCGGCGCGGGGTGCGGGGCGATGGAGCGCGTGGGCCGAACTCGCGCGCGACGCCCGTGCCGTCAACAGGCTCCTCTCCGCGGACGCGACCCACCGCATAGGCTGATGCAATCCCCGAGGAAGGTTGAAGGAGACCCCATGATCAACGCGATCGTCCTGATCGATGCCGAGGCGCACCTTATCCCTGAGACCGCACAGGCGGTGGCCGACCTCGACGGCGTCGACACGGTGTACTCCTGCGCCGGAGACGTCGATCTTGTCGCGGTGGTCCGGGTCCGCGACCACGAGAAGATCGCGGACGTCGTCACCCGGGGGATCAACAAGATCGAAGGCGTGACGAAGACCGTCACCCACATCGCGTTCCAGTCGTACTCGAGTGCGGACGTCGAAGCCGGCTTCTCGATCGGGAACTGACGGTACTGCGCACCGCGCACTACGGGCCCGCACTGTGCAGTGCGGGCCCGTAGTGGTCTCCCGTGTCCTTATCTATTCTGCGGACGCGGAACCGAGTCGCGTGGTGACCTCCGCCCATCGTGCGAGGACCGCCGCAGCGCCGCCACTGTCGATCGCCTGCGCCGCTGTCTCGAGACCTGCCACGAGTGCGTCCTCGAGAACACCGTCGACGCCACGGAACGCTGCAATCGCCCCGGCCGCGTTCAGCAGGACGGCGTCGCGCACCGGACCCTTCTCGCCTGCCAGAACCGCCCGCGCGATCGTCGCGTTCTCGTCGGCGTCGCCGCCACGCAGCGCTTCGAGCGGAACCCGGTCGATACCGAGGTCGCGCGGATCGAGGGTCACGACCCGCACTTCACCGTGACGCACGATGTGGACCGTCGACGTCGTCGAGGTGGTCAGTTCGTCGAGTCCGTCGTCCCCGCGTACGACGAGAGCGGAGTTGCCGCGTTGCGCGACCACACCGGCCACGGTGGCGACGAGAGGTTCGAAGGCACATCCGATCAGACCGGCACTCGGGCGGGCCGGGTTCGTGAGCGGGCCGAGAACGTTGAAGACCGTCGGGATGCCGATCTGTTTGCGCGGGGCGGCCGCGAAGCGCAGGGCCGGGTGGTAGACAGGCGCGAAGCAGAACCCGATTCCCGCCTCGGAAACCGAACGTGCCACCTCGTCGGGTCCGAGAGCGATGTGCACTCCCAGAGCCTCGAGCACGTCGGCGCCTCCGCTTTTCGACGAGGCGGCACGGTTGCCGTGCTTGACGACGCGAATACCCGCAGCGGCCACGACGAGCGAAGCCATGGTGGAGATGTTGACGGTGTTCGCCCGGTCGCCCCCGGTGCCCACGATGTCGACGACGTCTCCGTCGACCGGCACCAGACGGGCGTAGTCGAGCATCGTGTCGGCGAGCGCCCGCACTTCGTCGGGAGTTTCACCTTTCATCTTCAGTGCGACACCGAATGCTGCGATCTGGGCAGGCGTGGCGTTGTCGGAAAAGATCTCCGCCATCGCCCACCGTGCCTCGGAAGCGGACAGATCCTGCCCGGACGTGAGCACTCCCAGCACGGAGGGCCAGTTCTGCGTCACCTCGTCCGCGTTTCGCGTCGCGTTCATCGCACCCGCCCTCGCCGCATGTCGCTCCTCACCGGGCACCGGCGTGCCCTCCGACCGGTCAGCTTAGCCAGCGGAACTCGGCGGTTGCAGGGCGTCCCATCCCAGCGCCGTACCCCCGAGCCGCTGGGCGAGCGAGGCCATCCGCGACTTCTCCTGCGCGCAGTGCAGCGCGTCGAGGATCTGCACGCGCTGCAGGATCAGGGAGACGTGATCGGCGGTAGCCGACGGGAGGCGTCCGGCGGGTCCGGCGGCGACGTAGCCGTCCTGCCCGGCAAGTTCGGTGGCCCGGTCCACCGCATCCGCCGGCAGGGTCAGGTGGTGCCGGAGAACCGCCTCCTCGCCGGCCTGCCACGAGGGCGTGGATTCGGCCGCTCGTTCGAGCGCCGTGGAACATGCCTCCGCATCGTCGAAGGACGAGACCACCACGACCAGATCGGCCCGGTTCACGTCGAGCGGTTCGCTGCGCCGGCGCCCCAGAGAACGCAGCCACCCTCGAAGACCTTTTCCGGTACTCATGACACCACGATCGCATGGGGTCCGCGGGGCCCCGAAATGCCTCGCGGCGCACTCTCGCGAGCACCTTCCCGAGTGCCCTTCCGCAGACGCCACCTGGTGAAATCCAAGTCCGAGACCACCACGGACGCGCCGATTTCGGCCCCGATTGCCCAAGACGTACTACGACGGGTCATACTAGCCAGCGTGACGAGCGCAGTAGGGACTTCAGGATCTGCAATCACACAGCGCGTGCACTCGTTGAACCGGCCCAATCTGGTCAGCGTCGGCACAATCGTGTGGTTGTCCAGCGAGCTCATGTTTTTCGCAGGGCTCTTTGCCATGTACTTCGTGGCACGGGCACAGGCCCCGGAGGGCATGTGGCCGCCGCCGCCCACCCACTTGAACCTGTGGCTGGCGGTACCGATCACCGCGGTGCTGATCGCTTCCTCCTTCACCTGCCAGCTGGGCGTGTTCGCTGCCGAACGCGGCGACGTCTTCGGCCTGCGGCGGTGGTACATCATCACCCTCGCGATGGGCACCTTCTTCGTGCTCGGCCAGGGCTACGAGTACATCACCCTGGTGAAGGACGGCACGACCATCTCGGGCAGCGTGTACGGCTCAGTGTTCTACATGACCACCGGCTTCCACGGCCTGCACGTCATCGGCGGTCTCGTCGCGTTCGTGTTCCTGCTGTTCCGCACACGGGTCAGCAAGTTCACCCCTGCGCAGGCCACTGCAGCCATCGTCGTTTCGTATTACTGGCACTTCGTCGACATCGTTTGGATCGCGCTGTTTGCCACGATTTATTTCATCCGTTAGCCAGCTGAACGCCCAGGCAGCCCCCTGACGTCCAGTCCGTCCCGACATAAAAAAGGGATACAGATGAGTTCATCCCCACCTCTCTCCGAGGGTGACATGCCCGGTCGATCCTCTGCAGCCGACGCTGCGAAGTCCCGCCGCCAGCGCAAGATGCGCCGGCGTGTCACCGGAGCGTTGGTCCTCGCGCTCGGTCTCCTCAGTGCCGGCTTCATCGCCTCCGCACTGACGCCTTCTCCGCAGGTCGCCACCGCGCAGGACGACCAGAGCGCCCTGATCCGCGAGGGCCAGCAGCTCTACGAGACCTCCTGCGTGACCTGCCACGGTGTCAACCTGCAGGGTGTCCAGGACCGCGGCCCCAGCCTGATCGGCGTCGGCGAGGCCGCCGTCTACTTCCAGGTCTCCTCGGGCCGCATGCCGATGATGCGCAACGAGGCCCAGGCGCTGCGCAAGGACCCGAAGTTCGACGCCGCCCAGACCGATGCGCTCGGCGCGTACATCCAGGCGAACGGCGGAGGCCCGACGGTCATCCGCGACGAGAACGGCGAGATCTCCCAGTCCTCGCTGCGCGGCAACGACATCGGCCGCGGTTCGGAACTGTTCCGCCAGAACTGCGCGTCGTGCCACAACTTCACCGGACGCGGCGGAGCGCTGTCGTCCGGCAAGTTCGCACCGAACCTGGATCCTGCCAACGAGCAGCAGATCTACACCGCGATGCTCACCGGCCCCCAGAACATGCCGAAGTTCTCCGATCGCCAGCTGACGGTCGAGGAGAAGCAGGACATCATCGCGTACATCAAGTCCGTCAGTGAGACGAAGAACCCGGGTGGATACGGGCTCGGCGGCTTCGGTCCCGGTGCCGAGGGGCCGACCATGTGGGTCGTCGGCATTGTCGCCGTCGTCGGCGCTGCGCTGTGGATCGGAGCAAGGTCATGAATGGCGACGAAACGCCGAACAAGCACACGGTCGAAGACCTCGACCGGATGAGCCGGGACGATCTGGTCACGCTCGGCACGAACCTCGACGGTGTCGACGTCGCGTTCCGCAAGGATCGGTGGCCCGTCGAGGGCACCCGCGCCGAGAAGCGGGCCGAGCGCAATGTCGCCTTCTGGTTCGCCCTCGCAGGCGTCTCGGGTCTCGCGTTCATCGCGATCTTCCTGTTCTGGCCGTGGGAGTACCAGGGCATCGGCGACCCGAACTACAACTGGTACAGCCTCTACACCCCGATGCTGGGCCTGACCCTCGGTCTGTCCATCCTCGGTATCGGCATCGGTGCGGTGCAGTTCACGAAGAAGTTCATCCCCGAAGAGGTGTCGATCCAGGATCGGCACGACGGCGGATCGTCCGAGGTCGACAAGAAGACGATCGCCGCCGAGCTCGCCGACTCGCTCGAGACGTCGACGCTCCCCCGCCGCAAGCTGATCAAGCGGACCGCCATCTTCGGCGGCGGCGCTCTCGGCCTGGGTCTGATCATGCCGCTCGGCGGTCTGATCAAGAACCCGTGGGCACAGGGTGACGAGTCGTCGCTGTGGACGTCGGGCTGGACGCCGCGCTACCCGGGCGAAACGATCTACCTGCGCCGCGACACCGGACGCCCTCAGGACATCGTCCTGGTGCGTCCGGAGGATCTCGATGCCGGCGGCATGGAGACGGTCTTCCCGTTCCGCGAGTCCGATCGTGGCGACGACCACGCGCTGCTGCAGAGCCTTCGCGGCATCCGTAATGCGGTCATGCTGATCCGTCTGCGCACCGAGGACGCCGAGCGCGTCGTCAAGCGCAAGGGCCAGGAGAGCTTCAACTACGGCGACTACTTCGCATACTCGAAGATCTGCACGCACCTCGGCTGCCCCACCTCGCTCTACGAGCAGCAGACGCACCGCATCCTGTGCCCGTGCCACCAGTCGCAGTTCGATGCACTGGAGTACGGCAAGCCGATTTTCGGTCCCGCTGCTCGCGCACTGCCGCAGCTTCCGATTACAGTGAACGAAGAGGGCTTCCTGGTCGCCAACGGTGACTTCATCGAGGCACTCGGCCCGGCATTCTGGGAGCGTCGCCCGTGAGTACTGCAACCCCGTCCCGCACCGCACAGATCGGCGAGAATCTCGATTCTCGCTACCACCTGTCCGCGGGCATCCGTCGCCAGATCAACAAGGTGTTCCCCACCCACTGGTCGTTCCTGCTGGGTGAGATCGCGCTCTACAGCTTCATCATCCTGTTGATCTCGGGTGTCTACCTCACCCTCTTCTTCGATCCGTCGCTGGCCCACGTCACCTACGACGGCGTGTACCAGCCGCTCCGCGGCGTCGGTATGTCCCGCGCCTACGAGACGACACTGAACATCTCGTTCGAGGTCCGCGGTGGTCTGTTCGTGCGACAGATCCACCACTGGGCAGCACTGATGTTCGCCGCCTCGATCGTGGTGCACCTGCTCCGCGTGTTCTTCACCGGCGCATTCCGGCGCCCGCGTGAGGCGAACTGGGTGATCGGCTCGCTGCTACTCATCCTCGCGATGTTCGAAGGCTTCTTCGGCTACTCGCTCCCCGACGACCTGCTCTCGGGCACGGGTCTTCGCGCGGCCTTCTCGGGCATCACGCTGAGTATCCCGGTCATCGGCACCTGGATGCACTGGGCGATCTTCGGCGGGGACTTCCCCGGCGAGCTGATCATCCCGCGCTTCTACGTGCTGCACGTGCTGCTCGTCCCCGGCATCATCCTGGCCCTGATCGCCGCGCACCTCGCGCTGGTCTGGTACCAGAAGCACACGCAGTTCCCCGGCCCCGGCCGTACGGAACAGAACGTCGTGGGTGTGCGCATCCTCCCGGTCTTCGCCGTCAAGTCGGGCGCGTTCTTCGCGATGACCTTCGCAGTGCTGGCTCTGATGTCCGGACTGTTGCAGATCAACCCGGTCTGGAACATCGGTCCGTACAACCCGTCACAGGTCTCCGCCGGTTCGCAGCCGGACATCTACATGATGTGGACGGACGGTCTGGCCCGTATCTGGCCGGCCTGGGAGCTGTACCTGTTCGACCGGTACACGATCCCGCAGCCGTTCTGGATCGCGCTGATCATGGGCCTGGTGTTCGTCATCCTCACGATCTACCCGTGGATCGAGAAGAAGTTCACGAAGGACGATGCGCACCACAACCTGCTGCAGCGTCCGCGCGACGTTCCCGTCCGCACCGGACTCGGCTTCATGGCCCTGGCGTTCTACCTCGTCGCCACGATCATGTGCGTCAACGACATCATCGCGTTCAAGTTCGACATCTCCATCAACGCGACGACGTGGATGGGCCGTATCGGTCTGGTGGTGCTGCCTCCGCTCGCGTACTACATCGCGTACCGGTTCTGCCTGGGTCTGCAGCGCAGCGACCGTCAGGTGCTCGAGCACGGCATCGAGACGGGCATCGTCCGTCGCCTGCCGACCGGTGAGTACATCGAGATCCACCAGCCGCTCGGCCCGGTGGACGACCATGGCCACCCGATTCCGCTCGAATACCAGGGTGCGGCGATCCCGAAGCGCATGAACCGTCTCGGCAGCGCGGGCAAGCCGGGCGCCGGTAGCTGGTGGAGCCCCGACCCGGCCGACGAGTCGGCTGCTCTCGAGGCCGCGCACCACGAAGCAGAGCTCGAGCTGCGGAACACGCTCCGTGAGTACCAGGAGCGCGTCCACGGCGACGGCGACGGCGCAGCACAGCTGCCCGACAAGTCGCACTGATACGCGGCATCGTCTCCTGACGGGGCCCCGGACCTTCACGGTCCGGGGCCCCGGTCGTCGTTCCCGGACTCTCCCCTCCCCCACCGGATACCGTCGAAGTGCCACTTGACCTTGACACTGTGACAAGCGCTCGAATGGGCCGGTGAAGGAGGTGTCTTCCATGA
Organism: Rhodococcus sp. NPDC047139; assembly: GCF_040643435.1. NCBI lineage: Bacteria > Bacillati > Actinomycetota > Actinomycetes > Mycobacteriales > Nocardiaceae > Rhodococcus > Rhodococcus sp. NPDC047139. The sequence goes on from NZ_JBEYUH010000008.1 coordinate 211,549, forward strand.
ACACACACCGTGAATCACCGGACCGCGGCCCGGCCGACGCCCTGGCCGCCCCCGACTCGACCGTCCGCCTGCGTGCGGCGCTCGAGATCGGCACCGCAGCCGACCCCGGGTTCGCGCGGACCCTCGTCGACCGGTGCGCGTTGGAACCGGACTTCTTCGTCCGCGACATGCTGACCTGGTCGCTGTGCCGCCTTCCTGCACAGCTGACCGTTCCGCTGCTGCTCGCAGAACTCGACTCCGGCAACCGGCAGGCTCGCAGCCAGGCCCTGCACACGTTGTCCAAGATCGGCGACCCGCGTGCCTGGCCGGCGGTGTCGGGCATGGTTCACGACCAGCACGACGAGGTTGCCCGCAGCGCGTGGCGAGCCGCAGTCGCACTCGTCCCAGCAGGCTCGGAAAGGCGTCTCGCTGCCGCTCTCGGCGCCGAACTGGGCCGCGGCGACCACGACCTGCAGCTCAGCCTCGCTCGCGCTCTCGCGGCGCTCGACGATGCGGCCGTTCCGGTACTGGAAGCGGCGCTCGCCGACCCCGACCCTCGCGTCCGCGCTCATGCCCGGGCCACCGAGCGGATCCGCGTCGATCCCGACAGCGCATTCGCGCTCTCGCTGGAGACCGCGACACGCGTCGCTGTCACGGGCACGGACGGGAAGCGGGGGTGAGACGGTGCTGATCGGTGAGGTCGCACAGCGGTCCGGTATCAGCACGCGCATGCTGCGTCATTACGACCGCCTCGGACTGGTCACGCCGACGGGGAGAACGTCCGGTGGCTACCGCGAGTACAACGTCGACGATCTCCGGCGGCTCTTTCACGTGGAAAGTCTCCGGAGTCTCGGGCTGTCACTGACCGAGGTCGGACGCGCACTGGAGGAACCGGGCTTCGCCCCGGCAGAGCTGGTACAGCAACTGATCCGGAACACGCGCGAGCGGATCGCCACCGAGACCGAGTTGCTCGCCCGGCTCGAAGGCGTCGGCTCCGCTTCTCCGGGCGGGTGGGACGACGTGCTGCGCCTCGTCGCACTGCTCCGCGCGTTCGAATCCGACTCCGGTTCCCGTCGCCAGCAGGCGATCCTGTCCCAGGACGAGGCCGCGACGCTGCCGGTCGTGGCGCTGGCCCGGGCTGTTCTTGCGGAAGACGATCCCAACGTGGCGGGCGCTCTGCGATGGTCGCTCGCACGGGCCCCGGAGGCAGCGCTGCCGGAACTGGCCGTCGGGCTGCGTTCGACGGAGGCGCCGGTACGGCGACGGGCGATCGCCGCGCTCGCGGAGTTGCACCTCCCCGAGTCCTCCGCACTTCTGACCGAGACACTGGACGACGACGACCCGCACGTACGGACCACCTCGGCTCTGGCACTCGGATCGCGGGGTGTGGGAGAGGCCGCCCCGGTCCTCCTGGAGATGATCGTCGAGGGCCGCTCGGACGTCGAGGCCGCCGAGGTGCTGGGACGGCTCGCCGACCGGTCGATTCGACCCGCCGACATCGTCCGATCCGTGCAGCGGGTGCTCGACGAGGCCGCTGCGGTCCCCGTACGTCTGCGTCTCACGCAGGCTCTCGCGGAGATTCCCGGGGCAGCGGCCGAGGATGCTCTGTTCGCGCTGACCGGCGATCCCGATCGGACGGTCGCGGCGACCGCGGACGCCGTCCTCGGCACTCGCCGAGCCGGATCCTGAGCCGGAGAGAACGCAAGGGGCGCCGCACCCGAAGGTGCGGCGCCCCTTGGCGTCGAGAGAGTCGGATCAGTGCTTCTCGGGTCCGATGTGGTACTCGAACACCAGTCCTGCGGCTGCGGCGATGATCAGCGCAACCGCGACAACGATCAACCACGGCTGGAAGAAGGCGAGCGAGATGGCGGCGAAGGCAGCCGCACCGGCGAGCAGGATGGGCCAGTAGCTACCGGCACTGAAGAACCCGAGGTCGCCTGCGCCGTCGCTGATCTCCGCGTCCTCGTAGTCCTCGGGGCGGGTGTCGAGACGCCGGGCGACGAAACGGAAGTACGTTCCGACGATGAGCGTCAGGCCGGCCGAGAGGACGATGGCCGTCAGGCCCGCCCACTCGATGCCCCTTTCCGAAAGTCCGGTGAACGTGCCGTACACGATGGCGACGAGCACGAAGAACACCGTCACGACCTCGAAGAGCTTGGCTTCGATCTTCATATCAGCACTTGTCCTTGTCGGAGGAGGTGGCCGTCACTCGCCTGCGGCGACGGTCGCCGACCGGTCGGTGCGGTCGGTCTTGAACGGAGTCGTCGAGGTTGCGATCGGGCTCTGGCCGATGGCTTCGAGCGCGCGAGCGTTCGACAGGCCCTCGCCGCCGTCCTCGACCGGCTTACGGAGCTCGATGTACCGGGCGAAGTCCTCCGGGCTGACGGCGCGGACCTCGAAGTTCATCATCGCGTGGTAGGTGCCGCACATCTCGGCGCACCGGCCGACGAAGGAGCCTTCGCGTTCGATCTCGGAGATCTGGAAGACGGGGTCGGCGTTGTTCTCGACCGGGTTCGGGTTCACGTCGCGCTTGAACAGGAACTCCGGCACCCAGAAGGAGTGGATGACGTCGGACGAAGCGAGGTAGAACTCGATGCGCTTACCGGTGGGAAGCACGAGCACCGGGATCTCTTCGCTGGTGCCGAGCGTCTCGATCTTGTCGTAGCGCAGGTAGGACAGGTCTTCGGTCGGCTTGCCGTGGATCGGGCCCGGGGCCTCGTGATCCTCGCCGTGGGCAGCCGCCGGATCGAACGGCTGCAGTGCGACCGAATCCTGGGCGACCTCGTCGATGCCGTTGTACGGCTCGCTGCCGTCCTGAAGATCGATCGTCCGGTAGCCGAACTTCCAGTTCCACTGGAATGCCGTCACGTCGACCACGACGTTCGGGTTGTCTTCCTTCTCCAGGACGTAGTTCTGGACCACGACCGTGAAGTAGAAGAGGACACACACGGCGACGAAGGGCGCCGCGGTGTAGGCCAGCTCGAGCGGCACGTTGTAGGCCGTCTGACGAGGGAACTCGGGGTCGTCCTTCCGGCGCCGGTAAGCAATGACCACCCAGAAGGTGAGTCCCCACACGAGAATTCCCATGACGAGGGCGGCGACAGCCGACCACGTCCACAGTTCACGCATACGCTCGGCCTGAGGAGTGATGCCCTCCGGCCAGCCGAAACGAAGGATTTCTTCGCTCGAGCACCCGGTCAGCACCAAGGCTGCAATGCCGAGTGATGCTGCGAGCCCGAACCGCCGAAGGATCCGACCTTGCGCCACGTTCACGCCTTCCTGATCGCCGCAATTCCACTAGGGCACACCCGGAGGGCCGGCCCAATTACTACGCAGCGTAGACCAAACCCGGCCACTATCCACCGCCGGGGCACGAAGAAAGTGGCGGAGTGGGCGTTTCGACCCGAAGACCCCCGCCGTGACGTCCCGTTTTCGCGAATCGGACGCGTACGCCGTCCACAGCACGGGCGCGCCTGCCCGCCTCGACCGTCTGCGGCATACTTCGGTAGAACCAACGCCGGACCCCGAGTGGTAGTTCCCGGTGCCGGGCGCGGTGCGGTGTCCCGCGCCGGCACCCATCGGGGTTCGTTCGCGACACCCTCGACCGGAATGAGGTACCCCACGCGTGTGCGGATTGCTCGGGTTTCTGACCACTGACGGCACCAGCGACGACGCCGTCGCGAAGGTGGACTCCGCGATGCACTGCCTGCGCCATCGCGGGCCCGACGAGCACGGCACCTGGCACGACGCCGACCTCGTCTTCGGATTCAATCGGTTGTCGATCATCGACATCGCGCACTCGCACCAGCCGCTGCGCTGGGGCCCTCCGGAGCAGCCGGACCGCTACGCGCTGACCTTCAACGGGGAGATCTACAACTATCTCGAACTGCGTAAGGAGCTCACCGAGACGTTCGGCACCTCCTTCGCCACCGAGGGTGACAGCGAGGCGATCGTCGCTGCCTATCACCACTGGGGGGTGCGCGCGGTCCAGCGACTGCGCGGCATGTTCGCCTTCGCGATCTGGGACACCCACACTCGCGAACTGTTCGTCGCCCGCGACCCGTTCGGCATCAAGCCGTTGTTCCTCGCGACGGGCACCGGGGGGACGGCTTTCGGCAGCGAGAAGAAGAGCCTGCTCGAACTCGCCGATCTCATCGGTATCGGCACCGAGCTCGATCCTCGTGCGGTCGAGCACTACACCGTGCTGCAGTACGTTCCCGAACCGGAGACACTGCACCGGCAGATCCGCCGCCTGGAGTCGGGTTGCTACGCACGTCTCACCCCGGGTGCCGAGCCCGAGATCACGCGGTACTTCCACCCAACCTTCCCGGTCCGGCCCTTCGCGGCCGGCCGCGAGCAGGATCGCTATCGCGAGATCGCGGAAGCTCTCGAGGACTCGGTCGCCAAACACATGCGTGCCGACGTGACCGTCGGCTCGTTCCTCTCGGGCGGCATCGACTCCACCGCCATCGCGGCACTCGCGATGCAGCACAATCCGAAGCTCATCACCTTCACCGCAGGTTTCGAGCGGGAGGGTTACTCGGAGGTCGACGTCGCAGCCGAGTCGGCTGCGGCGATCGGTGCCCGGCACATCGTGCGGGTGGTCTCCCCCAGCGAGTTCGCCGCGGCGATCCCGGAGATCGTCTGGTATCTCGACGACCCGGTGGCCGACCCCGCGCTCGTGCCGCTGTGGTTCATCGCGCGAGAGGCCCGCAAGCACGTCAAGGTCGTGCTCTCCGGTGAGGGCGCAGACGAGTTGTTCGGTGGCTACACCATCTATCGCGAGCCGCTCTCGCTGCGTTCTTTCGAGTTCCTTCCGCCCGCTCTGCGACGAGCCGCAGGGAAGCTGTCGGAGCGCATTCCGGAGGGCACCCGAGGCAAGAGCCTGCTCCACCGCGGTTCGATGACGCTCGAGCAGCGCTACTACGGCAACGCCCGCAGCTTCAACGACGCACAGTTGCGCTCGGTGCTGCGTGAGTTCCGGCCCGAGTGGACCCACCAGGACGTCACGGCGCCGATCTACGCGCAGTCGGCCGGCTGGGATCCGGTCGCGCGCATGCAGCATCTGGATCTGTTCACCTGGCTGCGCGGCGACATCCTGGTCAAGGCCGACAAGATGACGATGGCCAACTCCCTCGAACTGCGGGTGCCCTTCCTCGATTCCGAGGTCTTCCGGGTGGCCTCCCAGGTGCCCTTGGATCAGAAGATCACCAAGAACACCACCAAGTACGCACTGCGGCAGGCACTCGAGGGAATCGTCCCGCCGCACGTGCTGCACCGGGCGAAGCTCGGCTTCCCCGTGCCGCTGCGGCACTGGCTCGCCGGTACAGAGTTGTTCGACTGGGCTCACGAGGTGATCGCGCAATCCCAGACCGATCACCTTCTGGACAAGGCCGCGGTCGCGAAGATGCTCGACGACCACCGGTCCGGTCCGATCGACCACAGCCGCCGGTTGTGGACGCTGCTGGTGTTCATGATCTGGCACGGCATCTTCGTCGAGCAGCGGATCGTGCCGCAGATCCAGGAGCCGGCCTACCCCGTCGAGATCTGATTCCGCGGCCAACGGCACGAACGGCCGCGAGCATCCATGTGGACGAGCTCGCGGCCGTTGTGTGTCACGGACCGGATGCGGTCAGAGAACGGCGGCGATCTCCTCGGCTGCGGTGGCTCCGTAAGCGTCCGACAGACGCTTGAGCGCGTCGGTCCGGTCGAAGGTCCACTCCTGCGTGCCGGTGGTCTCGAGGACATGCACGGCGACGAGAGAGCCGAGCTGCGCGGCGCGTTCGATGCTCAGACCCGAGCGGTGACCCAGGAGGAAACCGGCGCGGAAGGCGTCGCCGACACCCGTCGGATCGACCTTCGCGCGTTCGGGCACGACACCGACCTGTACCCAGTTGCCCTCGGAGTCGACGATCTTCGCGCCGTTGCCGCCCAGGGTCGTGATGCGCATGCCGACCTTCGCCCCGATCTCGTCCTCGGTCAGGCCGGTCTTCTGCTGCAGCAGACCCCACTCGTACTCGTTGGTGAACAGGTACTCGGCACCGTCGATGAGCTCTTCTGCCTGCTTGCCGTCCAGCCGGGCGAGCTGCTGGGAGGGGTCGGCCACGAACGGGATACCCAGCCGCCGGCACTCGGCGGTGTGGCGGATCATCGCGTCGGGGTCGTTGGCGCCGACCAGCACGAGGTCGACCTCGTGTTTCCGGACGACCTCGGCGAGGGAGATCTCCCGTGCTTCCGACATCGCGCCGGGATAGAAGGAAGCGATCTGCGCCATGTCCAGATCGGTGGTGCAGACGAACCGGGCGGTATGCGCGCTGTGCGACACGTGGACGGACGAACAGTCGACCCCGTGGTCCTCGAGCCACGTGCGGTACTCGGTGAAGTCGGCGCCGACCGCTCCGACGAGCACCGGCGCTCCCCCGAGGACACCCATGGCGAACGCGATGTTTCCCCCCACTCCGCCACGTCGGACGACGAGATCGTCCACGAGGAAACTGAGGGAGATGTGTGCGAGCTGATCGGCGAGCAGCTGGTCGGCGAATCTGCCGGGGAAGCGCATGAGGTGGTCGGTGGCGATGGAGCCGGTCACGGCGATGGTCACGTGGCTGAGCCTTTCCGCGGATGTCGGGTGGTGTGGCTGCTCACACGGAGAGCCGTAGCGGTCTCACGGTACTACCGACTCCACTGCGGCCCTGCTCGCACAGCGCTACGGATACGACAGGACCCCGGCGCCCGTGAGGGCGGGTTCACATGATCGTCGCAACACTCTCAACGAGAGGTTGCGACGATCATGTCGTTTGCGGAGGACTGCGACCGGTTCGGTAACCATCTGGC